>NZ_WWTL01000007.1:0-163895 GCF_009874105.1 Clostridium sp. BIOML-A1 | reverse complement strand
ATAAAACCTGTAGTTATGCAGGCGGTTTTTAATAATAAAGAAAAGTTAAGTAAATGTTTTGACTGGGAAGGATGGAGCCATTCTGATGGTATGTGGGGAGCCATAAAACGATGGGTGAAAATACTGCAGGAAGATTACGAGACGTGTTCAGAGTATGATATGGAAGATGCCTGATGAATTGAAATGATATATTAGAAAACGGAGATATTTGTGAAAGTATTTGAATTAGAAGAAAAATTGAATAAACTAGGTATTCCTAAAGATACATATTCTATTTTAAAAGGGGGTTTGCCTAACGAAAGATTATGTATAGTAAAAGAAGAGAAATGGTGTGTATATTATAGTGAAAAAGGGAGAAGATCTGGTTTAAAGAAATTTCAAACAGAAACAGAAGCATGTGAATACTTTTTTGAAAAAATAAAACGCCTGAGATATGCTGGCAAATGAATTATTTGCTTGTTACCTCTTTCTTACAATATTGTAAGAAAAGAATACACAGATATTCACGGGAATGTAAGATAGAAGTGAGAAGATAGATACAACGAAAATGTATCTATCTTTTTTTCATATATATCACGGGGAGGTAATGAATGACAGATTATAAAAAACTCGCGTTTTATTATCTGAAAGCAGGTAAAAGGCAGTGTATCGTTACGATCGTTGGGGTGATGATCACGGTAGCTGTATTATATACGGCATTGAATTTTGGATATTCGTATGTGCTTCAGACACGGCAGGAAGTGAGAAAAGAAGCAGATTATGAGATCGTTTTTCTGTCTGATGATACAGAGAAATTAGCGCAGATCGCTGCAGATGACCAGATACTTCAGGCATATAACGGGGCGTATACAGGGGAAGAATATGCCAGTGATGAAGAAAAATTTGTAGAAGTAAATTATAAAAATGCTTTATATGTGAATGTCAGACATCCTTATAAGATGGAGTCGATCATGGAGAATATGAAAGCCGATTATGGGGTGGATGCAAGATTAAATAATGAACTGGCAGTGTTATATCTTCAGGATGAAGATGGACTGATCGGTGTTCTGCTGATCCTTGTTCTGCTGATAGCATATATCTTTGCGATCTTCGCTGTCGGAATGATCAGGAATACGGTTCAGATGTTTGTCCTGCAGCAGGTGAAGGACTATGGAATCCTGCGATGCATCGGAGCAACGAAAGGACAGTTGAACCGGATCATATACAGGATAGGGGCAGGCATGGAAGTGACAGGCATTGCAGTCGGTGTACTGCTCGGAACCATCATCAGTGTGATCCTTGGTTTTTTAAAGGATGTTGATGTCGGATTCCATATCGGACCGATTATTCCGATCCTGATCGCATATCTTGGAGATCTGTATTTTGTTATGCAGGAGTGCTCAAAGCTTGTGACGAAGACATCGCCGGTCAGTGCAGTACGTGGAGAGTACCGGATCAAAAAGGAAAAGATCAAGGTACGTGGAAATGGTCTGATGGGGCGGCTGTTCGGTGTTGAAGGAGCCTACGCAAGAAAAAGTGTACTGCGGAACAGCGGACGATTTGCAAAGACAGTAACAGCCATGATGCTCAGCATAACGGCGATCATTATATGCTTAAGTACCGGAAGTATGGTTCATGATACGAAAAAGAATATTAATGATATGTATGGCAGATATCTGGAAGAAAACCAATCCCCTGCCAGCATATTTAATGATGTGGAATGGATACAGAGTGAGGATTTGCCTTCTGTCGAGGAGATCAAAGAGAATTCTTTGCATTACTATGTAACAGAAACAAAAATGGTATACAGTGCCAGAGGAAATCTGGTAGATCCTGAAACCTATTATGGCAAGTTTAACAAAGATTATGCAGAACAGACGAGTTTGGGAAGTTACATCGAAGCAATGATGCAGAGATGGAGAGAACGGAATACAAAGGAATACAGCGAGAAAGATGATGTAGAATATGAAAAGGCTGTTGACAGTCTGAATAGTTCATTTATAAGCATTGAAGGTTGTGATCAGAATGATCTGGACTATCTGTCCGAGTTTATAGAGAGTGGAACTGCGGAGCTGGATGATGATGGTATTCTGGTCGTTGGCGGAGGAAGCGTAATGGATTATTCCGGAAGCTATGATGACGGAGTGACGTTGTATGATCTGGGAAAGCATTTTGATACATATGATCTGCAGGTAGGAGATATGATCCAGCTGGTTGATTACAGGGAATATGAGAAACGATATCAGGCGGCTTATGAAAAGATGATGGCAGACAGTATTCTGGTCAGTCCTGAGGTAGATACGGGAGATACCTATATCTCAGAAGAACGGGCAACCAAAGAGGGCAGATCAACCTGGCGTGAACAGTATGTGATCGCTGAGCGTATCCGTCAGGAACTTATTGAGGAAGGATATTATCGAACCTATACAGTTCAGGGAGTTCTGGATTTTGGAGATCAGCTGCTTCCGGACTGGGGAGATATCTATATGAAAAGAGATTCCTACTTTGACCTGACCGGATATGGCGAACAGGATGTGACAGGAGTAAAGTACGCGATCGATCTTGACAGTGTGCCGGTATCCTATTTTGAAACCGGAATAGGCGATATTACAGATGTACTGTACGGATATGCTTATGCCAGAAATATAGTTCGGTATGCATTGGCGTTTGCTGCTTTTATATTTGTGTTGAGTTCGGTGAACATTATTAATACCACAGCAGGAAATCTGCATATGAGGCGAAAAGAACTGGCGCAGCTCCGGGTGATCGGAATGTCCAGAAAGAGACTGATCTATACGGTCATGTTAGAGGGCACGATGGCGACGGTCCTGTCAAATGTTCTGGGATTCTTATTTGGTTCGATTTTTACGATATATATTTATACATATCTCAGTATGTTTTTATATATAAAACAAACCATTGCCTGGTGGGCATTTGGAGTCGGGCTGGTCGCCTCCACATTGGTGATCTTTGGAAGTATCTATGCATCCCTTAAGGATCTTCCGATTGATATTGTAGATGACCTGAAGCTTGAGGAATAAAAAATCGATAATGATGAAGAGAGGCCAAAATTATCGGGGTGAAATAAAAAGGAGAGGTGAAAATGACAGACTATAAGAAACTTGCAGTATATTACCTGAAAGCAAGCAAAAAACGATGTGTGATCACGATCATCGGTGTAATGATCACAGTAATCGTGTTGTATGCGGGACTGAACATTTTCTATTCTTATATGTTGCAGCAGCAAAAGGATGTAAGAAAGGAAGCGGACTATGAGATCGTGTTCCTGACGGATGATCAGGAAACCTTATCACAGATCGCGTCGGATGATCGTGTCACACAGGCATACACAGGAAAGTATGTGGTGAGTGAGTGGGAGATGATCGATGGAACGGATGGCAAATATGTAGAAAAGGTATATGACAATGCATTGTATGTAAATACCGGACATCCTTACAGGATGGCTAAGATCATGAACGAGATGATAGAAGATTATGGGGTGGATGCAGAACTCAACTGGGATCTGTCCACCTGGTATCTGCAGGATATGGAGGAAGGATTTGACGTTATATTGATCGTGGTTCTGTTAGTTGCATATATATTTGCAGTCTTTGCAGTCGGAGTTATCAGAAATACGATCCAGATGTTCACATTAGAGCAGGTAAAGGACTATGGAATCTTACGATGTATCGGAGCGACGAAAGGACAGTTAAGCGGCATCATCTATCGGATGGGAGCCATGCTTGAGATCGCCGGACTGCTTGCCGGCATTGTGATGGGCGGAATTGTCAGCATGATCCTTGGATTTATATTTAAGATAAGCGCAGGCTTCCATATCATTCCGATGATCCCTATCCTGATCACTTATCTGGGAGATATGTATTTCGTAATGCGTGAGAATGCCAAACTGGTAACGAAGATGACACCGGTCAGTGCGGTTCGTGGCGAATACAGGATCAAGAAAGAAAAGCTTCGTCGTCATGGCGGCGGTCTGATGGGAAAGATATTTGGAATCGAAGGTGCATATGCCAGAAAGAGTGTCCTTCGAAATAAAGGAAGATTTATAAAGACAGTCACAGCTATGGTATTCAGTATATCGGCGATCGTACTGATATGCAGCTGCTGGGGACAGATTCGGAAATATTGGAAGGAAACGGGTGAAAAATATGGGGAATATCAGATCAATCTGACATCGTATTCGTCAGCTTCAACGAGCCTGGAAGAAGCACAGAGCACCTTGCCATCTGCGGAGGTATTTCGGGATCTGTCGAAGAATAACAATGTGGTAGCGTCCAAAAAGGTATATGCCTGTGTGGGGGATCTTGTAAATACGGATTCTTATACAGGAAAGATCACAGATGAATTCCGGACAAAGGTCACGATGGGATATTATTACGATCTTTATATGGATAAGTTAAATGGAACAGGAGATACATCAGAGGATAAAGATCCGGAAGTTACCAAAAGTGTAGCGGAAAGTATAGTAAACAGCACAGATGTGATCGGATGTGACGATTCTGATCTGAATGACCTTGCAAGATATCTGAAAGCAGGAACGACAGAACTATCCGAGGACGGTATTCTGGTCGTTGAGGGAGGAAGCTTTAACAGTTGGGATCTGAAAGAGGCAGATGATACGAATGATACCTTATATGATAAAGCGTATCATTTTGATACTTATCATTTCGAACTGGGTGATACGGTTCAATTAGTTGATTTTGCTTTATATCAGAAAGAATGTCTGAAAGCAAAGGAGAAGATCGATCAGGAATTTGAAAAACAGCAGAAAAAAGCAGGTACGACAGAAGATAGCGACAGTGAATACGGCACAGTAAAAAACGCAGAAGAACGGACTTCCGTGCGGCAGGAATATGTGGAATATAAGAAGATTAAAGACCGGCTGATCGCGGAGGGTCATTATAAGACCTATAAGGTAGAAGGTATTCTGGATCTTGGAACGCAGGTATTTGAAGGGGATTCTGACCGACAGATCTATATGCGGCAAGGTGATTATTTTGATCTGACCGGGTACGGAGAAAATGATATTGCCGGTATGAAATATAAGATCGATATGGATCATATATCAGTTAGTGCTGTAACAGAATTGCTGTCCTATAACGAGGATTCATTATATGGAGAGGCTATGCAGATCTGTGTATACCTGAAAAGCTTTGTTCGGTATGCAGTCGCAGCAGTACTGTTTATCTTTGTATTAAGTTCGGTAAACATCGTGAATACGACAGCCGGAAATCTGCATCTGAGACGAAAAGAATTCGCACAGCTCCGGGTGATCGGAATGTCCAGAAAGCGTCTGTTAAAAACTGTTATGTTAGAGGGTGTTATGACGACGGTCGTTGCGAATGTATTCGGCTTTATTATAGGTGTTGGCATATCATATGGATTCTTTATCTATCTTAATATGGTGATCGAGGCAGGAAAGTCCATTGCCTGGTGGGCATTTGGAGTCGGACTTGTGGCATCCGGCCTGATCATCTGCGGAAGCATCTGGCTGGGGATCAGAGATCTTCCGGCAGCAATGGTAGAAGATTTGAAGCTTGAGGAGTAAGCATGAAATGTAAGCCTGATACAGCAGATGGAAAGTTGCAACGGAGTTGCTGTATGACAAGGTTAAAAAACAGAAATGCAATAAATATGTAGATAAAAATTATAGATAGAAAGATCTGCGGGGAATGCAGAGGAAAGAGGGTAAGCTATGGAAATCGTAAAAATGGAACATGTAACAAAGATATACGGAGAAGGAAATACCAGAGTATGGGCGCTTGATGATGTGAACCTGACAGTCAATAAGGGCGAGATCGTGGCGGTTGTCGGTGCATCCGGTTCCGGTAAATCCACCCTGCTTCATGTTATGGGTGGTGTGGATACTCCAAATGAGGGAAATGTCATTGTAGACGGAAAGGATATTACAAGACTGACCGATGAGGAGATGTCGGTCTTCCGTAGAAGAAAGATCGGATTTGTATTTCAGGCATATCACCTGATCCCGGTACTGACAGTAGAGGAAAATATCAAGATGCCGATCCTGCTCGATCACAGAAAACCGGATCGTGATTACATCGATCATATCATCGAGATGTTAGGCCTGAAGGACAGACGGAAGCATCTTCCAAACCAGTTATCCGGTGGACAACAGCAGCGTGCAGCGATCGCAAGAGCACTGGCAAATCGCCCGGCATTGATCCTTGCCGATGAGCCTACCGGAGCACTTGACTCCAAGAATGGAAATGAAGTTATCACCCTGCTTCAGGATTCTGTTAAGAAGCTGGATCAGACGCTGGTACTTATCACACATAACATCGATCTGGCGAGAGAGGCAGACCGTATCGTGAGGATCACGGATGGAAAGATATCAGAAGGAGAGGAGATGTAGAGATGAAACGAATACTTACAATCTGTATGGCATGTGTACTTGGATTCCTTGCTGTATTTGGATATAAGGATACGATGGCTTCTGTATCAGCAGCAGAGCCAAAGGTTATGGTAACTGATTATAAGATCAAAGAGAATGAAGTAGTGGCAGGTGGAACCTTTACACTTGAGGTTACGATCAAGAATACTGCAGATAAAAAGATCAGTAATCTGAAAATGGCAGTTGCTTCCGAAGGAGGCGAACTGATTCCGGCATCCGGAGCCGGAACCGGATATCTGGCAGGTCTGGAAGGCGGAGAGACTTATACATTTGAGTTCCCGATGCAGGCAGCAGCCAATCTGGAAGAAAAGGCTTATAAGCTGACAGTGACAGATGAGTATGAAGACCGCTATGGCAATCCATATACCGTGACAGATACGATCTATCTGCCGGTTACGATTAAACAGCGCGGTGAGATCACCGGTGTATATGCAGAATCAGATGTGACCCTCGGAGATTCTATCGAGATCATGGGAAGTGTCAGCAATCTGGGGGCATCTACTCTTTATAATGTAAAGGCAAAGATCGATACAAGATTTACATCTGAAGGTGATGTCTATATCGGGAATATCGAACCGGGTAAGAATGGCTCGATCGATATACTTGCAAACACAACGAAGACGACAGGCACCGGCGGTGAGATGGGTAAGCTTATCGTTACATATGAAGATAAATCGGGAAATGTAACAACGCTGGAAGAGAATTTCTCGATCAGCGTAAGTGCACCTGTCTATACAGATATTGAAAAGGTAAAGGATGTACAGAAGAAGGATTACAGTAAGATGATCATAGAGATTGTTGCCGCTGTGGTTGTTGCGGCACTCATTGTTATCTGGATCATTCGCAGAAGAAAGAGGAAGAAAGAGATATTGGAGGAGTTCTAAATGGGTTGGATCAGTCATTTATGTTTGATGAATATGAAAAGACGAAAAACCAGAACCTTTCTAACCATACTTGGAGTTGTGATCGGTGTGATCTCTGTTGTGACCCTGCTTGCAGTTGGTATCGGCGTACGACAGGAAATGATCAATACCATGGTGGATAGTGAAAGTATTTGTCGGATTCAGGTGACCGGAGCAACCGGCGGCAAGCACAAAGACCGGATGATCATGGATCAGACCGTGAAAACTTTTCAGGAGCTTGAATATGTCAGTTCCGTATATCCGACCTATGAGATGTATGTGACCATCACAAATGGAAAATATTCTTATGATGGTGCGATTACCGGTATTCCACAGTCGGAGCTTGCGAAGCTTAAGTATACAAAGACGTCAAAGCAGACAACATCGAGCGTGAAGCCGGTGCTTATCATGGGAAATAAGGTTACATCCTTATTCTATAATCCGGAAACGGAGCAGACCTATGATGTGACAGAGAAGAAAAAAGCAGAGACATGGATCGGAAAAAAAGTGGATCTATCCTTTTGGGACTTGCAGGAGATGACACCGGTGAAGATAGAAGTCGGAGCGGTTATTGACAGTGGAGAAGATACATATAACAGAGACTCACAGAGCATTTACTGCGATCTGGATGTGTTAAAGAGCTTTTTAGGCAGAGTATCCAGTGGGGGGACGTTGCCAGGACAGCCGCTTGATGCAAATGGAAATCCGTACAAGGATTTTGTATATTCCGGAGCGGTTGTGACTGTTGATAATATCGATCATGTCGATTCTACCGTGAAGAAGCTTCAGGATATGGGGTATACGACGGAAAATGAGAAAGAGTATTTGGATACGATACAGAAATATCTGAAGATGGTACAGCTTTTACTGGGTGGTATCGGAGCAATCGCACTGATCGTAGCCGTGATCGGAATCAGCAATACCATGACAACATCGGTATTTGACCGGATCAATGAAATCGGCGTATTAAAGGTTCTCGGATGCGATCCGGATGAGCTGCAGCTCCTGTTCCTTACAGAAGCAGGAATCATCGGAGCAGCAGGCGGCATCATAGGAGTGCTTTTATCGTATGGGTTTAAGGGTATCGTAGATAAGATTGCTATTAAAATGTTCGATCTGGCAAAGGGAACGCAGATTGCAATGATCCCATGGGAGCTTGCAGTCGGAGCCGTTGTCGGAGCGATTCTGCTTGCGATATGTGCCGGATATTTTCCTGCGAGATTTGCATCGAAACTGCAGCCGTTAGATGCTGTCAGAAACAGATAGAAAAAAAGGAAAAAAACGGAACAGTATTTTGTTGACTTTACTGTATCCATGCGTTATATTATAATCGTCCGCGGGGCAGTGAGATAAACATTTACTATATTTAGGAGGAATTATTAATATGTTCGATAAGGTAAAAGCTATTTTCGAAGAGCAGTTAGGAGTATCACAGGATGAGATGCAGCTCGATACTAACTTCAAAGATGATTTAGGAGTAGATTCATTAGATTTATATGAGATAGTAATGAAGATGGAAGATGAATTCGACGTTGAGATCCCAGCTGAGGAGCTTGAAGACGTTGCTACATTCGAAGACGTACTTAACTATCTTAAGAGCAAAGGTGTAGAAGAATAATTCACATCAGAAGCAGACAAGAGGCAGCGAAGATGTCTACATACCAGATTTGCCCGGCGCAGGTTGGTGGATGACAGACTGGCTGCTTCTTTTAGTATACAGGGATGGGCAATTGTGATGTTTAGATATTGTGTGATGTCCAACCATCTTGACTTTCCCAACCAGAGGACGCTTCCGCTCGTTTCGTCCTGCAGCGGTACTAAGATGCCGCTTGCAGCGCCATCCAAGGACCGGCGGACTCAAATGCCTCTGTGTTGGCAAATCAAATGGTTGAACATCATCTACTCTTTGAACATCGCAATTGCCGATAAATAGAATAGACAGGTGAGAAAAATGGGTAAAACAGCAGTTATTTTCCCTGGCCAGGGTGCTCAGTATGTAGGCATGGCTAAGGATTTTTATGACAATTTTGAAGACAGTAAGGCAGTGATCGATACAGCAGACAGTGTGCTTGACATTGATCTGAAGAAGATCTGCTTTGAGGAAAATGAAGATATCAACAAGACAGAATATACACAGCCTGCTATGGTAGCAGCAGAACTTGCTATCTATGAGCATGTAAAGAATGCAGGTTTGAAGGCAGATGTATTCGCAGGTCTGTCACTTGGTGAGTACAGCGCACTTACAGCTTGTGGAGCTATGAAGCTTCCGGATGCGATCCGTACCGTAAGACAGCGTGGTATCCTGATGCAGAATGAAGTTCCGCTTGGTCAGGGTGCTATGGCAGCCGTTATCGCTACAGATGCAGAAGTGATCGCAAAGGTCTGTGAGGAGACTCCGGGCAATGTTCAGATCGCAAATTATAACTGCCCCGGACAGATCGTTATTTCTGGTGAGACAGAAGCCCTTGACAAAGCATGTGAAGCCCTTCAGGCAGCAGGAGCCAAGAGAGTGATCAAGTTAAATGTCAGCGGCCCATTCCATTCCAAGATGCTGGAACCGGCCGGTGAAAAGTTATATGCATACTTAAGAGATGTAGAGATCGCAGACGATTTCCTTCCATATGTATGTAATGCTGATGCATGTTATGTAACAGATGCTTCAGAGGTTAAGACTTTACTGATGCGTCAGGTATATTCATCTGTCAGATGGCAGCAGAGTATCGAAGCTATGATCGCAGACGGCGTAGATACATTTGTAGAGGTTGGACCTGGAAAGACTCTGTCCGGCTTTATGAGAAAGATCAACAAGGAAATGAAATGCATCAACATCGCAACGGTTGATGATCTGAAGAAATTGGAGGAACTGAATGCTTAAGGATAAGGTAGCAGTCGTAACAGGTGCCGGACGTGGTATCGGCAGAGCCATTGCAAAGACATTTGCAGGATATGGCGCAAAGGTAGTTGTCAATTATAATGGCTCAGAGGAGCGTGCAAACAGTCTCGTAGCAGAGATCAAGGAAACTGGCGGAGAAGCAGTTGCTTATAAGGCAAATGTAGCTGATTTTGCAGAAGCAGAGGGACTTATCAAGTTCGCACTGGAGCAGTATGGCAGAGTTGATATCCTCGTAAACAATGCCGGTATTACAAAAGATAATATCATGCTCGGTATGAAGGAAGAAGATTTCGATCAGGTTATCAATATCAACCTGAAGGGTGCATTTAACTGTATCAAGCATGTGTACAGACCGATGATGAAGCAGAAGTACGGCAGGATCATCAACATGTCATCCGTAGTCGGCATTGAGGGAAATGCAGGACAGATCAACTATGCTGCATCCAAAGCCGGAATCATCGGCATGACGAAGTCTGTAGCAAAGGAGCTTGGCAGCCGTGGCGTAACAGCAAATGCGATCGCGCCGGGATTCATCAAGACAGATATGACAGACGCAATGTCAGATAAGATGAAGGATGCGATGCTTGACCACATCACAGTTAAGAGACTGGGTGAGGTATCAGATATCGCTGAGACAGCAGCATTCCTTGCATCCGACAAGGCATCTTACATTACAGGACAGGTTATCCGTGTAGACGGTGGCATGAGCCTGTAAGATAGAATAGAATATAGCTTAAAGAATATAAATGCCAGATACAAAGTATATATTTGTATCTGGCATTGTTTTGTTATAGCATTTTTATTTTTCAAAATTTATCTTGCTTTTGTAATGAAATTATCATTAATATTGTTTTTTTATATTCGATATTGTAATATAAACGTATAAAAGCAATACAATATATTGACATATTAATACAAACACAATACAACAACAAGAATAAAGGAGGCACTATATGGCAAGTACAATTCAGGTTAGAGTAGACGATGAATTAAAAAGAAAATCAGATAGTTTGTTCAAGGATTTGGGAACAGATACTACGACGGCGATAAGAATCTTTTTGACACAGGCAGTAGCTGCAAATGGATTTCCATTTGAGATTAAAAGAAGTAACAACATATATCAAAGTATGTCCGAAGAAGATGTACTGAAAAGACTGGAAGATGCGAGAAAACACGCAGAGCAGGGAGCATGTATAGATGCAGATGCATTTGTGGCGGATATGAGGACAAAATATGGCATATAAGGTTTTTATGACGATTGATGCAGCAGAGGAGTTGAAGAAGATTATTCAATATTTGATTGAAAAAAAGAGAAATCCGCAGGCTGCGACAAGTTTATTAAATGACTTTGAGAATACGAAAAAGAAGTTAGAAGATGTTGCCGGAAGTTTACAATTATGTCGAAATAAAAAGTTGCGGGATTTAGGATATAGAAGAATTAATTTTGCAGGACATAAATATTTTATGTTGTATAGGATAGTTGATAATCTGGTTTATATAGATGGTATTTTCCATGATCTTCAAGACTACGAAAATAAGATATACTGAGAGCAAAATTAATTGCTTACAAGGATATTGATTTTGCGAAATATTGATAAATAAAAGATCCAGATATGGCAGAAATGCTGTATCTGGATTTTTTTTAATTCTTTAAAACTTTTTCTGCCGATGCCCTGTCTATGATAGTAGATGTTCCTATTATGAGAAAAGGGACATGCAGATAGTTATAGAAGGGAGAGAGTAAAATGAAGCAAAATATATAAAAAATGAGAAATATTTTGTGAACTATTGACAGCCGTTTTTTTTTTTATAATATTTGTGCATTTTTACAGACATCAATGAGGTTTACATAAGTATAAGGAAAAGCAATGTAACCGATAGAAGGCATAGAGTATAAGAGAAAAGGAGAGAGAAGGATGAAAATGAATAAGATGAAAGAATGCATCATGTGTCTTGTATTAGCCGCGATGCTGGGTATCGGCGGGATCATACCTACGGCACCGGTATTAAAGACGGAGGCAGCATCATTATCAGCGGCGGATGATTCCCAGACAGTGATAGGATGTCATAGATTGCATGATACATCTTATGCTGCGGTACAGGTAGGCAATAAGATTTATTATTCAAGTGACAGAATGGGTTATATCTTTTGCTATGATGTCAAGAAAAAGACAAACAAGAAGTTAGCAAAGCTGCCAAAGCAGGTAAGAAATAAGAATACATATTATTCTTATAAGAATTATGCCAATATCAGCAACATGTTTTACTATAAAGGATATCTTTATTGTGGTTTAATGGATGGTCTTATGTGTTATGGCATTATTCGCGTAAATGTGAAAAACGGAAAGGTGAAAAAATTATTTTTTGAGTGTTCATCAAGCAGTGTTTTGCCGGAGCCGGGTTTTGAGTTTTCCATTTATAAGAATAAGATATATTATGCATATTCAAATGGCACTTCAAACTATAATTATTATTTTGCATCTATGAATCTGGATGGCTCTCATAAAAAAGTAATCAGTCAAAAAGCGCTTACGAAAGTGTGTCGAAATGTAAAGGACAGCCGCATGATTGTTTATAGAGATGCGGTGTATGTCTATAACAACTTTGATGTTTTCTACAAAATAAACAAAAAAGGGAAAAAGACAAAGATCAAGAATCTGCCGAAAACATATATGAAGGTTAAGGTCAGCACATCCGGCTGCGTAATTGACGGTGAGAAAGCACAGTATAAGGGATATGAATATGACTCAATGGGATCTTTTGGCCTGTTAAACAAAAAGAATATTGCGACAGGAGAAGAAAAGGCCATTAATTCCAGCTCAAGCGAGAGAAGAAGCTATATTGTGCTTGGAGACTATATTCTGTTAAGAAAGAATAAAGCAAAGAAGAAACTGGGTGAATGTAAAATCACCCTTCAGCTTCTTAATAATAAAGGTAAGAAGATCAAAGATCTGTATAGCTACAATGTAAATTATAATGAGTAATATATCACAATTTTAAAAGCAAAGGAGAGATGATTATGAAAAAAATGAAGAAACTACTGGCGCTTATGTGCATCGCTATAGCTGCACTCATATGGCTGCCGGGACTAAAGTTTCCGGTAGAGGCGGGAGGTATTGATTACGAGGAGATGGTGTTGGTAGAATCCGGAGAAGATGTCACCTTATCAATAAATCTCAGTAAGTTAAATCTACCGGCAGGTTTTGAGGTGGGTAGTTGTAACTGGATTACAGATGGTGAAACTGTCAGTGCAGATGGTGGAACTGTCAGTGCAGATGGATTGTCATATACATTGAGAAATGTT
Source organism: Clostridium sp. BIOML-A1 (assembly GCF_009874105.1). Classification (NCBI taxonomy): domain Bacteria; kingdom Bacillati; phylum Bacillota; class Clostridia; order Eubacteriales; family Clostridiaceae; genus Clostridium; species Clostridium sp. BIOML-A1. The sequence goes on along the minus strand of NZ_WWTL01000007.1, from coordinate 150,387 downwards.
ACAAAATCCCAGTTTGTTTATGTATCTATATCCGACAAGAATAGTAGAGATGGAAAATTTTGTGAATTTTATATTTATGTAAATTCTTCAAATATAACAGCTAAAGCAGTTGGCAATAATACGGTGATAGCGAACTCAGGAGAGAAAGTAACACTAAAGGTATCCGCAAGCAGTAATCAGGGGAAGCTTACATATACATGGTATAAAGGACAGTCATACGGGGGAGATGTAGGACAGTTAGGGCATAAAGCATCTTATACCTGTACAGCACCGGTAAACAAAACAAAAAAGCTGAAGACTGAGGATTATCACTGTGTGATTTCTGATGAAATGGGTAATTCAAGCACAGTTTCCTTTACTGTATATGTAAACAGTACAGCCAAAGAGAGCAAATTAAAGACAAATAAGGTCTATATTCTGACATGGGATAGTCAGGTGGAACAGGCGATAAAGGCGGTTAATAAGAAATATCCGTCTTATACAAAGAATATCGAAGTGATCAAATATGAAGTTGGCGGAGGATCAGCTGAATATTATGCATTAGTACAGCAGAAGCTTGCAAACAATCCCGAAGCTACGTTTATTGTTTTGATGGATTCAGCAAAGCTGGATGTACTTTTATCTACAGGAGTATTTACAGATTTGGACAAGCTTGGACTTACAGATGCTTACAGCCAGTCTTATCCATATACCAGAAAAGCAGGAACCTATAAGGGCAAGCTTGTAGCGATGACACCGGAAGCAACACCGGGAGCATTTATGTTTGATCCGGATATTGCACAGAAGGTTCTTGGAACTTCAGATCCTGAAAAGGTTCAGAAGATGATCGGAACAGCTGATGGCTATCTGTCTGTTGCTGCAAAGATGAAAGAGGCCGGTTACTATATGACCTCCGGAGCATCAAAATATACAATGAGTGGTTGTGAGGGTATTCTCAATAACATGATAGGGGATACATCGTATTCTTACGAGGATAATAGCAAGGTATTTATGTTATCTGAAGCAGATAAGAAGACTGTGGAAAAGATCGCGAAGGCGACCCGTAGAAATGGATATGATACAGGAAGCTCGATGTGGAGCAGTGCTTGGGTGGCTGATATGACATCCGGTAAGGTATTTGGCTGGTTCTCTGGCACCTGGGGACAGTATAGCATTACATTTGACAAGCCGATGGCTGCCTGCCAGGGACCATTTGCCTATAACTGGGGTGGTACATACTACGCAATTAAGAGTGGCAGGCAGGATGAAGCAGCAGTGCAGTTCCTAAAAGCCTTATGTTGCGATCCTTCTGTAATGAGTTCTCTGGGCGACCTTCCAAATAATACCGTTGCAGCTCAGAAGGTGATCAGTAAGGGTAAGAATCCTGCAGCTATGAAAAATAATCAGAATATTTATAAAGTATTCGATAAGATGGCAAGAAGCATTAATGGTGGTTCTTATAAGATCTCAAAACCAAAGGTATCCCTTACAAGTAATGGCATTGTAAAGGGATCTGACGGAAAATATTACTATGTAAAGAAAGGTCTGATCCAGTCAGGCAGAAGCGGATTCATCAAAGTTGGCAAGAAGACCTATTACATCAAGAAGGGTGTAGTGCAGAATAAGAAGACCGGATTCGTGAAGAAAGGCAAGAAGTACTACTATGTAAAGAAGGGTGTCTGCAGTACAAAGAATGAATTCGTAAAGGTTGGTAAGAAGACCTATTATCTGAATAAGGGCGCAAAGAACACCAAGACCGGATTTGTAAAAGTCGGTAAGGCAACTTATTATGTTAAAAAAGGTCTGAAGACAGACAAGACAGCATTCATCAAAAATGGTAAGAAAGAATGTTATGTCAAGAATGGTGTATGGAAGAAATCTTACACTGGAAATGTCACCTATAGAAAGCATGTTTACTATGTGAAGAAGGGTGTAAAAGTAAAAAAGGTGAGATAATACATGAAGAATAGATTGAAGCAGATCATTGTCTGGTGCATGGTGGCAGCATTGCTATGCGTGAATTGCTCATTTACATCAGAAGCGAAAACAGGCAGTAAGGTTACAGTTCCAAAGACATCTATTACGTCAGTAAGATCCAGATCAGCGGGACAGGTGACAGTAAGATTTAAGAAATCAAAAAAGGCGGGCAGCTATCAGATTCAGATCAGTACAGACAAGAAGTTTAAGAAAAACGTAAAAAGCCAGAAAGTCAGTGCTAAGAAAACAACGGTAACGTTTAAGAAGCTGAAGCAGGGCAAAAAATATTATGTCAGAGTGCGTGTGTACCGGACTGTAAAGAAGAAAAAATATCACAGCGCATGGAGTAAAGTGAAGTCTGTTAAAGTGAAAAAGAAGACGACAAAGAAGGACTCCGGTCAGAAGAATACTGGTGATAGCAATAAGTCTGAGAACACCACAGATGTAACGGATGCCACTGAGAACGCAGGCACCACCAAGGATACAGACATCACTGGAAACACAGGTGCAACTAAGGATACAGATACCATCGGGAACTCAGGCACTACCGGGGACACGAATTCCGGCGGACAGGAGTCCGAGGATCAAAAAAAAGAGTGGGATGGCACGGCAGAGCTGGAAAAAATGGAATATGAACTGGGAGATGAAATAAAGGTTCATTATTCCAAACAGCCGGAATGTGCAGGAGAAATAAAGGAATATTATACTTATGGTAATCGGGGAGAATATATCGATTATACAGAAAGATATACCAAAAAGAATGAGGATGGAAATGTGGTATGTACGAGTGTCGGACATACCAGCCTGTGTATTATATTCCCTGAGACAGAACATTATAAAGAGACATGGATTGCTTTGGGAAAAGTGAGAATATACAATAATGAAGATCCACTTGGAGGATTTAATCTGTCCGGTTATAAGTACGGGGAAACCATGAAGAAAGAGGTTGGAAATACAACCGTAACGAATGGTACAGGTTCTTTTTGCGAATGGTTTGCATGTGAAGGTAATGCTGCGTGGTTAGAGGAGCATATAACCTATAAGGTATCGGATGCTACGCCGAAAGAATACAGTAATCTTATGGAATGGGCAGGCTGGAATACTTCAGAACCGGAAATAAAAGTAGAAACCTATAATCTGAAAGGAGTATATGGAGAGACAACATCTATTACAACTCCGACCACAAGTGGAAAAGTACAATTTTCCGGCAAAGCAATGTCACAGTGTAAGCTTACTGTAACAGCTGGTGCAGGTGTGCGCGTGTGCAGACTGGATGCTTACAAGGATGGCGTTTTATATGACACTATGTATGTTGCTCCGAAGCCATATGATGAAGATGGAAATCTTCTTGATGCAGAATTGTATACAAAGGTTCGGAGAAATGTAGAGGCAAAGCTGTGGACAGATGATATGTCGAATTATGATAAGCTGAAAACTCTTGCAGATTATATTTCAACGACAGCGCATTATCCGGGATATCAATGTACTCAAAAAGATGTAAATCCGACTCTGTGGGATGGATTCTCAGTCGATGGTATGGCGCTTTATTATAATATGTTCGATATGCCGGTCTTAAACCGTGCGATGGCATTGCGTGGCGGTATCATAACCTGTGTGGCTATAGATATTGTCTGTGCTGCGGCAGAGGAGGATCTGGGGCTGAATTATCTGTATGATAAAGCGACAGATACTGTTGCAGAAGGTGAGGGTGTATGGCTTACGATCGGAGATGCCAGTACCAATCCAAGCGCAGGAGCACATGAGTCTCTGGCATACAAGGATGCCGATGGCAATATCGTATATATCGATGCGCAGGGAAGAAAGGCAAGAAATTCATGCGAAGAACACGGCTGTCTGGATAAGGTCATCAGAGACTAGATCCGTGCCGGACGTGAAGAAGCGAAGAATATAGAGGCAAATATTTAATCAAATAATTAAGGAGATGGATGAAATATGAAACAATTTTTCAAATCACATGCAATTTTATTCAGTATGCTTGCAGTTCTGATCGGATGCTTAATTTATCCGAATCAGGCAGATGCAAAGACATATCAGACGCAGGATAACTATATTGGCAGTGGCGGATGTTCCGTTGTGATCAGCAATAATAAGGTATACTATTCGATCACAGAGACCGGAAGGATCTTCTGCTACGATATCAAAACGAAGAAGACAAAAACCATTGCCAAGGCAAGTGGAAAAGGATTTGGCAGCTTAAGGAAAAAGGGAAATTATCTCTATGCAGTTTATGACAATTATGGCGGTTCTGATGGATCAGATGAGTATATCGTACGTGTGTCCATTAAGACCGGTAAAAAAACAAAGCTTGCAAGAGGCCGTAATTTTGTATTTGCCGGCAAAAAGATCTACTATACAAAGACTCAGCATATCAAGACCGGTGATGTAGAATATGATAAGACGATCGGTACATATTCCATGTCACTTACCGGAAAGAATAAAAAGAAAGCAAAGTCTGTCGTATTGAATACAGAGCGTGATGGAAGAACTCCGATCAAGACCTCCAAGGGTTCTCTGACCTCCCGGGGCAAGACGATAGGTAGTTTATATTTCCCACAGGCGATAGATTACAAGACCTCAAAAGGCAAGAAAACCGAGATTTATAATGTGCTGAAAGATAAGAATGCGACCAGTACTTCAACGGTTTCTTATTATACGTTGCAGGGCGACTACATCGTGTATAAGAAATATGATAAAAAGGGATATTCCAAACTGGTTCTTGTGAAAAAGAACGGAAAAGGAGCAAAGGTTATATATTCAGCACCTTCTGTAAGCGGCTGGTAAAATGAAAATACAGGCGTTACAGCCGGTCGGTGTCAGGTGAGGGTCAGAACTTATAGCGTCAGATAGACAGTTAGAGCTTATGGCATCAGATGGACGATGTTGTATTTAGCATACGGCATCAGATACAGATAATAGAATTTATTTGTATCTGGTGCCGTTTTTTTACGCATTGTGATGGTAAAAAATGCGGATTAATGCTACAATAAAACGAATGGGGAAACGCTTTGGCAGATACGAATGAAAAGGCTGAATGAGATCATACGAGAGGAAACGAAAAAATGAACAAACGAAACCGGTTAAAAACCATTCGGCCGCAGAATGAACGTGCGGCAAGAGCATTCCGTAAGAAGCAGAACATGAAGGTAGAGCTGAATAAAAAGTGGCTGCCTGTTGTCTATGTGGTGATGCTCGGTATCTGTATTTTACTGAATGTGACAAATGATAGTCTGGATCCGGCAAATGTGCTGATCAGTGTCTGTATGTTTGGAATCGTGGGAGCGATATTTGTCTATGCATATAAGCATTTGAAGCATATCGACCAGATGGGGGAAGATTTTCGTATAGCCATCAGCTATATCAAGGGCGACTATGCAAAAGAAAAGAAGCTTCTTTGGGATCTGTATCGTACCGAGACCCGGTATGGTATCTTTAATGAGGAACATCTGAGAAATTCCTATGTAGATTATGTGGAAGAAATGAAACGTCTGGAGCAGGATGAGGAAGGAAAATATGCCTGCGATATCGAAGATTTTATCAATTACCAGCTGATCGATGATGCGGTTGAAAAGGGTCGTCTGAGTCTGGTTCCGGGAGCCATGACAGGGCTGGGTATTCTTGGTACCTTTATCGGTCTGTCAATCGGCCTTCAGGCATTTAATACAGGTTCAGCAGAGGAGATCACGAACAGTATCGGACCTCTGATGGATGGTATCAAGGTTGCGTTCCATACCTCTATCTATGGAATGATCTTTTCCCTGACATTTAATCTGATCTTTAAGACGGTGCTGGAACAGGCATATCACAAACTGGATGAATTTGTAGCAGAGTTCAAACGGTATGTGCGTCCGGATGCGACTTACGATAACGGTAATCTGGAACTTGATTTCCAGAAGAAACAGTTGGAAGCAACGATAGCAACACAGAAGGCAATCGAAGAAACACTTGCATATCTGAAGTCCATGCATGAAGATATCGAAGATATCCGTATCCTGACGAAAGATCAGAATGACATCTTCCGGGGCAGACTGAACCGCCCGAGGGCGATCGGGCAGAGCAGCAGGGAGGGATAAGGCATGAGTAAGAAACGAAGAAGACCGGAGGAAGAAGAAACCTCTTACTGGCTGTCGTATTCCGATATGATGGCGGCACTCCTTCTGATCTTTATTCTGATCATTTCTTTTACACTGATGCAGTCAAAGAGCCAGTATGAGAGTAAACAGGCGGAGCTTGATAAACAGCAGGAGATCATCAAAGAGCAGGAACAGCTCTTAAAAGACCAGCAGGAGGAGCTTGACCGTATCGCAGGCATCCGAAGTGATCTGGTGGCGGCACTCCGTGATGAGTTCGCAGACAGTTCGTTAAATGTCAAGGTAGACGAGAAAACGGGTGCGATCACCTTTGATGCAAGCGTTTTGTTTGATGTAGCAGACAGTGATCTGAAGGAAGAAGGAAAGACATTCTTGAAAGAATTTCTTCCCAAATACTGTAAAGTGCTGCTGGATGAAAAATATCGTGATTATGTATCGGAGATTATTATAGAAGGTCATACAGATACGAATGGATCTTATATTTATAATCTTGAACTTTCCCAGCATAGAGCCTTTTCTGTTGCAAAGTATTGCCTGACTGAGAGTAACGGGATCATAAGCTCCACGGATGTTGAACTGCTTCGAAGTGTGCTGACGGCAAATGGAAAGTCCTACAGCAATCCGATTTATAAGGAGGATGGATCTGTCGATCTGGAAGCATCCAGACGAGTAGAGATTCTGTTCCGGCTTCAGGATGAAGAAATGATCGCTGAGATGATGGATATTCTGAAAGAGAAATAGATATTTTGAAAGAGAAACAGACCAACACTTGCGGTTTTAAAAACGAGATGGTACAATGAGCATTGCGATGGGATGTGTTTGTACATACCAGCATAATGCGAAACCAACATTGAACCGGCAGGTGAAATGGTACAATGAGCATTACGGCGGTACATATTTATATGATATGTACTAAATGGATAGATTGTCTTTTGAAAGGAAAACGAGATGAAAAGAGTAGTTGTAACAGGAATGGGCGCTGTAACCCCGATCGGAAATAACGTAGAAGAATTCTGGGATGGCATTAAGAAGAATAAAGTAGGTATTGGCGAGATTACAAAATTTGATGTATCCGAATATAAATGCAAAATGGGTGCTGAAGTAAAAGATTTTGATCCGAAACAATATATGGATCCAAAGGCAGCCAGAAGAATGGAGCCGTTCTGCCAGTATGCAGTTGCAGCTACAGGCGAAGCAATCAAGAATGCCGGTATTGATCTTGAGAAAGAAGATCTGACAAGATTCGGAACCTGTATCGGTAACGGACTTGGCGGTGTAGCTACGATCGAAAAGGAACATGCCAAGGTTATGAATGGTAAGGCAAACCGTGTCAGTGTAATGATGGTTCCTATGATGATCTCGAATATGGCAGCCGGAAATGTAGCGATCGCATATGGCTTAAAGGGAAAATGTACAGATGTTGTAACAGCATGTGCGACAGGGACAAACAGCATTGGCGAGGCATATCGTTATATTCAGGTCGGAGATGCAGATGTGATGGTAGCCGGAGGCGCTGAATCACCGATCTGTGAGACAAATGTTTCAGGATTTATCTCCATGACAGCACTTTCAAGTGCAACGGAAGCAGATCGTGCGTCGATTCCGTTTGACAAAGACAGATGTGGATTCGTTATCGGTGAAGGAGCTGGAGTCGTAGTTCTGGAATCTCTGGAGCATGCGCAGGCAAGAGGAGCAAAGATCCTTGCCGAGGTTGTCGGATATGGTTCCACCTGTGATGCATTTCACATTACATCCCCTGCCGAAGATGGAGAGGGTGCAGCAAGAGCCATGACACTTGCGATCAACGAGGCTGGCATTACACCGGCAGATGTTGATTATATCAATGCACACGGAACAAGTACCCACCACAATGATCTTTATGAGACAAGAGCTATCAAGAAAGCATTTGGTGAGGATGCATATAATGTAAATATCAATTCTACAAAATCCATGATCGGTCATTTATTTGGCGCGGCCGGAGCAGTTGAATTTATTACATGCGTAAAATCTATCGAAGATGGATACATTCACCCAACAGTAGGTCTTCGTGAGACAGAAGGCGAGATCGACCTGAATTATACAAAGGGTGAGGGCGTTCATAAGGACATTACATATGCACTGAGCAATTCTCTTGGATTTGGCGGACACAATGCAAGTATCCTTGTAAAGAAATGGGAAGAATAAGATCCAGACAAAAACAGATATAAAAGAATTACACATCATAAATAATGTGAGCAAAAGTATTTGCACGAAAAAGTGTAAATTTACATGGAAAAGTGAAAATTTACATCAAAAAGTGAAAATTTACATCAAAAAGTGAAAAAACGTATTGACATATTCCTTGTGTTATGGTAAAGTATCTCCCGATGAACTGCCGAAGACAGTAGGTGCCGGATGGCATAAGTTGAAAAACACCTACCGAGGAATATATCGTTAATATTATTTTAACTATATGCTCTCTGTCTTATCGACAGAGAGCTTTTCTTATTTTAGCAGAAGATGCTTTCTGTTAACTATGTGCAGTCATTAGTAAAACAAGGAGGCGCATTATGGCAAAGGTAGAGATTAAGAAGCCAGTAGTTGAAGAAATCAAAGCTAACTTAGATGGTGCTCAGACAGCAGTTGTAGTTGACTACCGTGGACTTACAGTTGAGCAGGACACACAGCTTCGTAAGCAGTTAAGAGAAGCTGGGGTTGTTTATAAGGTATACAAGAACACCATGATCAACTTCGCTATTGAAGGCACAGAGTTCGAGGGACTGAAGCCATGTCTCGAAGGACCTACCGGATTAGCTATCTGTAAGACAGATGCTACAGCAGCAGCCAGAATCTTGGCTAACTTCGCAAAGACTGCTCCGGCACTTGAGCTTAAGGGTGGCGTTGTAGAAGGTACATTCTACGATGCAGCAGGTATCGCAGTTATTGCAAACATTCCTTCAAGAGAAGTACTTATTTCCAAATTCCTTGGAAGTATCCAGTCACCTATTGCAAACTTCGCTCGTGTTATCAAGCAGATTGCAGAACAGAAGGAAGCTTAATTATTTGTGCATACAGGCACATCGGCTTCTATTTAATAGAAGCAGCAATTATTAAACTATATTATATTAATGGAGGAAATAATAATGACAACTCAGGAAATTATTGAAGTAATCAAAGGTTTATCAGTATTAGAATTAAATGACTTAGTTAAAGCATGTGAGGAAGAATTCGGCGTATCAGCAGCAGCAGGTGTTGTTGTAGCAGCAGCAGGCGGAGACGCTCCAGCAGCAGAAGAGAAGGATTCATTCGATATCGAACTTACAGAAGTTGGTCCTAACAAGGTTAAGGTTATCAAGGTTGTTCGTGAGATTACAGGTCTTGGCTTAAAGGAAGCTAAGGACGCTGTTGATGGCGCTCCAAAGGTTATCAAAGAGGGAGCTTCAAAGGACGAGGCTGAGGAAGCTAAGACTAAGTTAGAGGCTGAAGGCGCTAAGGTTACATTAAAGTAATTTTATTCCTTGTATTTATGAATATCTTTCGACCTGGCGGGAGAATTACCTGCCAGGTCGTTTTTGTCAAAGTTCCGGCGAACTGATCATTTTTATCAATAAGAGCAGTTGAGACCGAATAAGTGATTTTAAGATTCTGAACACAGATACAAATATCTATACAATGATGAAAAATTACTTGCTTATAAGGGGTGATTTTTTGAATGCATAGAGTGAGAATGCACTCATGGTATAGCCGAATTTATGTATCTGTTCTATAAAATAAAATGCTGTTGCATATTGTTTTTAGAAAATGCAAACAGGCGCATAAATATGGATAAATGTTCATATACAATTCTTTTATAAAAAATTCCAAATATTTCTTGACATATACCTTGAAAATGTGATACAGTGTAGGATGTCTATACTATGGGTTGGTTTGCGTTCAAACCAGACATATAATGACACGGCTAATATATTTCGGTTAAATGTAAGCATTTCAACAGAATATACGCTTAAAAATAAATTCCAAGGGGTGAATGTGTCGATGGAAAAAAACAGAATTAGTCCTGTTCAATCTGGTAAAGGTATCCGAATGAGTTATTCCAGACAGAAAGATGTACTGGAGATGCCTAACTTTATCGAAGTTCAGAAAAACTCATACCAGTGGTTCCTTACCGATGGTCTGAAGGAGGCATTTAAAGATATCTCTCCTATTACTGACTATACAGGACAGCTTAGTCTTGAGTTTGTAGATTTCCAGTTATGTAGAGATGATGTGAAGTACTCAATCGAAGAGTGCAAGGAAAGAGATGCAACATATGCTGCACCGCTTAAAGTAAAAGTAAGACTCCATGCAAATGACGCAAAGGAAATGTCAGAACATGAGATTTTCATGGGTGATCTTCCTCTTATGACCGAGACAGGTACATTTGTGATCAACGGTGCAGAGCGAGTTATCGTAAGCCAGTTGGTGCGTTCACCTGGTATCTACTATGATATTGCACATGATAAGATTGGTAAGAAGCTGTACTCCTGTACAGTTATCCCAAACCGTGGTGCATGGTTAGAGTACGAAACAGATTCGAATGATGTTTTCTATGTTCGTGTAGATAGAACCAGAAAGGTGCCTATCACAGTACTTATCCGTTCACTGGGAATCGGAACAAATGCAGAGATTATCGATCTGTTTGGCGAAGAACCAAAGATTTTAGCAAGTATTGAAAAGGATCCTTCTGAGACATATCAGGATGGTCTTCTTGAGCTGTACAAAAAAATAAGACCGGGTGAGCCTCTTGCAGTAGAAAGTGCAGAGAACCTGATCAATGCAATGTTCTTTGATCCAAGACGTTATGATCTTGCAAAGGTTGGACGTTATAAGTTCAATAAGAAGCTGGCATTCCAGAACAGAATCACAGGTCAGATACTTGCAGAGGATGCGATCGATCCGGCAACCGGTGAAGTGATCGCAGAAGCAGGCACGACACTTACAAGAGCACAGGCAAAGGATATCCAGGATGCTGCTGTACCATATGTTATGATCCAGACAGAAGAACGTAACGTAAAGGTGCTTTCAAATATGGTAGTAGATCTGTCCAAGTATGTTGGATTTGATCCTGCTGAAGTAGGTATCCATGAGGGTGTATACTATCCTGTCCTTGAAACCCTTTTAAATGAATATTCAGACGAAGAAGAATTAAAGGCAGCTATCGCAAGAGATGCATCTGACCTTGTTCCAAAGCATATAACAAAAGAAGACATTATCGCTTCAATTAACTACAACATTCACCTTGAATATGGTATTGGAACAAAGGATGATATCGATCACCTTGGTAACAGACGTATCCGTGCAGTCGGAGAACTTCTTCAGAATCAGTATAGAATCGGTCTTTCCAGACTGGAAAGAGTTGTAAGAGAGAGAATGACGACTCAGGACGTAGAGACGATCACTCCACAGTCTCTGATCAACATCAAGCCTGTAACAGCAGCAGTTAAGGAATTCTTCGGAAGTTCCCAGTTGTCACAGTTCATGGATCAGAACAACCCATTGTCTGAGCTGACTCATAAGAGAAGATTATCAGCCCTTGGTCCCGGTGGTCTGTCACGAGACAGAGCAGGATTCGAGGTTCGAGATGTACACTATACTCATTATGGTAGAATGTGTCCTATCGAGACTCCTGAAGGTCCTAACATCGGTCTGATCAACTCTCTGGCTACTTATGCAAGAATCAATGAGTATGGTTTTGTAGAAGCACCATACAGAAAACTGGATAAATCAGATCCTGCAAACCCTGTAGTTACAGATGAGGTTATTTATCTGACGGCAGATGAAGAAGATAATTACAGAGTTGCACAGGCAAATGAACCTCTGGATGCAGATGGTCATTTCGTAAATAACAACGTATCAGGAAGATACAGAGAGGATACAACAGAGTTCCCGAAATCAAGAGTTGATCTGATGGACGTTTCTCCTAAGATGGTATTCTCAGTTGCTACATCCATGATTCCTTTCCTTGAGAACGATGATGCAAACCGTGCTCTGATGGGATCAAACATGCAGCGTCAGGCAGTTCCGCTTATGCTTACCGAATCAGCCGTTGTAGGTACTGGTATGGAAGCAAAGGCAGCCGTTGACTCAGGTGTATGTATCGTTGCAAAGAGAGATGGTGTAGTTGAATATTCCACAAGTAAGGAAATCTGTATTAAGGCAGATGAAGATGGAACAAAGGATATCTACCATGTTATCAAGTTCGCACGAAGCAATCAGGGTAACTGTATGAACCAGAGACCTATCGTATTCAAGGGCGAGCATGTTAAGGCTGGAGAGGTTATCGCAGACGGACCATCTACTTCAGGTGGAGAGATCGCACTTGGAAAGAACCCTCTGATCGGTTTCATGACCTGGGAAGGTTACAACTACGAGGATGCTGTTCTTTTAAGTGAAAGACTTGTAAAAGATGATGTATATACATCTATTCATATTGAGGAGTACGAATGCGAAGCAAGAGATACCAAGCTCGGACCGGAAGAGATCACAAGAGATCTTGCGGGATTGTCCAATGATGCATTAAAGGATCTGGATGAGAATGGTATTATCCGTATCGGTGCTGAGGTTCGTGCCGGAGATATCCTTGTCGGTAAGGTTACTCCTAAGGGAGAGACAGAGCTGACAGCAGAGGAAAGACTCCTTCGTGCCATCTTTGGTGAGAAGGCAAGAGAAGTAAGAGATACTTCCCTTAAGGTTCCTCATGGAGCATTTGGTGTCATCATGGATACCAAGATCTTCACAAGAGAAAACGGTGATGAACTTTCACCGGGTGTTAATAAATCAGTCAGAGTATACATTGCTCAGAAGAGAAAGATCCAGGTAGGAGATAAGATGGCCGGTCGTCATGGTAACAAGGGTGTAATTTCCCGTGTACTTCCGGTAGAAGATATGCCATTCCTTCCAAATGGTCGTCCGCTCGATATCGTGTTGAACCCACTGGGCGTTCCTTCACGTATGAATATCGGACAGGTTCTTGAAATCCATCTTGGTCTTGCTTCACAGGTTCTCGGATTCAAGGTTTCAACTCCTGTGTTTGATGGTGCAGACGAGTTTGATATCATGGATACTCTTGAGATGGCGAATGATTATGCAAATACCGAGTGGGAAGATTTCTATGAGAAATATAAAGACTCTGTTTCGGAAGAAGTAATGAATTACCTCTATGAGAACAGAGACCACAGAGAAGAATGGAAGGGCGTTCCGATCGACAGAACCGGTAAGGTACAGCTTCGTGACGGTAGAACCGGTGAAGAATTTGACAGCCCTGTAACAATCGGTTACATGCATTATCTTAAGCTCCACCATCTGGTTGATGATAAGATCCATGCACGTTCAACCGGTCCGTACTCATTAGTTACACAGCAGCCTCTGGGTGGTAAAGCTCAGTTCGGTGGACAGCGTTTCGGTGAGATGGAAGTTTGGGCACTGGAAGCATACGGTGCATCATATACATTACAGGAAATCCTGACTGTTAAGTCGGATGATGTAATCGGACGTGTTAAGACATATGAAGCGATCATTAAGGGTGAGAATATTCCTACACCTGGTATCCCTGAGTCATTCAAGGTACTGCTGAAGGAATTCCAGTCACTTGGTCTCGATGTCAGAGTTGTAAAAGACGATATGACAGAGGTTGATCTCGGTGAGACGATCGAAGCGTATGACGAGAATGTTAAGAGCATGATCGATGATGATAAACGGGAAGCTGATGGACGTGAATTTGAAGAAGCGGGCTTCAGCGGAACAGATGAAAATGATGAGCTGACATCATTATCAGACGGAGAATATCTGGATGATTACAATGACGACTATGATGGCAACTCGGATGATGAATTTTAGAAAGGAGATTTTGTAAGATGCCAGAATTTAACATGGAAACTCCAGAACAGGAACAGGCTTTAAGCTTTGACGCAATTAGAATCGGACTTGCATCTCCTGAAAAAATCAGAGAATGGTCACATGGTGAGGTTAAGAAACCTGAGACTATCAACTACAGAACATTAAAACCGGAAAAAGATGGTTTGTTCTGCGAGAGAATATTTGGACCTAGCAAGGACTGGGAATGTCATTGCGGTAAGTATAAGAAGATCAGATATAAAGGTATTATCTGTGATCGATGCGGTGTAGAGGTTACAAAGGCCAGCGTTCGTAGAGAGCGTATGGGTCATATCGAGCTTGCAGCACCGGTATCCCATATCTGGTATTTCAAAGGTATTCCTAGCCGTATGGGACTGATCCTTGATATTTCTCCAAGAGTACTTGAAAAGGTATTATACTTTGCATCTTATATCGTTCTTGATCCAAAGGACACACCGCTTACTTATAAGCAAGTTCTGACAGAGCAGGAATACAGAAAGGCTGAAGAGGACTTCGGATACGGCTCCTTCCGTGCAGGAATGGGTGCTGAGTCCATTCAGGAGCTCTTAAGAGCAATCGATCTGGATAAAGAAAGCGAAGAATTAAAGGCTGAGCTTAAGAATTCAAGCGGACAGAAGAGAGCCAGAATCATCAAGAGACTGGAAGTTGTTGAAGCATTCCGTAATTCTGAGAATAAGCCGGAGTGGATGATCATGGATGTTATTCCGGTTATCCCACCGGATATCAGACCTATGGTTCAGTTGGATGGCGGCAGATTTGCTACATCTGACCTGAATGACTTATATAGAAGAATTATCAACAGAAATAACCGCTTAAGAAGACTTCTTGATCTGAACGCTCCTGACATCATTGTCAGAAACGAGAAGAGAATGCTTCAGGAAGCTGTTGATGCGTTAATTGATAATGGTAGAAGAGGCCGTCCTGTAACAGGTCCGGGTAACAGAGCATTAAAGTCTCTGTCCGATATGTTAAAGGGTAAGCAGGGACGTTTCCGTCAGAACCTTCTTGGTAAGCGTGTTGACTATTCAGGACGTTCCGTTATCGTAGTAGGACCGGAACTTAAGATCTATCAGTGTGGTCTTCCAAAGGAAATGGCTATCGAATTATTCAAGCCATTTGTTATGAAAGAACTGACAGCCAGCGGCAGAGCGAATAACATTAAAGCTGCTAAGAAGATGGTAGAAAAGCTTGAGCCGGAAGTTTGGGATGTACTTGAGGATGTAATCAAAGAGCATCCGGTTATGTTAAACCGTGCTCCTACACTTCACAGACTGGGTATCCAGGCATTTGAGCCTATCCTTGTAGAAGGTAAGGCAATCAAGCTTCATCCACTGGTATGTACAGCGTTCAATGCCGATTTCGATGGTGACCAGATGGCTGTTCACCTTCCGCTTACAGTTGAGGCACAGGCAGAATGTAGATTCCTGCTCCTGTCCCCGAATAACCTTCTGAAGCCTTCAGATGGTGCTCCGGTTGCCGTTCCTTCACAGGATATGGTCCTTGGTATCTACTATCTGACAATGGAGAAGGATGGCGATATCGGAGAAGGCAAGTTCTTCAAGTCAAAGAACGAAGCACTGCTTGCATATGAGAACAAGGAGATCACTCTCCACTCTAAGATAAAAGTAAGAAGAACTGTTACGACAGAAGACGGAACAGAGGTTACAGGTATCATCGATACTACACTCGGTCGTTTGCTGTTCAACGAGATCATTCCTCAGGATCTTGGATATGTTGACAGAACAAATCCTGACAATATCCTGAAACTTGAGATTGATTTCCATGTTGGTAAGAAACAGTTAAAGCCGATCCTTGACAAATGTATCAATACACATGGCGCAACCAAGACTGCTGAAGTTCTGGATGACGTAAAGGCAATCGGTTACAAGTATTCAACCAGAGGTGCTATTTCAGTATCTATTTCAGATATGAAGGTGCCGGACGAGAAGAAGCAGATCCTTGCAGATGCTCAGACTCAGGTTGACAAGATCACAAAGATGTTCAGACGTGGTCTTATGACAGAGGAGGAGAGATACCTCGCTGTTGTTAAGGTTTGGGAAGAAGCCGATAAGGTTCTGACAAAAGCCCTTCTGGACGGACTTGATAAATATAACAACATCTTCATGATGGCAGATTCCGGTGCCCGTGGATCTAACCAGCAGATCAAACAGCTGGCTGGTATGCGTGGTCTGATGGCAGATACAACCGGTCGTACGATCGAACTTCCGATTAAGTCAAACTTCCGTGAAGGTCTTGACGTTCTGGAGTATTTCATTTCAGCGCATGGTGCTCGTAAGGGTCTGTCCGATACAGCGCTTCGTACAGCCGATTCAGGATACCTGACCAGACGTTTGGTTGACGTATCACAGGATCTGATCATTCGTGAGACAGATTGTTGTGCAGGAAAAGCAATTCCTGGTATGGAAGTAGAAGCTTTCATGGAGGGAAAAGAAGTAATCGAATCCTTCCAGGAGAGAATTACAGGTCGTTACCTTGCAGAATCTGTATACGATAAAGATGGTAACCTTTTAGTTAAGGCAAACCACATGGTATCACCAAAGAGAGCTGCTCTGATCGTAAATCAGGGTGTAGATTCAAACGGTGTTCCGTTCCTTGATCCGGATACAGGTGTTACAAGACAGGATGCAAAGCTTAAGATCAGAACGATCCTGACATGTAAGTCACACCTTGGTGTATGTGCAAAATGTTATGGTGCCAACATGGCAACCGGACAGCCGGTACAGGTTGGTGAAGCTGCCGGAATTATCGCAGCTCAGTCAATCGGTGAGCCTGGTACACAGCTTACCATGAGAACATTCCATACTGGTGGTGTTGCCGGTGATGATATTACACAGGGTCTTCCTAGAGTAGAAGAGTTGTTCGAAGCAAGAAAGCCAAAGGGACTTGCGATCATCGCAGAGTTTGGCGGTAAGGTTCAGCTTCGTGATAATAAGAAGAAGAGAGAAGTCGTTATCACAAATGACGAGACAGGCGAATCAAAGGCATACTTAATTCCTTATGGTTCCCGTATCAAGGTTCTGGACGATCAGGTTCTGGAAGCCGGTGATGAATTAACAGAAGGTTCTGTTAATCCACATGATATCTTAAAGATCAAAGGTATCCGTGCAGTTCAGGATTACATGCTTCGTGAAGTACAGCGAGTATACAGACTTCAGGGTGTTGATATCAATGATAAGCATATCGAGATCATTGTTCGTCAGATGTTAAAGAAGATCAGGATCGAGGATAACGGAGATTCATCCTACCTTCCGGGAACACTGGTTGACGTTCTTGATTTTGAAGATACAAATGAGCAGCTCATCGCAGAAGGCAAACAGCCGGCAGAAGGCTCACAGGTAATGCTTGGTATTACAAAGGCATCACTTGCTACAGATTCCTTCATGTCAGCAGCGTCCTTCCAGGAGACAACAAAGGTTCTTACAGATGCAGCTATTAAGAGTAAGGTAGATCCGCTTAATGGTCTGAAAGAGAACGTTATTATCGGTAAGCTGATCCCAGCAGGTACAGGTATGAAGCGCTATCGTTCTGTAAAGCTTGATACAGAGATGGATGAGATCAACTTCTTTGATGATGATGAAGAGATCGACTTCGGAGATGATCTGGAAAGCACAGAGTTAGAAGATGCAGTTGATACCGATGCAGATGCAGAGGATGAGGCGGAAGAAAATGCTTCAGACTTGGAATCTGTAGAGGCAGAGACATCTGATAACGAATAAATAAATTTGAAAAGTGCTTGACACGAATAATTTCAATATATATAATGGTAAGGCATGCGTGAGAACGTATGCCTTATATTATTTTTTATTTTGAAAGTAGGAGGTGAAAACATGCCAACATTTAACCAGTTAGTTAGAAAGGGAAGACAGACAGTAGAGAAGAAGTCAACTGCACCAGCTCTTCAGAGAAGTTTCAACTCATTAAAGAAGAAGCCAACTGAGACAAGCTCTCCACAGAAGAGAGGAGTTTGTACAGCAGTTAAGACAGCTACTCCTAAGAAGCCTAACTCAGCTCTGAGAAAGATCGCCAGAGTTCGTTTATCAAACGGTATCGAAGTTACAAGTTATATTCCAGGTGAAGGTCACAACCTTCAGGAGCATAGCGTAGTTCTTATCCGTGGTGGTAGAGTAAAGGACTTACCTGGTACAAGATACCATATCATCAGAGGTACTCTTGATACAGCAGGTGTTGCAAAGAGACGTCAGGCTCGTTCTAAGTACGGTGCTAAGCGTCCAAAAGATGCTAAGAAGTAATTAAAACCGTATTATTGGAAACATTCCAAAAAAATGTGCTGGTTAGGCCATGTTTTTGCTATGAGATAAGGTGTTGATGCATAAAAATGCAGAAAACATCAGATAGATAGAAGAGATGGAAATAACAGCACGAACACATTTTATAATGTGAGTACCGAAGAATTAATAAATATTAAGGAGGGAAGAACCGTGCCACGTAAAGGACATATCGCAAAGAGAGACGTATTAGCGGATCCAATTTACAATAACAAGGTGGTTACCAAGCTTATCAACAACGTAATGTTAGATGGTAAGAAGGGTGTTGCCCAGAAGATTGTTTACGGTGCATTCGACCGTATCGCAACTGAAACTGGTAAGGACGCTATCGAGGTATTTGAAGAGGCTATGAACAACATCATGCCATTACTCGAGGTTAAGGCAAGACGTATCGGTGGTGCAACATATCAGGTACCTATCGATGTAAGACCAGATAGAAGACAGGCTCTTGGACTTCGTTGGTTAACAACATTTTCACGTGCCAGAAGTGAAAAGACCATGGAAGAAAGACTTGCAAGAGAAATCATGGATGCAGCTAATAACACAGGTGCATCTGTAAAGAGAAAAGAAGATATGCACAAGATGGCAGAAGCAAACAAGGCGTTTGCTCACTACAGATTCTAATCTGTGCTGTCTACAGAATAATAAAAGGAGGACAATCCGTTGGCTGGAAGAGAATATCCATTGGACAGAACAAGAAACATTGGTATTATGGCTCATATCGATGCTGGTAAGACAACTCTTACAGAGAGAATCTTATACTATACCGGTGTTAACTATAAAATCGGTGATACTCATGATGGTACAGCTACTATGGACTGGATGGAGCAGGAGCAGGAAAGAGGTATTACAATCACTTCCGCTGCTACAACCTGTCACTGGACATTAGAGGATCATCACAAACCAAAGGCTGGTGCTTTAGAGCACAGAATCAACATCATTGATACTCCAGGTCACGTAGACTTTACTGTAGAAGTAGAGCGTTCACTTCGTGTACTTGATGGCGCCGTTGGTGTATTCGATGCAAAGGCTGGTGTAGAGCCTCAGTCAGAAAACGTATGGCGTCAGGCTGACACATACAACGTTCCACGTATGGCATTCATCAACAAGATGGATAAAATGGGTGCTGACTTTTTCTACTCAGTTCAGACAATTATTGATCGTCTGGGCAAGAATGCAATTCCAGTTCAGATTCCTATCGGTAAAGAATCCGATTTCATCGGTCTGATCGACTTATTTGAGATGGATGCATACTATTATAAAGATGATAAGGGTGAAGACATCGAGATCACAACGATCCCTGATGACTTAAAAGAGCTTGCTGACAAATGGCATGAGAACCTTGTAGAGAAGATCTGCGAGTTAGATGATGACTTAATGATGATGTACCTTGAGGGTGAAGAGCCTTCAATCGACGAAATGAAGAAAGTTCTTCGTAGAGCAACTATTGCTTGTGAAGCAGTTCCGGTATTCCTTGGTTCCGCATACAAGAATAAGGGTGTTCAGAAGATGCTTGATGGTGTTATTGAATATATGCCAGCTCCTACAGATATCCCTGATATCACAGGTGTAGATCCTGAAGGAAATGATGTAGTTCGTCATTCATCAGATGAAGAACCATTTGCTGCATTGGCATTCAAGATCATGACAGACCCATTCGTTGGTAAGTTAGCATTCTTCAGAGTATATTCAGGTACATTGAACTCAGGTTCATATGTATTAAATGCAACAAAAGACAAGAAAGAGCGTGTAGGACGTATCGTACAGATGCATGCAAATGCTCGTAAGGAAATTGATAAGGTTTACGCTGGTGATATCGCAGCTGCTGTTGGTTTCAAAGTAACAACAACTGGTGATACAATCTGTGATGAGCAGCATCCGGTTATCCTTGAGTCAATGGAATTCCCAGAGCCAGTTATCGAGCTTGCTATCGAGCCTAAGACAAAGAATGATCAGGGTAAGATGGGCGAGGCTCTTGCAAAGCTTGCTGAAGAAGATCCTACATTCAGAGCACATACAGATAAAGAAACAGGACAGACAATCATCGCTGGTATGGGTGAGCTTCACCTTGAGGTTATTGTTGACCGTCTGCTTCGTGAGTTCAAGGTTGAGGCTAACGTAGGTGCACCTCAGGTTGCTTACAAAGAGACATTTACCAAGGCTGTTGACGTTGATAGCAAATATGCTAAGCAGTCAGGTGGTCGTGGTCAGTATGGTCACTGTAAAGTTAAGTTCGAGCCAATGGATCCAAACGGCGAAGAGACATTCAAGTTCGAATCCACAGTTGTTGGTGGTGCTATTCCTAAGGAATATATCCCAGCAGTCGGTGAAGGTATCGAAGAAGCTGCTAAGGCTGGTATTCTTGGTGGATACCCAGTACTTGGTGTTCATGCAAATGTATACGATGGTTCATACCATGAAGTCGATTCATCAGAAATGGCATTCCACATCGCTGGTTCTATGGCTTTCAAGGATGCTATGGCTAAGGCAAATCCAGTTCTTCTGGAGCCTATCATGAAGGTTGAAGTTACAATGCCTGAGGAATACTTAGGTGATGTAATCGGAAGCTTAAATGCTAAGAGAGGTCAGATCGAAGGTATGGATGATATCGGCGGTGGTAAGATCGTCAGAGCATTCGTTCCACTTGCAGAGATGTTCGGTTACTCAACAGAGCTTCGTTCATCTACACAGGGACGTGGTAACTACTCAATGTTCTTTGAGAGATACGCTCAGTGTCCAAAGAGTGTTCAGGAGAAGGTTATTGCAGAAAAGTCAAAATAATAGTTTGACAACTCAGAAGGGCATTTTGCCGTGCCTTTCGACTTAAAAGAGTAAAATAAATTATATCAGCAGGTAAAAAGGTTGAAAATCCTTGTGCCTGCTGGTATAAAGAGATAAAAAAAGGTTGAAAATCTTTTATATATTCTATATAATGAGTTTTAGCCAAGCATAGCCCTTAGGGGTACGAAATTTAAGGAGGATATTAAAAAATGGCAAAGGAAAAGTTTAATAGAAGTAAGCCACATTGTAACATTGGTACAATCGGTCACGTTGACCA
This sequence comes from Clostridium sp. BIOML-A1, assembly GCF_009874105.1. Classification (NCBI taxonomy): domain Bacteria; kingdom Bacillati; phylum Bacillota; class Clostridia; order Eubacteriales; family Clostridiaceae; genus Clostridium; species Clostridium sp. BIOML-A1. The sequence continues at coordinate 129,064 of NZ_WWTL01000007.1, read as the reverse complement.
TGGTAAAACAACATTAACAGCAGCTATCACAAAAGTTCTTTCAGAGAGAGTAGCTGGTAACGCAGCTGTTGATTTCGCTAACATTGATAAGGCTCCAGAAGAGAGAGAAAGAGGTATCACTATCTCTACAGCTCACGTTGAGTACGAGACAGAGAAGAGACATTATGCTCACGTTGACTGTCCAGGACATGCTGACTACGTTAAGAACATGATCACTGGTGCAGCTCAGATGGATGGTGCTATCCTTGTTGTTGCTGCTACTGATGGTGTTATGGCTCAGACAAAGGAGCACATCTTACTTTCACGTCAGGTTGGTGTACCTTACATCGTTGTATTCTTAAATAAGTGCGATATGGTTGATGATGACGAGCTTATCGAACTTGTAGAGATGGAAGTTACAGAACAGCTTGAAGAGTACGGATTCAATGATTGCCCAATCGTTAAGGGTTCAGCTCTTAAGGCTCTTGAAGATCCAATGGGACCTTGGGGAGATAAGATTATGGAACTTATGGATACAATAGATTCATACATTCCAGATCCTCAGAGAGATACAGATAAGCCATTCATCATGCCTGTAGAGGATGTATTCACAATCACAGGTCGTGGTACAGTTGCTACCGGTAGAGTAGAAGCTGGTGTTATCCACTTAAATGATGAAGTTGAAATCGTTGGTATTAAGCCAGAAATCCAGAAGACAACTGTAACAGGTATCGAGATGTTCAGAAAGCTCCTTGATGAAGGACAGGCTGGTGATAACATCGGTGCTCTTCTTCGTGGTATCAAGAGAGAAGATATCGTAAGAGGTCAGGTTCTTTGTAAGCCAGGTTCAATCACATGTCATACAAAGTTCACAGCTCAGGTTTACGTTCTTACTAAGGACGAGGGTGGTCGTCATACACCATTCTTCAACAACTACCGTCCACAGTTCTACTTCAGAACAACTGACGTAACAGGTGTTTGTAACCTTCCAGCAGGTACAGAGATGTGCATGCCTGGTGATAACGTAGAAATGACAATCGAACTGATTCACCCAATCGCTATGAGCCAGGGTCTTACTTTCGCTATTCGTGAGGGTGGTAGAACTGTAGGTTCAGGAAGAGTTGCTTCTATCATCGAGTAATCGCTGATAAACCGCATAAATAAAGGATTTTCAGACCTTCGAGGGTTCGCCCTCGGAGGTCTTTTTTTCTGCTTGAAAATGGGTTTTGACCCTATTTTGACCCTATTTTAGAGCAAAAAATGAGCTCTGACCCTACAAATGGAACCTATAGGACAAAATGTGTTAATAAAAATAAGGCTCAATTAAAAAAATACTGAAAGCAGAGTATGCGATGAACTTTAAAATGATACAAAACCATGAAGAGGCAGTTTTATTTTGTTTCTGATATTAGAGTTAAAACAAAATATGAAAAGACTTATGGGCATAATAGAGGAAGGTTTTTAAACTACGAGAAAAAGGGATATCTAAAAAAGGTTGTTTAATAAAATAAAAGGTAGAATTTCGTTGAAAACTTTACTATCATGAGTAAGATATGAAGATATATAGTAGGTGAAGGATGCATTGCTTTTATCATTGAGTAATCATTGGTTTTGTTTAGTGTTTATATTGAAAATGGGTGTTGCCTCTGTTGAACAAAAAGTAGAATTTTACTAAAAAACAAAGTTTTTTAGTAATTTGGACTGCAAATAACAAGAAAAAGAAAAAGATAGGCAAGAAAAACGATGTAGTAGCAAAAAACACAAGAAAAAACAAAAAACTTGACAAGCTTGTGCGTGAGATATATTATGTTCATGAAGGAGATGATAAAATGACCAAAAGTGCTATGATAAAAGAAATGATAATGCAATTATTATCAGATGGGAGTCCTCATTCTGTTTCAGAGATGAAAGATTATTTGTCGGAAAAAGATATGGAAGACTATTCAGAAGGTCAGTTTGCCGGTTCTGTCGATAATTTGTTAAAAAATAAAAAAATAGAAAAGGTTGACAGAGGCACATACAGGATTGTAAGCGAGGAAATGATTTCGGCGAAAGAAAGAAACGGGGTATTTATGAAAAAATGTTTTGTTGTTTCTCCAATAGGAGATGCAGGTACAGATATTAGAAAAAATGCTGATCAATTGTATCAACATATAATTAAGCCGGTATGCGAAAAATGTGGTTTTGTTGCACAAAGAGTGGACGATTTTAATACATCTAATTCGATTACACAAGAGATATTGGATGCATTAAATGATTATGATTTGGTTATTGCGGATTTAACAGGACACAATCCAAATGTATTTTTTGAAATTGGATATAGAACTAAAAGTCAGAAACCGATAATACACTTAAAACGCAAAGATGAAACAATTCCCTTTGATGTATCATCTATTCGGACATTTGAATATGATTTGACCGATTTGGATATGGTAACTGCAACAAAAGATAGATTAGAACAGGTAATAAAGAACTTTAAGTATGATGAGGTTAAAGAATCTAAACGGGGAAATAACAATTTTGAAAATAATATGATCGTTGCTTCTTTAAATGATATTCAATATAAAATAGATGTTTTAACAGAGGAAATCAAAAAGAAAGAGAATGATACTATAAAAACTGTAATTGAAACCTTTAATGCCCAGAAGCCAGCGCCGGAGTCTCCTGAAACAGAAATGATGAAGATACTAATGCCGGAGTTGATAAAAAATCCTAATGCTGCTGATGCTTTGTTAAGGTTAAGTGAGAAATTGAAGTAGGGAGAACATCAGTGATAAAGAGATATACGTTGTTTTTAGATGAAAGTGAAACACATAAGTATAATGGGATGCCGCATAGTGATAGTGACTATCATTTTTGCATGGCAGGAGTCATTGTTGCAGAAGATGATTATACACAGTTGAAAAGTAGTGTTAACCAGTTAAAACGTAATGTGTGGCCAGAATTAAGTAATCCTGAAAGTGTGATTTTACATCAAATGCGATTGATAGAGGCAGAGAAGGGGCGTTTGGATGCAATGAAGTATCCGGAATATGCCAAGTTTAATCGCTGCTCAGAACGAAAAAAATTTTATAATGAACTTAAAAAGATTTTTGTAGATAATAAGTTAACAATAGTTGGAAGTAGTATTAATGAAGATAATTTAAAACAATACTATTGGGTTACAGGGAAAAATAAGCAAGACCAATATTTAGTGGCAATGCAATTATTGTTAGAAAACTATTGCCATTTTTTGTGCACAAATAACGCAATGGGAAATATTATATATGAGCATAGAGAATTAATAGGAAATGAAAAACTTAGAGATAAGTATTATCATATGAAACTCATGGGATCTATGTATATGACTAAGGAAGCAGCAGAGAAACGGCTTTTAGGAATTGATTTTATTGATAAGTCAGATAATGAAGCGGGGCTTCAAATAGCTGATTTTGTACCAAACTCATTTGCTAGAGATCATGCAGGGATTAATCAATCCAAACCAAATATTTTCGGTACGCTTCGTTATAATTTATATGATGGCAATATGGGAAATAGAGAAAGGTTCGGAATAAAATATATGCCATAAAAATAAAAATATTATATTGACAAGCATGGTTACATATAATAGAATACACATAGGGATTGGGAGATGCCAACTACGTTTTGTGTTCGCACAAGAGACAATCGTTGGATTAGCCAAAAGCTAAGTATGGAGAAAAATACAATCGGCAACGAACCCTATATCAAAAAAGCTACCGTAATAGGTAGCTTTTTTGTGTTAATAGACATAACTTTAAAAAACTCAGTGAATAAATATATTCACTGGAGTATTTGGGTTCTATGCCCTATAGGGATTTACAGATAGGATATTAAGGGTACATGGGATAAAATATTTTGACATACAGTAGATGCGTGTTAATTTGAATACAGAAAAATGTGCTACTGATAGACGGTTAGCCCAAGAAAATTAGTTTGACAAAAATGCCGCTTAGTTTTCCAGACGTGGGCGGTTATTTTTGTGGTTTATTACTATCTTTACCGAATGTGTATCCGGCACAAAAGCAGGTGATGCCGAAGCCCACTACTGCAATGAAAAACGTCGAAAAATAAAAATTTATAAAAATTTTATAATTATTTTTTCTGCTCATAAATGAGCAGATTTTTTTTTGAGATAAGAAAAATCTACTCGTTTATGAGGAGATTTACAGCCTTTTGTGATCGTTTGACTGTGTATAGAGGAGAAGGTATTATATATACAGAGAGGAAAAAACATACACCAAACGGCATAAATGCCCCAACATAAATTTAAGGAAAGGATGTGATGGCATGGAGAAAATATATTATTCTGCTGATGATTTGATAGGCTTACTTGGGATCAGTCGCTCTAAAGCATATCAGATGATAAGAAGCCTGAATGCAGAGCTTGAAGCAAATAATTACATCACCATTCCCGGAAAAGTGTCACGAGCTTATTTTAATGAGCGATGGTACGGTATGAGTTGTGCATAAGTTCTGAGCAAAGGTGTTAGCCTAGCTAACACCTTTGTTTGTTGAAAGGGGTTGATTTAATGGGTGTGTATAAGGACGACAAGACCGCAAGTTGGTTTTGTAAGTTCTATTTCAAAGACTGGCAAGGTGACAGACACCAGACTACTAAGCGGGGGTTTAAGACAAAAAGGGATGCTTTACGCTGGCAGGCTGATTTCATTGCAAAAGAAAATAGAAGCATGCATATTTCATTTCCAAACAATCCATTTTGAAAAAGAGTCGTTTTTATTGGACATCAAAGAAAGTATGAAAATTTGCAGCATGGGAATCAGCAGCAGCTCAAACCAGATTGCAGTTACCGTGATTCAAATCATTCAGTACAATTCGTTGACTTATTACGGCGCATTAACAAAATATGGAACAGATATTCCCTTAGCTGCTTGCGGAATCGTTATGAAAACAAATGCCATAATCCTTGCGATTGTTGTAGGAATCTCGCAGGGAACACAGCCGATTATCGGCTTCAACTATGGGGCAAGGCAATACCATCGTGTACGGGAGGCTTACCTGCTTGCGGTAAAATGGAACCTTGTTGTTTCCACAATTGCTTTCATCGCATTTCAATTTTTCCCGCAATCTATCATTTCGCTATTCGGAGATGGGAACGAGCTGTATTTTGAATTTGCTGTTTTGTTCATGCGTACCTATCTTTTCATGGTGTTGGTAAATGGTGTGCAGTTGCTTTCTTCCAGTTTTTTTACCGCAATAGGAAAATCGTTAAAAGGTGCTCTGTTGGCATTAACAAGGCAGACCTTTGTGTTGATTCCGCTTACCCTGCTGCTCCCGCTTCGTTTCGGAATTATGGGAGTATTGCTTGCGGGACCTGTTGCTGATTTTTCAGCGTTTATGCTATCTGTTGTACTGGTGGGTATAGAATTAAAAAAACAAAAAAATGACATGTAAACAACAGCTCTATGTGAAAACATTCTTTTTCCGCCGTTAAGTAATCAAGAAGCAAAAACTTAAAAACCGTTGCGATAAATTTTATAAATTTAGTAGGATAATATTTAGAAGTAAGGATTGAGAAAAATATGGAAACTATAAAATGGGTTCTATGTCCTATCTGTGGAAATAAAACCCGAACGATAATGCAAGAAGATACCGAATTAAAGAACTTTCCACTCTACTGTCCGAAGTGTAAACAGCAAACACTTAACTGATCTTGCAAAACGGAGAAAAACAGTAATTATAGCAACACATAATGCTAATATTGCAGTTGGCACACTTCCGTATATTAGTATACTAAGAACTCATGAGAATGGAGTATATAAAACGTATATTGGTAATCCTTTTTATGATGAACTTAGAAATATAAATGATGAAACAGACACTAAAAACTGGACTCAAGAAAGTATGCATACTCTTGAGGGCGGTAAAAATGCATTTTATGATAGGAAGGATATTTATGAATCAGGAAAGTAAAGTGATTAATGTACATTTGGAGAAAAGAGAAAATAAAGATTATTTAGTATTTGGCTTTGAAGAAGTTGCAGAAGTATGTCTTAATGATGATGAGAGTCAAAATAATTTGAAAAGTATATTTGTAAAGTTACTTACGGAGATTACAAAGTATCCAATTGAATTACAGTTTTTGGAAAAACCAGAATATAAAACAGGATTATATATAGATGTGTGTAAAGAATATATAAAAGATTTAAATAAAGAGATTACGAATGTAAGAAAAAATATGCCAGAAAAACTAAAAATACAGTGATAACACCATGATAACAAAAATTCCGGAAAACCACACGGACACAACGGAAAATCCGGATTTTTCCACACAAATCACATAAAAAATCACTATTCGTATACCGCAATACACCGGTCTGATATCGTGAAGGCGGACGTACAGTAGGTTCAGGACGTGTTGCTACAATCATCGAGTAATCTACGCGTAAGTAACGAGAAGATTAGATAAATAAAAAATATCCGGAGAGTGTTTACACTCTTCCGGGTATTTTTTTGTTTATCGATTAGCAGCAATATTGACAATGAAATTACCGGTATGTTACTTTGTAGATGCAAACAATTGGGTGGGCTTATAAGCAAGCCCTGTGCAGCAGAAAAGGAGATATCAATGAAAAAAATCTTGATTACCGGTGGAACCACATTTGTCAGTAAGTATGCAGCAAAGTATTTTGTAGAGCATGGATATGATGTCTATGTAGTGAACCGTAATTCAAAACCGCAGGTTAAGGGCGTGACGCTGATTGAAAGCGACAGGCATAATTTAGGGGATAAGCTGAAGAATCTGCATTTTGATGTTGTTGCCGACATAACCGCTTATGATGCACAAGACATAATTGATTTACATAATTCGCTGGACTCTTTTGATCAATATATAATGATTAGTTCCAGTGCGGTATATCCGGAGTATGGTGTACAGCCATTTCCTGAGAATTCTGAAAGAGCAGTAAATAAATTCTGGGGAAAATATGGAACAGATAAGATCAAAGCAGAAAATGCACTGTTGGAGAGAGTCCCGGATGGTTATATTTTAAGACCGCCATATTTATATGGTTCTATGGACAACGTCTATCGGGAGGCGTTTGTATTTGACTGTGCAATGGCAGACAGAAAATTTTATTTGCCGGAAGCCGGTGAGATGAAATTACAGTTTTTCCATGTGGAAGATTTGTGCAGGCTGATGGAAGTAATAATTACAAAGTGCCCAACGGATCATATTTTGAATGTCGGAAATGAAAAGGCAATATCGATAAGAGACTGGGTTATCAAATGTTATGCCTGCTTTGATAAAGTGCCGGAATTCGTATCTGTACCGGAAACAGTAGAGCAGAGAAATTATTTCTGCTTTTATAATTATGAATATTGTCTTGATGTGACCCGGCAGAAGAAGATATATCCGGAGACAATGCCAATGAATGCCGGGTTACAGGAGGCTGCAAATTGGTATATAGAGCATGAAGGTGAGGTAAACAAGAAGCCATATTGGGAGTATATTGATACCAATTTGGTATAAAGGTAATTGACATAATAAGATGACAAGCGTGTGTATCGGGAAGGAAATTACGATGAAAATAATAGAAGTAACGGATCTGAATCGTCCGGAACTGGCGGTTTATGCGGAGCTTTCGGAACGGCAGCTTGCAACAATTTATGAACCGGAGGAAGGATTGTTTATTACCGAGAGTCCGAAGGTGATCGAGCGGGCATTAGATGGTGGATATGAACCGGTGTCTTTTCTGGCAGAAAAGGGACAGCTTGCAGAGGCTGAGGAGATTCTGGATCGGATGGAGGATGTCCCAATCTATGTTGCACCGGATGAGATATTGACAAAGCTTACCGGTTACCATCTGACAAGGGGGCTCTGGTGCACGATGCGCCGCAGGACATTGCCAACGATAGAGGAGGTATGTCAGGGAGCGAAGCGGATCGCTATTTTGGAAGAAGTGGTCAATCCGACAAATGTGGGAGCATTGTTCCGCTGTGCCGCAGCACTTGGTATGGATGCAGTGATATTGACCGGTGGCTGCAGTGATCCTCTTTACAGACGTGCAAGTCGTGTGAGTATGGGAACAGTATTCCAGATTCCGTGGACAATGTTGTCAAAGAAGGATGGTGTCTGGCCGGAGCAGGCAATGAAGACATTGAAAGAAATGGGCTTTAGGACGGCGGCAATGGCACTTCGAGAAGATAGTGTAGGAATTGATGATCCGCAGTTAAATAGTGAGGAAAAGCTGGCAATTGTGCTCGGTACAGAGGGCGATGGGCTGGCCGGAGATACGATAGCTGACTGCGATTATACGGTTATGATTCCGATGGCACATGGTGTAGATTCACTTAACGTAGCGGCGGCAGGAGCGGTAGCTTTCTGGCAGCTGGGACATCAGCGGCAGGAGTAGTATCCGTTTGTAAAGATTGTGCGTCGACGACAGGAAAGGGTGGTCTTCTGGCAGTTGAGATACCGCTGACAGGAATAAATAGTATTCATCTGGAAAGTTATAGCATCAGTCGCAGAAAGGAGCAGCCCGCAAGAAAACATGCTGGGAATATATTGATGCCGATTTGGTAAAATAATAAATTGACAAATAATAAGATGGCAGTATAATGGTTGGTAGCACTGAATTGGTGCTACCAATTTCTTTTGTATGAAAAAGTATAGTTCAAACGAAAAAGGATAAAAAATGTAGAGAGGATATTTGAATGAAGTATATTAGACAGTTTTTAATCATTCTTGCAATTTCATTTATCGGGGAACTGCTCAAATATGTATTACCTTTGCCGATTCCTGCCAGTATTTATGGAATGGCGATTTTATTTGTATGCCTGATGACTGGATGGATCAAGTTAGAAGCAGTGAAAGAGACAGGGAAATTTTTAATTGAGATCATGCCATTGATGTTCATTCCTGCCGGTGTTGGTCTGATGGTTAGCTGGGGAACGCTGAAGCCGGTGCTGATTCCGGTATGTGTGATCACGGTCGTTACGATCATTACGGTTATGGCGATGACAGGCAGACTGTCACAGTGGATCATCAGAAAGGATAGGAAGAAAGAGGAACAAGAGGATGCATGATTTTTTTGAAAACTCCCTGTTTGCAGGAGTTACACTTAGCCTGATCTCATATTTGATCGGGTCAATATTAAAGAAGAAATTCAAACTGGGAATATTTAATCCGTTGCTGATCTCGATTGTAGTTACCATTCTGGTACTGGTTGTGAGCAAGGTAGATTATGATACTTATAATGAAGGCGCCCAATATTTAAGCTGGCTGTTGACCCCTGCAACTGTATGCCTGGCGATCCCACTCTATGAACAGTGGGAACTGCTGAAGCATAACTGTAAGGCGGTTATGGCAGGTCTTGTTGCCGGTGTGGTGACAAGTCTTTGTACGGTGTTTGTATTGTCAAAGATCATGGGACTTACACATGAGGAGTATGTAACGATGCTTCCGAAGTCTATCACGACTGCGATCGGTATGGGTGTTTCAGAAGAACTGGGTGGATATGTAACGATTACGGTTGCGGTTATTATCGTAACGGGTGTTCTTGGAAATATATTTGGTGAATTAGTGTGCAAGATTTTTCGAATCACCGAACCGATATCAAAGGGCTTGGCATTTGGATCTGCATCTCATGCGATCGGAACGGCAAAGGCGATCGAGATCGGTGAAGTGGAAGGTGCAATGAGCAGTCTGGCGATTGCGGTTTCCGGTATTCTTACGGTTGTGCTTTCGTCGTTATTTGCGCATTTTATGTAAATATATATGCTGCTTATAAAATGCAAGGATTTATTTCGAATTTACAGATCGGATATAGAAATAATGAAGTTAGTTGATAATCTCATAGGCGGGTATCCGCTGGTAGCAGATATCAAAATATAGAAATAACGAAATTTATTGATAGTCAGGGAGACGAGTATGGAAAAACAACATGTTACATCAGAATATGAAAAAGCAATTCAATATATTTACAGCCTGATGCAGGACGGAACCTTGCAGAACGGAAGCAAGCTTCCAACCGAACGTACGATAGCGGAAACGTTAGGAATCGGAAGAAATTCGACCAGGGAGGCACTCAGTATCCTGCATGGTATGGGAATGATCGAACGCGTACAGGGATCGGGAAATTATATATCAAAAAATGCCGGAGAGTCGATCCGTCAGATGCTTATGATGATGCTGGCACTTGGCAGTATCACGAAATCCGAGGTCTGTGAGTTCCGTTGTACAATGGAAAAGTCTGTATGCAGTATGCTGATCGAGAAAGGAATACCATTTGAGTGTCAGGTGCTTCTGGAGGATAATCTGGCAAGGATGGAGCAGGCGGATGGTTCCGAACTGGTTAGCGTGGATAAGGAATTTCATGAATTGTTGATCCGGGCAACAGAGAATGAACTATTTTCGATGATCATGGAGGCGGTTATGATCGTTTATCGGGAATGGATCGATCTGGTGCTGCGCCGTGTGAATACAAAAGAAAAGGCAAACTTGCATAATTATCACAAGCAGATCTATAATAGTGTATTAGAACGTGATGAAGCAGCCATGAAAGCGGCGGTAGATGGGCATTATCATCTGATCAGCCAGATGCTTGCATTGTAGGTGAGTAGAGGTAATATATAAGAAGGAGGTAAGAGAGTATGATCGTAACACTTGGAAGACAATGTGGATGTGCCGGAGATGAAGTTGGGAAAAAATTATCGGAGCTGTTAGGGATTCCCTTTTATACGAAGCCTGAGCTGATCGCGCTTGCAAAAGAAAAGAAAATTTATGAAAAGTATCCAATGTATTTTGGTGAGCAGCCGATAAATGCGATGATCAGTTCGGTTGCGGATGATTTCTGTCCGAAGAATCAGTATGATACACCGAAACGGGCATTGTCAGCAATGTTTGGAGGACAGAGTTTTATCATTATAGGACGTGCTTCGAATTATGCCTACCGGGATGATAAGGATGCTGTCCGGGTGTTTCTGTGCGGAGATAAGAAGCAGCGGGCGCATCATATCGCGGGAAAGCATAAGATCTCGGAGCGAAAGGCTATAGCGCTTGTTGAAAAGACAGATGAGAAACGGCGTGGTTATCACAGATATTATACTGGAGAAGAATGGGGCTATGCAGAAAATTATGATCTGTGTATAGACGCGGTACGACTGGGTGTTGATAAGACGGCGGAATTGATCGCAGACTATGTAAAGCATGTCGGAGGAAGATAAATGACAACGAGAGAAGAAGCGCTGGCATATGGACTGTCTTTTCCTGATACATATCAGCAGGCGCCGTTTCATGATCCGAACTGGCAACTGGTGCGTGTGAAAGGAAGCAAGAAGGTATTCCTGTGGACATATGAGAGAGACGGATATATTAATCTGAATGTAAAGGTCGATCCGGAATGGCGGGATTTCTGGCGGAGCGCATTTGACGCGGTGATACCGGGCTGGCATCAGAATAAGGAGCACTGGAATACGATCATTCTGGATGGAAGTATTCCGGATCAGGATGTGAAACGGATGATCGCAGAGAGTTATGATCTGGTGACAGCCAGTCCATCAAAGAGAATCTATGAGGCGGTGAAAAAGATTCCTGCCGGAAAGGTTGCAACCTATGGTCAGATCGCGGAGCTTGCCGGGGATAAGAAGATGGCGCGTGCAGTGGGAAACGCGCTTCATAAGAATCCGGATCCGGAGCACATTCCCTGCTTTCGTGTGGTAAATGCAAAGGGTGAATTATCCGGAGCATTTGCATTCGGCGGAAAGAATGTACAGGCAGATCGATTGATGGCAGATGGAGTTACAGTTGTCGATGGACGGGTGGATATGGAGAGATTTGGAATAAAGATCTTAGATGGAGAAATCATATAAAAATATAAAGTGAAAAATGATTTATATGCAGGAAATGATCGTTCAAATACAAAGGTTATTTGAAACAGAAAACAAGTCATTTTTGCAAGACTACTGTACAGGCAAGGGGGAGGCAGTATATAATATATCCGTAATTCCAACATGGGGATTTAAATGAGGTTTGGGATACATATATAACCAGAGACTTGTCGGGGGCGATAGTCTCTGGTTTTTTTGTTTGGGATGCATATTTTACGGAGTGGAAGTTAATTATTTTGTAATTCCGTTTGAATGTGTAAGATTTGTAGGCAATTCTTTATTTGAAAGGAAATAAAAATGTCAGAATATCAGTATGTAGAGCATGAATTTGCTCCGGTATATAATGAAGAATCACAGGTGCTGGTTCTTGGCAGTCTGCCATCGGTGAAATCCAGAGAGCAGGGCTTCTACTACGGACATCCGAGAAACCGTTTTTGGAAGGTTGTGGCAGCTGTACTTGGTGTACCGGAACCCTTGACGATAGAAGAGAAAAAACGGATGCTGCTTGCCGGTCATGTGGCGGTCTATGATGTGATCCGGGCTTGTGAGATCATCGGTTCCAGTGACAGCAGTATCCGAAATGTTGTTCCTGCAGATATTAAAAGCATTGTAGCACATACACCGATCCGGGCAGTTTTTACAAATGGTAAGACTGCCGGCAGATTATACAAAAAATATCAGGCGGAACATATCGCTCTTCCGATGATCGAGCTGCCTTCGACAAGTCCGGCAAATGCAGCGTTCTCGTTGGAACAACTGGAAGAAATATGGAAATCGGAGATTGGTAAATATTTGTAAAAGTATTTTACAATAGTAACGCTGACATAAAAAAAGAATAATATTTTACATTAATTATACACAACTTTACAGATTCATCAGATGATTTTACCTGCGTATGATAGCGGGCGTTTTTTCTAATTGATAAACTTATATCATAAAAAGTAATGATGAACGAAAGAGAGAAAGAAAATGAATGAAAATGTGATCGAACAGCCGGTTGCAGCTATGTATATGGTATCCAAAGAATTGAATCGTCTGGCAGGTTTTACGACAGAAATGTTGTTTAGTCTTAAATCAACAATTATGAGTAATCGATCCGAAGAAAGTCAACAGAAGTTTACAGGGAAGCTTCAATATGAAACAGTTCCTTCTGCAGGGCTTTTCTCACATCCTGAATTATGTAGATTGTTTTTTCTCATGCCATTAGTTTATTTTTAATTTTACAAAATTCTGGTGGGTGTGGTATAGTAAGGATAACTTTTTTTCTGATGAACAATAGACGTGGAGGTTACAAGAAAATGTCTCAGATAACGAAACGTGCGTTGGAAGCATCACTGAAGAAGCTTCTTACAAAGAAACCGCTTGATAAGATAACGATAACGGATATCACGGAAGACTGCGGCATCAACCGAATGACATTTTACTATCATTTTAAAGATATCTATGATCTGGTAGAGTGGGTGTGTGTAGAGGATGCAACGAGGATACTGGGTGAGAATAAAACCTATGATACCTGGCAGGAAGGCTTCCTTCGTATCTTTGAAGCGGTGAGCGAGAATAAGACATTTATGATGAATGCATATCATTCGATCAGCAGAGATCAGGTAGAAAAATATCTGTACAGTCTGACGTATGATCTGATGATCAAGGTCATCGAAGATAAGGCGAAGAATATGCAGGTGCGGGATGAAGATAAGAAGTTCATTGCTGATTTTTACAAATGCTCTTTTGTCGGTGTGTTGCTTGAATGGATTGAGAATGGCATGAAGCGGGATCCGCATGTGATCGTGGATAAGATGGGACTGGTGATGCATGATAATATTACCAGAGCACTGGAAGCATTTCGGACGGATGCCTTTCACAAAAAAACAGAGAGCTGACAGATACATTGAAAAAACAATGTGTCTTATTTTTCAGACCGGTTATCCCATCAAAACAGGGGAAATGATAAAATTTTAGACAGAACAAGTACCGTGAATATATTTTTATCACGGTACTTTTTTTGTTTATTGAGGGCAAAAACGGGGAATCTTATAATAAAGACAGTTTTTGAGATAATCGGTCTGTTTGCAGGCAGGCTGTATAGATTGGAGGTAATTCGTATGTATTACGCAAGTGGAAATTATGAAGCATTTGCCAGACCAAAGAAGCCGGCGGGTGTGGATCAGAAATCGGCATATATTATAGGTTCGGGACTTGGTGCATTGGCGGCAGCCTGTTTTCTGGTAAGAGATGGACAGATGAAAGGCTCACATGTACACATTCTGGAGAAAGACCCGATTCCGGGTGGGGCATGTGATGGTTATCAGTACAGTGATATCGGCTATGTTATGCGTGGCGGACGTGAGATGGATAACCATTTTGAGTGTATGTGGGATCTGTTCCGTTCGATTCCGTCCATCGAGACAGAGGGTGTCAGTGTACTGGATGAGTATTACTGGCTGAATAAGGCAGATCCAAACTATTCTTTGTGTCGGGCAACTGAGAATCGGGGGCAGGATGCACATACCGATAAGAAGTTTGGATTGTCCGATAAGGGTGCAATGGAGATCATGAAGCTGTTCTTTACCCCGGATGAAGAATTATATAATAAACGGATCGATGAGTATTTTGATGAAGAAGTGCTTAATTCTAATTTCTGGATGTACTGGCGGACGATGTTTGCATTTGAGAACTGGCATTCTGCACTTGAGATGAAGCTCTATATTAAGCGTTTTATTCATCATGTCGGAGGACTGCCGGATTTCACGGCACTTCGTTTTACCAAATATAACCAGTATGAGTCCATGATTCTTCCGATGGTAAAATATCTGGAATCATTCGGTGTGGTGTTCCATTATAATACCAAGGTTATAAATGTGGAATTCGAGATCGAAGCAGGAAGAAAGCTGGCAAAGAAGATTGATATTATCCGTGACGGTGAAGCAGATGCAATCGATCTGACCGAGAATGATCTGGTATTTATCACAAATGGCGGCTGTGTGGAGAATTCTTCATACGGAAGTCAGAACAAACCGGCTGAATTCAAGACCGAGATCCGTGAGGGTGGCGGATGGGATATGTGGAGGAAGATCGCTGCACAGGATCCATCCTTCGGACATCCGGACAAATTCTGCTATGATCCGGAACAGTCGAACTGGATGAGTGCAACGGTAACGACACTAGATGAAAAGATCCTTCCATATATTAAGAAAATCTGCAAGAGAGATCCACTCTCCGGCAAGGTAGTTACAGGTGGTATCGTGACTGCGAGAGATTCCGAATGGCTGCTTTCATGGACGATCAATCGTCAGCCGCAGTTCCGTAATCAGCCAAAGGGACAGGTGCTTGTATGGGTATATGGATTATTTTCAAATAAACCGGGTGATTATGTAAAGAAGACGATGCGGGAATGCACCGGTAAGGAGATCTGCGAAGAGTGGCTCTACCATATCGGAGTACCGGAGGAGAAAATACCGGAGCTTGCTGAGCACAGCGCAAATACAGTGCCGGTTATGATGCCGTATATTACAGCATTTTTCATGCCGCGTGAGAAAGGTGACCGCCCGGATGTTGTACCGGAGGGAGCAGTAAATTTTGCATTCCTCGGACAGTTTGCAGAGACAGCAAGAGATACGATATTTACGACCGAGTATTCGATCCGTACCGGTATGGAGGCAGTATATACCCTGTTGAATATTGACCGTGGTGTGCCGGAGGTCTGGGGCAGTGTCTATGATGTACGGGATCTGTTAAATGCGACCGTAGCAATACGCGATGGCAGAAAGATCACAGATATGAAGCTTGGACTGAAAGAGAAGATCGCAATGAAGGAGCTTTTAAAGGCGGTAGAAGGAACCGATGTCGAGAAACTTCTCCGGGAGCATGGAGCGATATAGAGAAAAATAGAATAATAAATATAACAAATGCTCTGGCAGAGGTGTGGTTTGCCAGAGCATTTTTGGGATTGTACGATAATGTACAAGCGGAAGGACTGCCACATGGCAGATTCCTGTGTTTTGGTTGCGTTTAGAGATGTGTATTATTTATTAAACAAGTGCTTCGCCAAGTGCGGTACAATCAGCAAGACCTGCTTCATCCGGTGTTTCATGGCAGATCAGTGGAGCTGCTGCAAATACAGCACCGTCAGCTTGACACTGAGCTTCCCATGTATCCATCCATTCGCCGCTTCCCCAGCCATATGAACCGAAGATGGCGATCTTCTTACCGTTTAATGCCGGTTCACATTCAGCGAACATTGGCTCGAATTCGCTTTCTTCTAAGACTTCGGCACCCATAGCAGGGCATCCGAATGCAATCGCATCGTAGTTATCTACCATATCTACAGTGAATTCTGCGGATGTTAAAAGATCACATTCTGCTCCTTTTGCCTTTGCACCTTCTGCAACAGCCTGTGCCATTAATGCTGTGTTACCTGTGCCACTCCAATATACAACTGCAACCTTACTCATAGTAGGTTCCTCCTTATAATCATGTATTTTATATTTAGAGATCTCCGTATGGAAATGCCTGCGGGAATCTCCTATATTCATTTTTGTTATGTGAACGTCGTTTGCATAAATACTTATTTTGTTAAGCGGATGCAATTTTTTAAATACTTATGCGGCAACCGTCAACTGCCAGATCGTTCGTCCCTGATGCCAGAGATTTGCATAGATCTCACGGCATTTTTTAAATTTGGCAAATGTTTTCTGGGCCTCACCCAGATCTCCGTATACCTTCCAGTCGCCCATGCCTTTGCAGTTACTTCCGTGGTTTTTGATAAATCCGAGAACATCATTTAACGGATAACCAAGGAAGACACCGATCTCATGCGGAAATTCTTCCGAACCATGAAGACGGCTACGAAGCTGTTCAAGCATTTGATCGATCGTTCCTGCCTGATATCCTGTGCTTACAAGAAAAGAGATGATCTCCGGTCTTGATAATTCACGAACCATAGCATCCGGTCTGTAGACATAGATCAGAGCAGTTTCGGCATCTTCTCGCAGGATCGTGATCCGGATCCCTTTTTTCTGAAATTGTGCATCCCAGACAGCCACACTTTCGTATAATTCTTCTCCGGAAGAAAAACGATAAAGGAACAGGCTGGCAGGTTTTAAGGACGCCAATGTAGGCGAACAATGTGTGATCAAATATTCTTCAAACATAATCTGAAACTCCTGTAACATTAAATTATCAAATGCGACAGTAGTAGTATGTGTCGTTTCAGAACCGTTCATACAGCGGTTAGGCACATCTAACTTATGGCTGCATTATACGGTGTGTTTTTGTAAAAATCAAGCGAAAAATGTGATAGAAATTCTCAATAAATTCGACCGTTTTTTGTTGACGGAAAAGGCTTCTGCATGGTATTTTTATAAATAGTTAGCAGAAACTAACTAAAATCTTGTGAATAAATCGTGTGACTCCATTCTGTATGCATCCCCGACTGCTGAAAACAGGGCATGCACCCGGATGCAATGACGGATCCGGGACAGAAGCTGTCACCAGAAAGAAGGATCAAAGCATGATGAATTATTTAGAAATCGAAAAAGTAATTGGACGAGAGATTATTGACTCAAGAGGAAATCCTACAGTAGAAGCAGAAGTTATTCTTGCAGATGGTACTGTCGGACGTGGAGCTGCTCCAAGTGGTGCATCAACAGGTGAGTTTGAAGCATTAGAGCTTCGTGATGGCGATAAGGATCGTTTTGGCGGTAAGGGCGTTCAGAAAGCTGTTGAAAATATCAACACAACAATTAATGACGTATTAGTTGGAATGGATGCATCTGATACATATGCGGTAGATCAGGCAATGATCAAGGCAGACGGAACAAAGGACAAGTCAAATCTGGGTGCAAATGCAATCCTTGCTGTATCAATCGCAGCAGCAAGAGCAGCAGCTATTTCACTGGATGTACCTTTATATCGTTTCTTAGGCGGTGTAAGCGGAAACAGACTTCCGGTTCCTATGATGAACATTATCAATGGCGGATGTCATGCATTATCATCCGGTCTGGATGTTCAGGAGTTCATGATCATGCCGGTTGGTGCTCCTTCATTCAAAGAGTGTCTCAGATGGTGTGCAGAGGTATTCCATGCACTTCAGGCTATCTTAAAGGAAAGAGGACTTGCTACATCAGTTGGTGATGAAGGTGGATTTGCACCTGCACTTGCATCTGATGAAGAAGCAATCGAGACAATTCTCGAGGCAGTAAAGAAAGCCGGATATGAACCGGGTAAGGACTTCAAGATTGCTATGGATGCAGCTTCATCCGAGTGGAAGACAGGCAAGGTTGGCGAGTACAAGCTGCCAAAGGCCGGTACAGTATATACATCAGAAGAGCTGATCGCTCACTGGAAGAGACTGGTTGAGAAGTACCCGATCATCTCCATCGAAGATGGTCTGGATGAAGAAGACTGGGAAGGCTGGAAGAAGCTTACAGCAGAACTTGGCGACAAAGTACAGTTAGTTGGTGACGACCTTTTCGTTACAAATACAGAGAGACTTGCAAAGGGTATCGAGCTTGGCTGTGGTAACAGTATCCTGATCAAATTAAACCAGATCGGTTCTGTATCAGAGACATTGGAAGCGATCAAGATGGCTCACAAGGCCGGATACACAGCTATCTCATCTCACAGATCAGGTGAGACAGCAGATACAACGATCGCAGATCTTGCAGTTGCTTTAAATACCTGCCAGATCAAGACCGGTGCACCATCCAGATCTGAGCGTGTAGCTAAGTACAACCAGCTCTTAAGAATCGAAGAAGAGCTTGGTGCTTCAGCCGTATATCTGGGTATGAAAGCCTTCAATGTAAAATAATTATTGTCATATATTTTCCTCAAAAAAAATATGAATAAATGGTATGGGAGACGTAAGTTTTGCGTCTCCTATATTTTTTATCGCACTTTGTGGAGAAGTAGTTATTTGCTTCGCGATTCCGCGCAGGTGCGAAAGAGTCACTTGTGACTCTTTATTAGGCGAAATGTTGAAAATAGCAGATAAATTCCGGTAAAAAATAAATCTCGATTTAGAAGAAAAAAGGAATTAGCGTATAGCGTGTTTGCTGTTTGAATGGTATAATTTTTATCAGTGTAAAACATATATTACCGAGAATTTACAGACTGGAATAGTGGAAGAAAACTGCCGGTTGGAAAGGCTGTATTATAGATGAAAAAAATTGAATTTTTACTGTTCTTCGGGGCACTTTTTGGTACATTGCTTACCGGCTGCTCATCTGAGAAGGAGTCAGCAGGAGCTATGAACAATGGAACGACAGAAGCGGCGCATGTCACGGAAGATGTGACCACAGAAGAACAGGAAGTAACGACAGAGAAGACGGAATTTGGAAAACAGAGATTAGAAGTAGTACCGGACAGACCTGCTTCCGATAAAACACAGACCGAGACTGTATCTGAAGAAGAATCAGATGAAGCAGAGCTGGATGGAGAAGGTGAAACTTCGGTATCAAAGAAAAGTGATGACTGGAAGACTGCATATGTTGATTATCTGGAACATGTGTCAGATACAGAGGGACAGCAGGGGTATACGCTGATTTACCTGGACAATGATGATATACCGGAGCTGGTAGAAGTAGGAAAGTCGGAGGCATCCGGTGTCCGTATTGTAAACTATTCAAATGGCTCCGTTCATGTAAACGGATTGAGCCGTTTGTACTTTACTTACATAGAAGGAAAGAATCTCCTTTGCAATTCGGATGGGCTGATGGATTCCTATTATGACTATATTTACAGTATTGTTGATGGAGAGTTGACCTTGGTTGCACAGGGGCATTATGGAGCGAAGGATGGAACCGGGCTGAGATTTGATAAGAATGGGATGCCGATTTACACATATGACTGGAATGGAGAAGATGTCAGCGAAGATGAGTATAATGCTGACTTTGCACAAGTCTATGACAGTTCGGCAGCAACAGAAGGCTATGATACGGATAAGCTGGAGTCGATCAAAGAGGTTATAGATGATATAGAGACAAAGTAAGATAAATGGGGAGAATAAGATGAATAATATACGAGTGCTTTTTATCGTAGCGGCACTTCCGGCATTATTGTTGCTTGGATTTATATATTACAGGGATCGCAAAGAGAAACCGCCGGTTAAGTTGATGATTCTACTTTTGGCGACCGGTGCAGCAACTACTGTTCCGGCAGCTATCGTAGAGTTTATAGGTCAGGCATTTGTCATGGGTGATTCAGATGATTTGGGACTTCGCCTGCTTATCTTCTGTTTCTTTGTTATAGCTATAGCCGAGGAATTAGGTAAATATCTGGTTACGATATGTATCACATGGAAAAGTAAGGAGATGCAGCATAGCTATGATGGCGTGATTTATGCCGTATGCTCTTCATTGGGATTTG
Source organism: Clostridium sp. BIOML-A1 (assembly GCF_009874105.1). Lineage (NCBI taxonomy): Bacteria > Bacillati > Bacillota > Clostridia > Eubacteriales > Clostridiaceae > Clostridium > Clostridium sp. BIOML-A1. Next base: position 108,853 of record NZ_WWTL01000007.1, on the reverse strand, counting down.
CAATTCTGGAAAATGTGTTATATGTATATCAGGGTGGACTACTGACCGGAATTATGAGGGCGTTTACAGCGATTCCCCTTCATTGTACGGTCGGTGTTGTGATGGGAGCATTATATGCAAAGGCGAGAGAAGAAGCATATGCCGGTGACAGAGGCGGAATGATCGGTTACATGGCATGGGCGTATCTTGTGCCGGTATGTATTCATGGGGCATATGATTACGCGATCATGGCGGCTTCTTATGGTTTAATTGCAGAAGGATGGATTTATGTCATTCTGATAGGGGCATATATTATATCTGTTGTGTTGATTCTGGTATGTTCCAATCATGATCACAGAATTGACGGCAGACCTGAGACAGCTGATTATGGATTCTATCGAACCGAATACCGCAGGCCGGGCAGAAGCTATTATTATCAGACTCAGCAGGCAAATCCGATGGGCTATCCGCAGAATCAGGGCTATCCGCAGAATCAGGGTTATCCGGGAAATACCGCATACCCGCAGAATCAGGGTTATCTGGGAAATACCGCATACCCGCAGAATCAGGGTTATACCGGAAATAATGCATATGTGTCGAATCAGTATTATACGGGTAATACAGTGAATCCACAGAATAACGGATATGCAGGAAATACCTCATATCCACAAAACCAGAGTTATATGGGTAATGCGATGAATCCACAGAATCAGGGTTATACCGGAAATAATGCATATGTGTCGAATCAGTATTATACGGGTAATACAGTGAACCCAAAGAATACCGGATATATCGGAAACACATCATATCCGCAAAATGCCGGAGTAAATCCATATCGTAGATCAGACACAGCAGCAGATCAGACACCAAATTCAACAACACCATACAGTGTGAATTCATATAATGGACAGATGTATTCATCATATAATGAACAGGAAGATAACTATAATATGAGATAGACCGAATATGCCGAACGTTTTAACGGAAATCGCATAAGCTATAATGAGCACAAAAATTATTTGCTCGTAAGAAGTTAAATCGCTTGCTTATCAGGGGGTGAAAGCATGAGATTTCACAATATACCCGTTCGCGATATCATGCAGGAGGCAGTTCGTTATGGCGGGGTGATCGTGGATGTTCGAACAGAAGAAGAATTCCTGAGAGGGCATATACCGATGGCTGTTAATGTGCCATTATCCGAGATTCAGTGTGGCAATTATAATCTTCCAAAACATAAAGTATTACTCACATATTGTCAGTACGGAGGCAGCAGCGCACTGGCGGCAAGAATACTGACACAGGCAGGTTACAGAGTGATCAATACAGTTGGTGGAATTGTACAGTATAAGGGTGCATTGACCAAAAACCGCTGACAGAGGTGAGGCAAACCATTATGGCAAACAGGAAAACGTGGTTTGAATATGAGAATAACAGAATAAATAGATCCCGGACATGACGGAGTATATTAAGAAAAGTACATGTCCGGGATTTTTTATTTAATTTACTTGTGGTGGCAGGGGGAAGTATGTATAATATGGTCAGGGAAATTTGGTGGATAGCATAAGATATCCCTGGGTATTTATTTCAGAAAAGAAAGGATATAGGGTAAATGAGAAAAAAATTTTTAGCAACAATCGTTGCGGTAGGGCTTGTCGCAGTAGCAGCATTTGCAGGGGCAAATGGGCTGACAGAGACACAGGCGGCATGTGAACATTCACAGGTGAAGGATGGAGCCTGTGTGGATTGTAATGATCCGGTAGAATGCATTGAGGTAGAGGATGCAAGCGGAACAGCAAAGGGAACCTATTCTAAACTGGAAGATGCAGCGGCGGCTGCCAGAAACGGTGATATACTGAAGCTTCTATATAATTGTGAGAGTACATCAGCATATATTGATGCGGGAAATAAGAATCTTACGATTGATCTGAATAAAAAGAAATTAAAGGCTGTTCATTTCGAGATTATGGGTTCTCTTGTGATAGAAAATGGAGAATATAGTGGCTATATCAAGAATGCAGCGACAGGGAATGAACATACATTAACATTTGAAAATGTGAGAGCAGATCTTACGCAGCTTGGATGGTATGCAAAGGGTGGCCTTAAACTGGTAAACAGTAATATAGAACAGCAACATGATGGTGCAACATTTACAGAATGGTGGCTTGAAAAGCTGCAGATGGATCAGACATCTGTTTATAAGATTACAAATTCGCCAAGCGGACTAAGCAATTATGGGTTGCTTTCATTAGATGAAGCTGTGGGCGGTATTGAGGAATTTCTTCCGGCCGGATACACATTGGATGGACAGCCGAATTCCTATAATACGATATTAGATGAAACAGGCACAAAGGCGAGAAGTGTAGAGCTTCGTTACCGCAGACTGACAGATGCGAAAGTATCCGTATCCATCGATCCGACTTCGTATGTATATGATGGAACAGCAAAGGAACCAACAGTGACTGTGACATATGACGGCAAGAAGCTGATAGCAGGAACGGATTATACCTGTATATTTTCAGATAATATCAATGTCGGAACAGCAAGTGTTAAGATAACAGCAAAGAGCAAGACCTATCACGGAGAGATCGTAAAGAATTATACGATCGAGAAAGCACCACAGGCAGCACCGACAGGACTGACAGCAGTTAATGAAAGTGCAACAGGAAAGAAAGACGGATCTGTTGCGAACGCCGCAGCGACAATGGAATATTCCACAGACCAGACTACATGGACGGCTGTAACAGGAACAGTTGTAAATGGTCTGGCAGCAGGCGATTATTTTGTAAGATATAAAGAGTCCGCAAACTATTATGCATCACCGTCCGCAAAGGTAACAGTCGGTCTGGCAGCTTCTAATACAACAGAAGCATCTACAACAGAGAGTGTTACTACAGAAAGTGTTACAACGGAGAATACTACAACAGAAACAGCTTCCAGTGAAGATACCACGACAGAAGATGCGACGGATGAGGAAGAAACGGAAGATGTGGATACCGAGGATGAGACAACAGAGGTTCTTCATGAGGATGAGACAGAAGCAACCGGTGATAAAGGCAAAAATGATCAGAAGAAAACAGGTGTAAAAACCGGTGATGCATTTGCAATGAAGGCAGCAGTTGCAGGTATGCTCATTTCGCTTGGAATGGCATGCGTGGTTATTATAAGAAAGCGCAGAAAATAAGAAAGAAAATTAACAGACAGAAAATAATAGTGCTGGATTTGGACAGAAATGTCTGAATCTGGCACTTGTGATTGAAAGGAAGCATATGAGCAGAATCGAATTGATCGCTCCATGTCATTTTGGATTGGAGTCAGTATTGAAAAAAGAAATCCTGGATCTTGGATATGAGATCGTTCAGGTAGAAGACGGAAGAATAACATTTGCAGGAGAAGAAGATGCGGTTGCAAGAGCAAATATGTTTATTCGTACAGCTGAACGTATCATGATCAAGTGCGGAAGCTTTAAGGCTGTAACATTTGATGAATTATTTGAAGGAACCAAGAGTATTCCATGGGAGCGGTATCTGACCCGTGATGCAAAATTCTGGGTATCCAAGGCAACATCAAATAAGAGCGCACTGTTCAGCCCATCTGATATCCAGTCTATCGTGAAGAAAGCTATGGTAGAACGTTTGAAACAGACCTACCATGTATCATGGTTCACGGAAGATGGAGCAGAATATCCGGTTCGTGTATTTATATTTAAGGATATTGTTACGATAGGACTTGATACATCAGGAATATCCCTTCATAAGCGTGGCTATAGGAAACTGGTTGGCAAAGCACCGATATCGGAAACTCTGGCGTCGGCACTGATCATGCTTACACCATGGAATAAGGATCGTGTACTGGTTGACCCATTCTGTGGAAGCGGAACATTTCCAATCGAGGCAGCTATGATCGGAGCAAGGATCGCACCGGGAATTGACAGAGACTTTCTGGCTTCTGAGTGGGCGAAGGTCGGCGACAAGAAGATGTGGTACAATGCGATCGATGAAGCAAATGATATGATCGACCATGATGTGAAGATGAATATTCAGGGATATGATCTGGATAATGAGATGGTAAAGTGTGCGATGGAGAATGCGAGGGCAGCGGGAGTGGATGAACATATCCATTTCCAACAGAGAGATGTAAAGGATCTCAGGCATCCGAAAAAATATGGCTTTATCATCACGAATCCGCCATATGGTGAACGTCTCGAGGATCGGGAGAATCTTCCTGAATTATATAAGACGATCGGGGAAAGCTTCAGACGACTGGATGACTGGTCGATGTTCCTGATCACGTCATACAGTGAGGCGGAGAAATATATAGGAAGAAAGGCGGATAAGAATCGTAAGATCTACAATGGTATGATCAAATCATATTTCTATCAATTCATGGGACCGAAGCCGCCAAAAAGAAAGTGAGACAGAGTTGAAAAAGTATTTGATCGTGGCAGCGGTTGTTATTCTGGGGGTATTTCTGTATCTGGGTTTTCTGAGACATCCGGATGTAAGCATTGAGAAGACGGAAGAAGCGGGTGCTGCCGCAGAAACTATGTTGAAAGAGATTGTAACGAATGCAAATGGAAAGGGCATTATATTATATATAAATGACAGCAGGATCACAGAAGCGGAGTATCAGCCGTATTTCAGTGACCATTTGCAGCTGATGCTCCCTATCGCGACATTTACCGATAAACTGGATTGCCTTGTGAATGCATATGAAAATGGGACGATCACATTTTCCAAAGGAGACAGTCTGGTAAAGGTCTATGGTGATTCGGATGTGGTAAATATCAATGGAAATGCAATACAGGCAATCGACAAGCCAGAGAAAAAGGATGATATCATCTATGTGCCGGTGAATGAGATCTGCGAGGCATTAAACTACAGTTGTAATATCAATCTGGAGACAAATGCCGTGGTGTTAAAAAAGATTGCCGAGGAAGAAAAGCTTCCGGCAGCATATGATATGAGAGAGCATGATCGTGTTTCTCCTGTCAGAGATCAGGGTATCTATGGAACCTGTTGGGCATTTGCATCACTTGCGGCACTGGAAAGTACAATCCGTCCGGCGGAAAATCCGGTATTTTCTGTTGACCATATGGCACTGAATAACAGCTTTAATGTCAGCCCGTTTGACGGTGGCGAATATTATATGAGTATAGCCTATCTTGCGGCATGGCAGGGACCGGTACTTGAGGAGAATGATCCGTACGGAGATAACCAGACGGTAAATGGGCTGTCAGCGGTAAAGCATCTGGAAGAAGCCATCATCCTGAAGGACAAGAATTACGAGGCGATCAAATCATCCGTATACAAATATGGTGGCGTGGAAACGGTTATTTATTGTGATATGAAGAATGCGACGAGTAGTTCTTATTATTATAACAGAAACCGCAGTTCCTATTATTATAATGGAGATCAGACACCGAATCATGACGTGGTGATCGTTGGCTGGGATGACAACTATCCGAAGGAATATTTTAATACAGAACCGGCGGGAGACGGCGCATTTATCTGCAAGAATAGCTGGGGGCAGGATTTTGGTGACGAGGGATTCTTTTATATCTCTTATTATGATACCAATATCGGTATGAACAGCGTAGTATATACGAAGCTTGGAAACAGTGACAATTACGACAAGATCTATCAGTCAGATCTGATGGGTGAGGTCGGCACGATGGGATTTGACGACAGGCCGGAGGCTTATTTTGCAAATGTCTATACGGCCGGAAAGAACGAGACATTGAAGGCGGTTTCTTTCTATGCGACAGGTCCGAAAACGACATATGATGTGTATGTTGTGACGGATTTTACCGATGCATCCGATTTGCAGCAGCGGACAAAGGTGGCATCCGGTGAAATGCAGTACGAGGGTTATTATACGATCAATCTAAATGAGGCAGTACCGCTTCCGGATGACCGAAAATTTGCGGTGGTTGTGCATGTGAACACACAGGATTCCACGATGCCGATCGCAATCGAATATAATAATGATGAGAAAACAGCGAACTTCGATATCACGGATGGCGAGGGCTATATCAGCCTGTATGGCACGAAGTGGTCGAGCGCAGAGCAGGAGAATGACTGTAATGTCTGCCTCAAAGCCTTCACGGATGTGGGGGATTGAGAACATGCGGCGATATCTGACAAGGTATAGCAGAGATACATGTTATTTCGCAAGGCGTTCTCACTCTATCCTCATGTAGCGGTACTAAGTTCGCTGCATAAGGCAGCTTACTAAGGACCGACATTCGGATAGGCTTGCTGCATAACAGTATCATCTGCTGTGCCTTGTCAGATATGGCAGGTGAAGTACAATGTCGCATCGTTACAAATAGAAAAGGAGAAGACAAGATGAAGAAATTGATTTTTGCTACAGGTAATGAGAATAAGATGAAAGAGATCCGCATGATCCTTGCGGATTGTGGATATGAGATCCTGTCGATGAAGGAAGCCGGAATTCAGGCTGACATCGTAGAAGATGGAAAAACATTTGAAGAAAATGCCATTATCAAGGCAGAGGCAATCCGTAAGATGACAAATTGTCTGGTGCTTGCGGACGATTCCGGTCTGGAGGTAGACTATCTCGATAAAGCACCTGGAATCTACTCTGCAAGATTTATGGGGGAAGACACCTCATACCGGATCAAGAATAAAGCGATCATTGACAAGCTTGCCGGTGTTCCGGATGAGAAGCGTACTGCAAGATTCGTATGTGCGATCGCGGCTGCATTCCCGGATGGAAAGACCATTACCAGACGTGGCACGATCGAAGGAATCATTGGATATGAAGAACGCGGCGAGAATGGATTTGGATATGATCCTATCTTCTTCCTGCCGAAGTATGGTAAGTCCACAGCAGAGTTGTCACCGGAAGAAAAGAATACGATCAGCCACAGAGGAAACGCACTTCGCTTGATAAAGGAAGTTATAAATGAGAATACTGATAATTAGTGATACACATGGAAGAACCAATACGATTCGGGATGTCTTAGATACGGTGGGTGACATCGATATGTTTATCCATCTGGGAGATGTCTGCGGAGATGAAGAATATATTTATGATAACGTAACCTGTCCGATACACATGGTTGCCGGGAATAACGACTGGGATTCCGATCTTCCGATGCAGGAGGAATTCATGATCGGCCGGTATAAGGTATTTATCACGCACGGACACCGGTACAGCGTCCATTATGGAACGGACCGCTTACAGGAGTTGATCAAATATGATGGTTACGATATTGTGATGTATGGACACACGCATGTCCAGAATCTGGAACGATATGGCGGTGCTTATATCGTAAATCCGGGCAGTCTGGCATATCCGCGTGATGGCATGAATGGCAAATACATGCTGTTGGAATTTGACCAGCATGGAACACCATTTTTTGCGGAAAATGAACTGAAACCGAAACGCCGGATGCGCAGCATATTTGAAGATATGTGGGGCGACCGGGAGGAGTAGAGATTATTAGAGACAAGAAAGAGGTCGGCTGTGAAGAAACGAGAGATTATAGAAGGTGTTATAAAAGACTATGATTTCCCCAATAAGGGAAGCTTTGAACTGGATGGCAAAAAAGTGATCGTGAAGGGAGCACTGCCCGGACAAAAGGTGTCCTGTATGGTATCCAAGGTGCGGAAGGATAAGGCAGAAGCACGTCTGTTGGATGTGCTGGAACGCTCCGAGATCGAAGATGCAGTACCACCATGTCCACAGTTTGGCATTTGCGGCGGCTGTGCATACCAGACCATGAGCTATGAGCATCAGTTGGAATTAAAGGCAGGACAGGTGAAGAAGCTGTTAGACGGTGTGATCGATTCAGAGGCACATCCATATGATTGGGAGGGCATCATCGGCTCGCCAGTTACAACTGCATACCGGAATAAGATGGAGTATTCATTTGGCGACGAATATAAGGATGGTCCGCTGGTACTAGGACTTCATAAGAAGAACAGCATGTACGATATCGTTCCTGTCTGCAACTGCGTGATCGTAAGCGAAGATTATAACAGGATCGTTTCTTATACGATGGAATTCGCAAGGGCGCATGGACTGTCTTATCATAAGAAAATGCAGCATGTAGGACTGCTTCGTCATCTGGTGCTTCGCCAGTCCAAGACAAATGGCGGACTTCTGGTAAATCTTGTAACCAGCACGGACGGATTAGAGAATCTGGATCTGAATGCATATGTAGAAGGGCTTCTGGCACTTCCGCTTGACGGAACGATCGTTGGTATTCTCCATACGGCAAATGATTCTCTGGCGGATGCTGTTGTGCCGGAGAAGGTAACGCTGTTATACGGAAGAGATTATATCGAGGAAGAGGTGCTGGGACTGCATTTCCAGATCTCACCATTCTCATTTTTCCAGACAAATACAAAGAGTGCGGAACGACTGTACAGCAAAGCCCGTGAATATGCCGGAGATACCAAGGACAAGCTGATCTTCGACTTATATAGCGGAACCGGAACGATCGCCCAGATGTTATCACCGGTTGCCTCCAAGGTTATCGGCGTAGAGATCGTGGAAGAAGCAGTCGAAGCCGCAAGAGAAAATGCAAAGAGCAACGGACTTGATAACTGCGAATTCATCGCAGGCGATGTCTTAAAGGTCATCGACACGATTGAGGAAAAACCGGATCTTATCATCCTCGATCCACCGAGAGATGGCATCAATCCAAAGGCTCTCCTTAAGATCATCAACTACGGTGTAGATGAGATCGTCTATATCAGCTGCAAGCCAACCTCCCTCGCAAGAGATCTTGTGACCTTGCAGGAGCATGGATATTATGTGAAAAAGGCATGTGCAGTGGATCAGTTTGTGAATACCGGGCATGTAGAGTGCGTGACATTGCTCCAAAGGAAAAATACCTGAAACTCCTTGAATTTAGGCACTTTGAGCGACATGTCCTGTTTTCACAAAGTGACCGAAAAGAGAAGAAAAAGGCAATTTCCAACGGAGTAAATGTCCAAGTGGTTGTGAAGGTGTAGTTCGGAAACACAAAAATCTATCGTTCATATTTCATCAATAATAACTAACAATTCAATAAGGTAACAAAGAGGTTTGAGCCGCTTATTTTCAAGTGATTTTGAAAATAAGCGGCTCGTTTTGTTTTGACAGAGATTATCTGGCAAACAGTATTTTTTAGGAGGTAATTGAATTTATGAAGAAAAAGGAAGAATTGTATTCTTGTTCGCAACAAGACCACAATGCAATGGCTGAAACGGATATAAAGATGGTTCCCATTGCGGATTTACACGACTTTGAGGGGCATCCCTTTAAGGTAGAAAATGATATGGCACTTTTTGAGCTGATGCAGAGTATTGAAAAAGAGGGTGTCATTGTTCCAGCATTGGCAAGACCGAGAGCAGAAGGCGGCTATGAGCTGATTGCCGGGCATAGAAGAAAGGCTGCCAGTAAATGGGCAGGTCTTGATGTAATGCCTGTGGTAATCAGAGAACTTGATGATAATCAGGCAGTTATAGCTATGGTAGACAGTAACCTGCAAAGAGAACATTTGAAACCAAGTGAAAAGGCATTTGCTTATAAGATGAAGCTTGATGCGATGAAGAGGCAGGGGGCGAGGACTGATTTAACTTTTTGCCAAGTTGGCGAAAAGTTAGAAAATCCTACATTACAAACGCATTCATTGGCTGGTGGATATGATGCTGATGGAAAATGGATGTTGTTGCAAGATAAAAGCGTCGAAGATGCAATTATAAGAAGTAATCAATCATTGGCAATGCAGACAGGAGAAAGTCAAAGGCAAATATCACGTTATATTCGTCTTACCAATCTCATCCCTAAGCTTCTTGATATGGTAGATGATGGAAAGATTGCTTTTACCATTGCGGTGGAACTTTCCTATCTGACAGAGGAACAGCAGTATGAACTTTATGAAGTTATGGATATGGAGCAATGCACACCGTCATTATCTCAGGCTAATCGTATAAAGCGAATGAGTCAGTATGGAGAGCTGGATATGGATGTAATGTTTCTCATATTAGAGCAGGAAAAGCCAAACCAGAGAGAACAGATTAAATTGCGTGCAGATGCTGTGGAGAAGTATTTTCCGGAAGGATATACACATAAGCAGAAAACAGCGTTGATTGAACAGCTTTTAAAGGAATGGCATGAAAAACAGCAACTTGATAAAACAAAGGGTATTGGTACCAGCCGGGGTAAAGTAAGATAGGAGGTCGTTAAGATGAGCAATGAATTATCTATATTTGAAGCTATGGGCGGAACATACAGAACGGTGGATGGCATTTTGTATCCCAATATTAGTGAGTGTTCGGATAATACTTTATCCGTCACAATCACTGATGTGGGAAAATATGGTCTGATTTGGATTTCTTATATGAAAGAAAATCATATAGACCGATACCGCCACCATATCCGTATGGGGCAGCTTCATCGTAAGGCACAGGAAGTAAATGAGCAGGTTTATGAGATGTTGGATTCAATTATGAATAGGTATTTGGCATCACATAAACCGAAAGACACTAACTCCACAATGGAAATGTGGAAATTAAGAGAGCAGGCTAAACAGCTTGCGGAGGAGGTTATTTATGGAGAGATTGTATACCAGTATCACTAACAAGGAACAGAACAACAATTATTTGCAGACCGGAAGAACGGGAGAAAGAGAGGATTTTATGAGAGAGAATTTATTTATGACTGAAACATTTGAGGCACCTGTTAGGATTGCACTGGATCACGGCTGGAGTTCCATTAAGGGCGAGCATACTTTTATGGAAACTTCGGTGGTGCCTGTAGAATATACGCCACTGACCAATCACGGACTTTTGGAATATAAGGGTAAGAAGTATATTGTGGGTCAGGGCAGACTTGGAAAGCAGGCAACTAAGACCGAGAATGAGAATTACTTTTTGCTGACCTTGGCAGGGATTGCCAAGGAGCTTAAGTATCAGGGTAAGGCACAGGCAGAGCATGTGGAACTGTATGCAGGTGTGCCACTTACCCTGTTTGGTGCGGAGCGTAAGGAGTTTCGTGATTATCTATGGCATAAGGAACGCATTTCTTTTAACTTTGAGGGAGTGCATTATTCTTTTTATATGGATAAGGTTAAGATTTATGCCCAGTGTTATGCGGCTATTGCAAACCGTATGGGAGATATGGACAGACTCAGATGTGTGGATTTGGGTTCTTGGACACTGGATGTGCTTAGTGTCAGAGATAAAATTCCTATGGATAAGGACGCTTACACCTATGAGCTGGGACTGATTACCACCATTGAGCGTATTAAAAAGGATGCCTTACCTACACTTCGCTGTGAAATTCCGGAGGATGATATTATTGATGTTATCCGTGGAAAACAGTCCAATGTAAATGCTGATTTTATTCCATTTATTGAAAAGGGATTGCAGCAGTATGCTGACGATGTGGAAGCAAAGCTTCGTGAGATTAAGGTAGACCTTGCCCATGAGAATATTGTGTATGTGGGCGGTGGTGCATGTGTGATGAAGCGTTTTGGTAGAACAAAGGGTAGAAATATCCAGTATGTAACGGATGTGAAGGCAAATGCAATTGGTTATCGTTATCTTGCTGATAATCTGGGATAGGAGGTACCTATGGGAAATTCAATATCCTTTCGGCTAAATCCGAAATGTGCAAGTGACAGAAAAATCCTTGCATGGCTGGAAGAAAAATCCAGCCAGCCGGGATATATGAATCAGACAGAGCTCATCAAGCAGGCATTAATTACTGCTATGGTGCAGGAGGAAAAAGGTGTCAAAGAAAAGGAAGCTACCCAGTGGATGGACGAAGCAATTCATAAAGCAGCGGAGGAATTTGCAAAGGTTGTGCAGGAAACATCACAGAATGTGGCAAATAATACCTTTGCAGGAGTGATGGGAGCCATGATGCAACAGATGAATATGGGTACCATGAATTTGATGCAGGGGACACAGCCTTTAACCGGAGGATATATGAATTCTAATGTTATCGGTATGAAAGTACCAGTGAATGGTATGTCAACTAATGTTCCCAACATGGTGTCATCTACGACTGAGACACAGGTGCCTGATGATGAGTTGAAAACAGATGATTTCAATGGTATGGATAATGACACGAAGAGTAAGCTGGGTAATCTGTTTGATATGGATGATGATTAAGACGGACAGCGTAAGAAAAGAGCGTATGACGGACTGTCTTACAAAAAGGTGCGATGTAATACACATTTGCCTTATTTGTAGAACAGACCTTTTTCTATGGGAAAAAGTGTCATATGAGTTTCTTACGGAGCCGGCTAAGCCTTCGGCATAAAATAAAGTCTGCTTGCAGGCTTTATTTTTTTGACCGCAAGGCGAAAGAAGCTGGGGCTTGGGGATGCCAAATCCCCAACAAGTTCCTGCCCGTGTATATACAGGGCGGAACTTGCTCTACCTTATGCGACGTATCCGGAGCTTGTGCCGACTTAGGTCGGCACGCATCAGTGGAAATAGGATTTCTTTTAGAAATGATGCGCAGAGCTGTAGCAGGATTTCATATGGAAAGCGTGTTTGGTGGATTTTCTGTAAGACGGGTGTATGACAGATTTCTATATAACCGGCGAGCAGATATATGCGCGGGCAACGAGCCAAGCGAGAATGCTTGCATTCTCATTTGGCGACTGCCGCGACAGCGAACAGTTTACTGTGAGCTTGCGAGCCGCTAGAAATTTCAGTAGGAGATATTCACGAGCCGTGCGAGTGTATCCGTGAGCGACCATAGGGGAGTGAGCGTAGACCAGAGGGAGGAGCGAAAGCGACGGCGAAAAGCATCTGCCGTATACGGCAGCATTATTATTTCTACAGGAGTAGCAATTAACAATATAACAGTTTTAGGACATGAGAAGCAGGTGAGAAATTGCCTGCTTTTTGTTTTGTCAGATTGGAGGTTTTGTATGGGAAAGACAGATAAAAAGAAAGAGAATATGGCTTTAATGTCTATGCGTATTTCCGCAGAGGATAAGGAACTGATTGAGGAAAAAGCGAGAAAAACCGGGCTTACCACTTCAGAATATATGAGACGATGTGCTTTGGGCAGGAAACTGCCTTGCTATGGAGATACCGGTCTTTTAAGGGAGTATTCCATGCAGCTTGGAAAGATTGGCTCGAATCTGAATCAGATAGCAAAGCATTTGAATGGTGGTGGCGATTTTTGCAGCGTTTATTATGAAGTAAAGGAAGCCGTAAGGGAGCTGCTTGATTTGAAGTTTAAGATTCTGCCGGCATTGGAAGATGTGGCTTGTGGTAAAAAACGCAGGCGTAAAAGCGGAAAGGATGGTGAGAGCTAATGGCGATATTGAAGCATATTTCAGTAAAGAACAGATTTTATTCTGATGCAGTGGAGTATCTGACCTGTCAGTTTGATGAATATACTAATAAGCCCATTCTGGATGGAAAGGGCAGGATTATGGAGCGTGAAAACTATCTGATTGATGGCGTGAATTGTGATGTGGACAGTTTTGGTGCAGAGTGTATTGAAACCAACAGATTTTATGGAAAGAACAATTCTGTGAATGATGTAAAGGCACATCATTATATTATCAGCTTTGAACCGGAGGATGATATTACAATGGAACAGGCAATGGAGTTTGGAAAGAAGTGGCTTGCAGAGTTTGCTCCGGGGCATCAGGCAGTAGTTGCAGTGCATCCAGACGGTCATAATAACAGCCGGAATATGCACATTCACATGGTTATTAATTCCGTGCGGAAATTCCCCGGCAGGAAAAGCATATGGCACGATAAACCATGCGAGTGGAAGCAGTGCTGTAAGCATAAAAGCACTGGTAAGATGATGTATCATGCAAAAAAGTGGGTAATGGATAAGTGTATCCGTCTGGGATTGGGGCAGGCGGATTTACTTGCCAGAAAGCATAAGGATAATTACTGGGTGGAAAAACGCCTTATGGATAAGAATGCATCAGACGGTGTGGGAGTTACTTCCGACCGGGAACTTATAAGAAATACCATTGACAAGATTCTGCCGACGGTAAATTCATTTGAACAGCTGATAGAGTATCTGCGTGCAATTTACCACTGGACGATTAGAGTTACGAATAAAACTGTGACTTTTGCCATGCCGGATATGAAGAAAGGAATCCGAGGTAATAAGCTGGGAGAAGGGTACGGAAAGGCAGAGCTTGCGGACAGGATTAGAGGTTTTGTTGCAGAAAGGGAAGCAAAAGACCTTGCCATGAAGCAGATGGAAGCAGAGATTGAGGCATTGATTCAGTCAGAGCAGGAGAAGAAGCGAAAACAGGCAGAAGAACTGAAAAAGAGGGAAGGGATATCAGCCATAAGAAATCGTGTGGCTGAACGCAATAGCCGTAGATTCAATCTTTATCTGGATGAAATGGACAGAAAAGAGTGGAATAATGCTTATCTGGACTATCTGGAAGGTCAGGAAATAGTGGACTGGAAAACAGCTACAGCAGAAATGATTTCTACACCGATTATGACCAGAGTGGAATTTGAAGCAATGCAGGAAAAGCAGGCTAAGAGAGAAGAGGCTGTTTCATCATATACGGAGACTCCTGTTATTGACGAAGTGGTTGCGGAGAATGAAGAATCTGTGGTTGAGATAAATGATATAAGTGTGGAAGAAGTTGTTGCTGATTTTTATGAAACGGATGCAGTGTCACAGGAATCGAAGGCTGAGGAGCAAATCGTGGATGTTGTAGTAAAAGCAGAGAAATCTGAGCAGATTGATTACACTGAACTTTCTTTGGAGGAGCGTGCAAGAATCCTTCCCGCACCTACGGATGATTTTGAAGCAGAGTTTAAAGCATTTAAAGAACGTTTGGGTTATGTGGGTGCTAAGCTTGCAAGTATTCAGTACAAGATGGAAATTTATGATGAGTTTCGGGAAGAGTATGATTACCGCAATCGTTGTCATAAGGTCGAGGAAGCCAGAACTGTAGATAGAAGCAGAGGAGCGAGATAATCGCTCCTAACCCTTGTTAGAGGATGGTAAATTGATAGGATTTCAGATTGTGAATAGCAGATATTATGTTATAATAAATATGAGTATGTGGAAATTCATGCTTAATTAATTTGAAGTTTCATGATTGTATGGGGGGAAAAAGAAATGACTATAGAAGAATTCAGAGAGAAGGTTAAGGATGAAGAATATGCACCTGGATGGGATGCCATTGAGGAAGCATTTGCTAAATGTTATCCTGGTCAGGAGCCAAATCATTATGGAACTAATATTGAGGCAAGAGCAATGTTTGGCGGTTCGGAATATATTGATGGATATTCAATTTACAAGTCGCCACATGGACACCGGCATATTGTAACCTTTGGCATGACAGAGCTTTATGTTGATGAGGAAGCTTTTGGTGGAAAATATAGTCGCTGGGGGTACGAGATGACTTTTAAACTGAAAGCGGATAATGATGATGATTGTATGTGGGCGATAAATTTCCTTGGAAATCTTGGAAGATACACCTATACAAAGGAAAGCTGGTTTGAGCCCGGACATTTTATGTCAAATATGGGAACCCCTATAAAAGTAGGTGCAGACTCACTGATTACAGCCATCCTTGCAGTAGAGGATACAGAGGTGCCGGGAATTGATACAATATATGGTCGCGTTGATTTCCTACAATTCGTAGGTATAACCAGTGAAGAGTATGAAATGCTTAAGGCAGATCCGACTAAAGTTAAGCCGCTTGTTGATGCCATGAAAAAGGATAATCCTTACCTTGTGACAGATTTAGGAAGAAAGAAATCTTACCTAGTATAATTTTGTATATGATAGATCTGCTGTAAAAATGATGTGAACATTATGAAACGTGCAATAGCAGGTCATTTATGAAAAGTTATCGGTAAATGAAAGGGGTACATTATGTCTGCTGATTATGAAAGAAAACTACATAGAGCAGTTGCCCAATTTGTCAAAGAAGCAGATAAAAAATATCCCAACTGGAGCGAAAGAAATGATAACGGGGAATGGGGAATCGGATTAGATAAATTTGATGATATGTATAAGGTTATTCTCGAAATAATAGAATATACATCCTGCGATGAGGCTACGGAGCAAATGCTTGATGATATCTTGTTTGGAATTGCTAGAGATAATGAATGCAGTCGTATTATAGAGGTGTTATTAAAATATCCTGATTGGTATGCTTTACTGTGTGAAAAGGTGCTGTTTACTGAATATATAGGGTCATACCTGCCGGTAATTTTGCTGATGATGAAGCCTCTGATGAATTTTTATCAATTGGAACAAAAGATATTAGTAAGCTAGTTGAGTTGTGTGATATGTACCAACAAAAATGTCCGAATGAATATAAGCTGGAGTTTGATGTTGCAACTCATAAATTTGATGCGTCCTATCGTTATGATGACTATACCAAAAGTGGAATATCCCCTGTGTCAGAATTGATGAGCTGGTATGGAGAAATTAAAGAAAGTATGTAGCACGTGACATTTTGAAGTTTATATATTGAGCCTGTGCCAAAGAAATGTGATAGGAGAAAGAAGAAATTGATTCAACATACATATGATGTGCAAACCTTTGATGATGGAAACAAAATAATTCGCCCTGCTCTTTCGAATGAGTATGAAGCACTGCTTGGCTGTCTTATTGATTTTCCGGATTTGATGGAAAGAAGTGTAGACATAGTGATTGACGGTGAAGCTGAAATATATAATACGGCTGGAAATGTTTTTTCTGCGGACATAGAAAAGGAAATTACCGTTATAACATGTTATTTGGTTGACGATTACGAGCCTCTTTGCGTAAGTACCGAAGATCTTAAGAAGCTTCTTTATGAATGGAATAATATCCGGAGATTTAAAAAATCTCATAGTAAACTATATGATATTTTGCTGGCAGAGCTTGAGGCTGGAAATACAATACGTGAAACCTATAGAGGTCGTTTCAGTGATAGTGATGAAACAACATTTATTTTTCTAAATAAGACACTAAAGACGAAGGTTAGGACGGATATCCCGGGTATAACTTATATGGAAGTAAATGACCCGCATTATTGGAATGCAGAATATGATGACAAAGAGAATAGACTTTAGAAAATAACTTGCACAGGAAATTCGCAAAAGTATAGATTGCTTTTTTGAAGCACAGAAATGTCCAAATGGTATTGGAAAGCCGTTTATTTGTGTAAGAATTGGTGAGTTTTTTTGAACAGAATAATGATAGAAAGTAGTAAGTGAGATTATGAACACAATTAACAAGAGTATAAAAGATGCCCTGTTTAGAGCCTATAACACAAGAAACAGAAACAACAAAAATCAGAAACGTTTTGATGTGATATTTGGAACAATATTTTTTTTGTGTCTCATTTTGACTATAGCTGCATTTGGCTTGATGGGAGCGAACGTAAAAGCAGGAGTTATCATGCTCCTTGTAATTTTTTTATGCTTTGGAGCAGCTGTTACATATGCTTTGCTAAGGAAAAAACGTATTATGAAGCTGCTGTATTCGGTGCCTGTGGGAGCGGAAAATATAGAAAAGATAGATGTTAAACAGGTAGAGATTCTGAATCAACTGTACGAGGAATCTGCACTTACTATTGGAATGGAAGCTATTCCGGATGAAGAATTTTTCAATATTCTGTACAACTGGTTAATCGGCATGAATGCATTGCCGGAAGGCAAACTTAAACTGTATTACCTTACAGGAAAGCTGTGGAATCAGCGATTTGCCTGCAAAGTAAATGATGATACGCAGATTTTATGTATCGCTATGGGCGATCTGAATATCAATGCAGAAAATACGGAGCAGTTTTCGTATGAGCATATGGTGTTTGGAAGATATTTGGACGACATAGTTACAGGGGGTTAAATCTATCAATTTGAATATTCATTATTCAGCACCCGATTGGGTGTGGGATAAGTTGTAATAGGTATATTGGAGTGGAAAGGGAATTTAAGTATAGAATGAAATTCATAAAAAAGCATCCGTATTTATTTTGGCAATACATTGGTTTTTTCATATTGGCGGTTGATTGTCTGTATGTTTGGTTTAATTTGGAAAATGAGCAGGTAAGCTATGCATTTATTGTACTTTCGGCAATGCTTGCCTTTGCGATTATAACTCTGTCGCCTTTTGTAATTAAATGCAGGAAAAAAATGAAAGACCCTGCAGAGATAGAAGAATCCTATCGGTACAAATACATCGAAGAATGGTATATACATATATATGGCTCGGCAAAAGGTGTGGCTGTTATTATAACTATGATCGTTTTGTTTATTGGTGGTACGTGTGTCCTGACATACTTCGGTTTACCTTTTTTGGCATTTTTATTGTTTTATGTCGATGTCTGGATTTACTGTCTGTGGAAAAACCACGTAAAGCGCACATTTTACAAAGTACCAGATGGTGCAAAACGGTGTGAGCTTATTTATGTGAAGGATATAGCATTTCTTGATTTGCTCAATTCCCAGACTGCACTTTGCTACTTTTCAAAGCCAAGTGACGAGATGCTTGATTTTTTATATAACCGATTTTATAGTGAAACATTAAATCAGAAGCGCTTGCTTATGAATGAGCATCTGAAAATTTATGTGGTAAATGGCAGGGTTTTTAATGAAAAGTACGGCATTTCCAAATATGACTTACCGATGTCGGATGAAGAATGTCTGCTTTGTATTCTGCCTGACGAACTGAACCCTGAGGTTATGAGTAGCAAGGAAGTTGCATTAAGAGATTATGAGATTGGTGGGGGTCTGTTTTCTGAGTATGTAGAGAACTGTCCGGAGTTGATGTAGTTGTGAAGATGAAGAGGATACAAAAATGAATGATAATTCTTTGAAATTACCCAAATTTAAATATCATCCTAATGTTTACGATAAAGAAAAAGTTTTAGATGCAGTTCAGTTCGATAATAATGTATGCCAGTGTTGTGGCAACAAAACAGATGTGTATGTGTCAACTATGTACTGCAGTGGAGAAGTGGATTGTATTTGCATGGAATGTGTGGCAAATGGTAAGGCAGCAGAAAAGTATGATGGTGAATTTATCCAATACGCAGAGGAAATATCAGATGAGGAGAAAAGGACTGAATTGTTTAGGCGAACACCGGGATATTGTTCTTGGCAAGGCGAATATTGGTTGGCATGTTGCGATGACTATTGTGAGTATTTAGGTGATGTAGGATATGCGGAATTAAAAGAGATGAATTTAGTAAGTATTATTGAAGAATACAAAAAAGTAGAGGGAATGGACTTTGATAATGAAATGTTAGAAAAGGGCGGTTCCCTGGCTGGATATTTGTTCAGATGTATTCATTGTGGAAAATTTAGATTGAATGTTGATTGTGATTAAGGGAAGCAATGGAGTTAGGTAAGAATGACAAAAAAGGGTGCGTGACTATGCTTAGAATAAAAGATGAATTCCTAAAAGGGGTGTCATTGACTCCTGCATTCATCATAGAACCGACGGATGAAGAATATGAGAATTCAGAGAATTTGTTCGGATTCGATGAAGCAGAATTTTATGAAAAGATAAAATTTACAAGTTTTGAGGATAGAATATCTGTAATTGATGTGTTAAAATAAGGGAAAATGAAATTTCCTTTATTCAGGTTATTAAAGCTTGGAAATGGAATTAAGCAGGAGGAATGTTTTATGCCATACTTAATTGTAGCAGTTGTAGTAGTTATTTTTATTGCCGTAGTTTTTATAGTGGCAGGAAAAGACAGTAAAGAACGCATAGATATGGTTTCTAAATTAACAGAGGAGCAGAGAAATATTTTAATGTCAACAGAAGTGAATTTTGTTGAGAAAAATGCATGGGTACAAAAAGCAATGGTAGCGAAAATGAAGGATAAAGGAAATAAAATAGACATAAGGCTATTATGGTTTAACGAGGTACTGCAAAATAATGAATATAATAAAATTACAATTGCAGATGTAGCAATAACAAAATCAGAACAGGAAGAACACAACGTAAAGGAAGGCGATTTTGTAAAATTCTATTTTGCACCGGAAAAAAGTATAGGCAGGACAAAAATAATATGGGAGTAGGCTTTAATTTATACGAAAGTGAATGCTCCGCATTATTGGAATACAGAATATGATGACAAAGGGAACAGACTTTGTCTTACTTGGTAAGGGAAAGCTGAAATTCTAAATTTGCTGAAGGGGCAATTATGATTTTTGAAGATGCATTTACAGAAAAACAATCAGAAATAATATCAATGTTTTTAGAGGTTATAGGTGATAATGTAGATACAATATATGTTTTCATTCAATCGGATGAATGGTCAGCAATGGAAACATGTGCCTTCGGAGTAAAAGGCTCAATACTTGGTAATCTTGAAGCGGGTATATCGGATAAAGATATATTAGAGATATTTGATGTGATAGAGGATGAAATTATACCTGAACTTGAAGATATATGTAAAGAATACGATATGCCTATGCCTCAAGAATTTAGGTATGTATATAATGTTGCTTCCGGTGCATTTGATTCAAATTATAGATATGGGGAAGAATTGAGTGCACTTGAAGATTATGATCCAGGAATAGAAGCCCAGAAGTGGATAGATTCGTTTAAAGTATGATTAAATAAGCACGCATTTATTTGAGGTTGATAAATCGTGGAAAATTGAAAGGATACAGAGAAATGAGATGGATTGCCCTAAAATGAGTGTGGGGCAATCCACCTTTCGAATTATGATTGCGAATCCGCAATCATTTCCAAGGTTCCAATGTTTTTAATAAAATCTCTCTCCACCGGAGAAAGGCTATCCTCCAGTCGGTTTTTATATTTATCATATTCAGCATGAGCCTTTTCGATAGCCTGTTTATGGCTGACATGACCGCTGGTGGTAAGTATATCCCTTCTGGTCATTTTCAAGTAATCGTCAATGGTTTCCAGCCAGTCCTTCATATACATAGGCTCCTGATTAAGGGCATGGACTTCGGCAATGTCAAGGTACGCAGTAACGATTTTGTTTAGGGCATCCAGTTCTGCTTCCGAGAGATAGTTTTTGGCAACTTCCACATCAGAACGATGTATGGTATCACCACTCCATGAAGTAAGTCCCATATTTTCCTTTTCTGCATCAGCACGCTGATAGATTACTTCAGCAGCGGTGTGTTTGTGGGCTGCCCAGTGCATTTTGTTCTGAACTTGCTTGAAAAATTGGACAGAGGCTTCAGCATGAGGATCATAATCGATACTGGTCGCATAGATTTCTAACACTTTTCTCCAAAATACTTTTTCAGAAGAACGGATGTCTCTGATACGGGCAAGCAGTTCATCAAAGTAATTGCCGCCACCCAATCGTTTTAAGCGATCATCATCCAGAGCAAATCCTTTTTTCATATATTCCTTTAAAATTCCCATAGCCCAGATACGAAACTGTGTACCACGATGGGATTTTACACGGTATCCAACGGAGATGATGACATCAAGGTTATAGTGATCTACATTGTAGATTTTACCGTCTGCGGCAGTTGTTGCAAAATTTGCAACAACTGAATTTCGCTGTAATTCCCCTTCTTCAAAGATTTTTTTGATGTGGCGGGATATGGTTGATTTATCACGCTGAAACAATTCAGCCATCTGGTCAAGTGACAGCCATACTGTATCATCTTCAAAAGTTGTCTCTATCTTGGTCAGTCCGTCTTCGGTTGTGTACATAATGATATTTGAGTTATTCATAGACTTAATCCTCCTTTTTCTTCGCCCTGCTCTTATACACATTGTACTGGTTCTTGCATTGAGGAGAGCAGAATTCCATATTGCTTCTGGTTGCTACAAAGGCACTGCCACAGTGCTTGCATACTTTCAGAGTAGAGTTATCATCGGTAAGCATAAATGAAAACATCATTTGGATACCAAGCAGTAATGAGTGGAATTCCCACACAATAGTAGGTTTGTCCAGCAGTTCTATGTGATAAGTTGGTGCAATACCGCCAAATACAGCCATTCCCTGTCGGTACAGATTTCTTTCGTTTTCATCTAACCGGTCATAATCCTGATAATACAGAAAACTTGAGAAAAAGGTAAATGCCCAATCTCTGAATACTGTCACAAGCCAGTCATAGCGTTCTGCATATTCTTTCTGAAAGCTCATAAGAACTGCCTGCGGTTTGTTCTTCATCGCCATAATCAATGCAATCATTTCCGAACTGTCAGTACTCCATGAAGATTCAACACCATGCTTTACAAAATCAATATTATCAAAAGGAAAAAAGTAGGACAGGTACTTTTCTGTGCTAAGACTTTCTTCCCTGATAAAATGGTTCTTTGGTAAATATACTGCTTCATATGTAATAAACTCCGGTGTGGTAGGTAATGCGGTCATAAGTCCGAGCAAACCATAATTGCAGGCAAAATCAATAATAGAAGCCTGAAGGGATTCTTTCGGTTCTTCCTTCATGGCAAGAGTGCCTATGTTAATGGCAGCCAGAACCATATCCTGATATTCTTTAACCGGATTGTAAAGGGATGGCTTTGCATCCTCTGTGGGAGTGATATAGAGAGTTCCATTGTCTGCCTTTTTCCATTCGTATTTATCATATTTTACCCAGTTGGAACTGGAGTTTGCAAATAAATTCATCATATACTTCCTCGTTTCTATATAAAAGTAATTGAATAAAATTCAAAACTATTACTATCATAGCACAGATAAAGGGAAATGTAATTACTTTATTTCTATTCTGTGGCTTTTCTTATAATAGATTAGCAGTTGGTCTGATTTGTTATGCTTTTCTGGTACTGCTTTAATACCTTTCTTGCCAGCACACCGATTTCACGGATAATCTTTTCCTTTTCTTTTTTAGCTTTTCTTTGTATGTCAGGTATTTTCTCTTTGTACTTTTCCATAAATTCCTGTTCTGTTGTCCATAGAGGGATATCAAATTCTTGTCGTTCTAAAAGCACCGCAATTACCTTTTTGGTTATCTGACCTAAGATGGTATTTCTCACACCTCTGATATTACGGTCAGTCTGTCCCAACAGATTTCCAACATAAAGAGTGCTGTAATCTCGAATATACAGATAATAGATAAGCTCTTTGTAACTGTCTTTCAAGTCATAAATAATCTTGGAATAATCCTCATCCGTAAGAAATTCATGCATTTCAAAGGGGCAGTCAAATATTACATCCAGAAAATCACCTTTCATCATCTGCCGCCAGTAGGTGTGGTGGATTGGATAGGGGATTACCACCGGATTCTTTGGAGCATCCTCTGTTAACCGGTTCATTTCCCTGCCTATTTCGTGATAGCGTTCCTTTCGTTCCCGGTTATCATCTAAGTGATCCCACTGCTTTATGACTTCCTTAAAATCTTCTTCGGTTCTCGCACCATCTTCCAGTCTTAAAAGAGCCTGTGCACGAAGCTCCCGTTTTAACATTGTGCGTGAGGCTGCTTCTGTAGCTTCTTCCTCCGGTACATCAGCATCCGGTTCAGGGTAAGCAGCCATTTCTAATTCTATTTCTGCAAGTGCAGCCTGCTCAATGATTCGTGCCTGTTCCATTTCTTCCATATACAGGAGCTCATCAGAGGCTATATTGTCTTCATTTTCTATTGATTCTTCGTAGTCTGGTTTCAATTTATATCATTCCTCATTGCATTATTTTCAAAAAGTTTCAAAAACACTTCCGCAAAACCACTTCTGTTTCTCCTATTAGTGAAAGGGTAATCTTTTTGAAATTAAAAAGATTACTTTGTGTGCTAGCTGATTCTTATAGAAGAATTATAACATAAAACAAACATATGTTCTACGACTTTTTATAAGAATTTTGGAGCATGCGTGCAGACTTGGAACGAAACAGTAGGAATTATGAAGGGAGGTTTTGCTATGGAATGGTGTCAGTTAGATGCAAAGAAATGTCTGGAATTCAGCAAGAAGATGGCAGTGATTAGAAAACTGGTTCGTCTTGGATTGATTTCAGAGAATGAATATATTCTGGCAAAGAATAAGATTATGAGTTCGTATCATATTCTGGAGTCGGAATATTTCAAATCCAATGCAGGAAATAAGGTTGCTTAGCAACCATAATCAGTATTGGGGAGATGGCGGAGTCTGTATATGCATGAAAATGTATATGCAGGCTCCTTTTGTATGTTCGTTCATATTTTCATTTTTTAGTATGCTTGGTATGAAGGATAAACCAAGCACGGGTTTAAGAAGGAGGATTTTTATGGCAGAAGTAGAAGTTATCAAGGCGGTGGAGGGTCCTATACTCCGCAAGAGAGATTATGAGGGTAAACCACTTGTTATTACAAGACAGAGAGTTGCGGCATATGTCCGTGTAAGTACGGATGGTGACGAGCAGCTTGAGAGTTTCCAGTCCCAAAAGCAGTATTATCAGGACAAGATATCAGAAAACCGGGACTGGGTTATGGTGGGTATTTATGCAGATGAAGCCATTACTGGAACAAAGGTGGACAAGCGTGAGCAGTTCCAGAGGATGATACAGGATTGTATGGATGGAAAGATTGATGTGATTATGACAAAATCAGTATCACGATTTTCCAGAAATACGGTTGATATCCTGCAGTATGTGCGCCTTTTAAAGGAAAGAGGTATTGCAGTGATTTTTGAAAAAGAGAATATCAATACCTTGACGGAACAGGGAGAAATGATGCTTACACTTATGGGAACGCTGGCTCAGAATGAAGTGGAATCCACATCAAAAAATGTGAAGCTGGGCATTAAGATGAAGATGAAGCGTGGAGAACTGATGGGCTTTAACGGTTGTCTTGGTTATGATTATCATCCGGAGGATAAGACAATTACAGTTAATGAAGCAGAGGCAGAAACCGTGCGATTGATTTTTGAACTGTATTTGCAAGGATATGGAACTTATACCATAGCAAAGCGTCTGGAGGCACTGGGGAAACTCAATAAAAAAGGTGTGGCAAAATGGACGGACAGTGGTGTGAGGGGCATTATCAAGAATGAGAAGTATAAAGGTGATTTGCTTTTGCAGAAAACCATTACCACTGATCCGATTTCCAAGAGGCGAATCGAGAATTTTGGTGAAGAGGAGCAGTATTATGTTCGTGACCATCATGAGCCTATTGTAAGCAGAGAGGTGTGGGAACAGGCAAAAGAAATTCGCTTATCCCGCAACCATCAGTCAGATAAAAAGGCAGATGGAAAGAGAGAAAAGTATACGAAAAAGTATGCATTTTCCAGTATGTGTGAGTGCGGTTTCTGTGGTACGAAGCTGACCAGACGTACCCTTCATAGCAGCTCCAAGTATGAAACACCGGTCTGGTATTGCAGAAATGCAGCCAATAGAGGTAAGCATAACTGCCCTAATAGTAAATCCGTTCATGAATCTATATTGGAAAATGCTTTCCTTGAGGCATATAAGCTGTTGGCAGGAAGCTTTGATGATGTAATTGATTCTGTGATTGGAACGATTGAAAGCATTGGTGCGAATAATGATGATATTGCAAGACTCAAAAAAGAGCAGAAAACTCTTGATAATCTGGAGCAGCGAAGAAAGAAACTTACGGATATATACCTTGATGATGGTCTTACCAAAGAGGCATATGATGAAAAGTATGAAGAGCTTACCGTGAAAATTCAGAAGTCGAAGGACTCTATAGAACTCCTTCAGAATAATGTTTCCAATCAGAAGGATGTGGGCAAGAGAATGGCTTCTCTTAAGAAAGCACTTGCTGATGGTGATATTCTGGATGAGTTTGACAGAGTAGTATTTGAAAGTATTGTGGAAAAGGTCATCGTGGGAGAGACAAACGAAGATGGCACAGTAGATCCTTACAAGCTGACTTTTGTTATGAAAGGGAATGGGAACAGTGTTGTTCCTAATGCGAAGGAGTGGTTTAAGGCTGAAAAAAGTGCAATACAGCCGGCGTAGATTGTGGTATACTAAGGTAACAAGGCACTTGTTTCTATATGGTAGGGACAGGTGCCCTGATATAAAAACATTCATAAGGAGGGCTTGATTATGGCTAATCAGACACAAATTTTGAATGTTAGTGATGAGATGAAATTAAACGATAATGTGCAGATGAAAAATGTGAAAGAACAGGAAGAAAATATGTATTCTTCTTCATCAGACACTACTGAAGAATTGTGTTCTTCTTCGACAACCGATGCATGTGGAGACAGTCTGCTTGCTGTCGAAGAAACCTTGATTTTATGCGGGTTAGAGGGCGATTTTAGAGGAAACATATCTATAAAATTTTGATAAAAATATGTGCATGAAGTTAGAAAATAGAATAGGGTGTTAAAAATAAATACCTTTTGGCGAGGTTAGTTGACTGTTCGCTGAAAGGTATTTTTTATTAGAAGGAGTGCGCGGGGAGGTAGTGGGTTGTACGCCGAAATTTATGTAGAATTTTGTTGATATTCGGCGCTTTAACGCTTATAATATTAGTATGGTAAAATAGTTACTTTTGTATGATTCGATGGAGTGAATAGTATGGAGTATATGACAATCAAAGAAGCAGCAGAAAAATGGAATCTTTCAGTGAGGAGAGTGCAGACAATTTGTAACGAGGGAATGGTGCCGGGAGTAATGAAATTTGGGCATTCTTGGGCGATACCGAAAGATGCTGAGAAACCGGTGGATAAGAGAATTAAGTCTGGGAAATACATTAAAGAGAAGTAATTAAAATAAGAAGGTTTGTAAAGGACAGATAATATATTGAGTAAGTTTGGAAAATATAGAAAGATAGTAATGATGGAGTAAGGTATGAGCAAAGAAATTGAAGTATATAATACATACCGTATTCAAATCAATTGAATCTTTAGGTGGAAGTATTAATAGTGATTTGTCTGTGAAAATTAGAGATGATATTGTTAGATTTCGTATGGTTGAGAGTCAAGACCAAGTAAAGCATGAAATGACTAAGCAAGAGGCACAGGAGCTCGTAAAGTATAATGATGATATCAAAAATCATAGATGGGCTTCAAAACCGCAAATTAGAAAATATGACAAGGTATATAATGGTAAACTTCGTATTGTGTTTGGGGAGCGAAGCTGCATTAGAGATAACGATTCTGAAAAATTAGAAGACAGACTGGGTGATATTTTGGTTACCCTGTATGAGAAAGCAGAAGAGAATAGAATTGTACGAGAAGCACGTGAAGAGGCAGAACGTAAGAGAGTTGAAGAAGCGAGACGCAGAGAAGAAAATAGACAAAGAAAAGAACAAGAAATTCGTCTTGTAAAAGAACTTGTAAACAAAGCTGAAGACTATAGAATTGCAAAGGAAATAAGAGAATATATTCAGGCTATGATAAGATAGTGGAAATGAAGATATTACTCCAGCGTGGATTGAATGGGCCCGGAAGAAAGCTGACTGGTATGATCCGTCTATAGCGACTGAGGATGAATATCTGGGAAAACGTCAGCACGAAAAAAATGCTGAAGAAAAGGAAAAATCTTTACAAGACAGTATCAGAAAGAGCTGGTATTGGTAAAAATGAATGGAGGCAATTTGATGGATAAAGATCCTTTTAAAGAGTATATAAAACAATCAGAACCGAATAAAAGAGACAAAGGTTACGCCTGGCATACAGCTATCGGACTTCAAGCAGTGGATGGATTAAAGACTTCGAAGTATTTGATTGATACTGCAATAAAGAATATTGAAGGTGATATTTCGATTGATGAAGCGCAGGAACTTCTCAATACGTACTATGAAGAAAATCCAAAAGCAGATACAGAAGACCGTACGGAAGAGGCCGACAAAGTTGCTGTTAGAATAGCAAAAATCTTATCGGAGAAAGCATTTAGTTTTACCCCGAATGAGTATATCTCTATTCATAAAAAGTTGTTTGCTGGGATTTATGGACATGCCGGAAAACTGAGAGATTATAATATTACAAAAAAGGAATGGGTGTTGAATGGAGCAACGGTTCTTTATGGAAGTGCATCAGAACTTCGCGCAACCTTGGACTATGATTTTGCAGAGGAAAAGAAATTTAGTTATAAAAACTTGAGCATGGAAGAAATTATTCATCACTTGGCAATCTTTATATCAAGATTATGGCAGATACATGTATTCGGAGAGGGAAACACACGAACTACAGCAGTATTTTTTATTAAGTATCTTAGAACGCTAGGATTTGATATAACCAATGATATTTTTGCGGAAAATGCTTGGTATTTTAGAAATGCACTTGTTAGGGCCAATTATAACGATTTGAAAAATGGTGTTCATGAGACAACTGAGTATTTGGAATTGTTTTTAAGAAATTTACTGTTGGATGAAAAGAATGAACTTCATAATCGTTCGATGCACATTAGTGGAAGGTTTAAAGAAACGGATTTTGAAAGTGCAAAAGCGGACATTGGGAATACGGAAGCGGACATTGAAAGTCAAAAAGCGAACATTCGAAATAAATTACTTGCTTTTTCGGATATGATTTCAGAAAAAACAATAAATCACACTTTTGAACTGTTTTCAAAATGTGGAAAAGAAGAATATTTCGGCAGAACGATTGTAGAAGATATTACCGGGTTAAAATCAACAAGAGCATCCGAGCTGATAAAACTGTTGGTTGATAGCAAGGTGATCGTATCCGTAACCGGACATGGAAAAGGGAAATACCGATTTCAATTATAGTGAACGTTAAAGGAGTGTTATATAGGAAGTGGCATGGTGATTCGATAGAAATGGAGGTACAGACTTGAAAGTACAGGAGGGATACCGACTTGGCAGCATTGTTCGCAGAGATTTTTGCCCTGCGTTACAAATAGATGCAGATTCCGAGCAGGTTGTAACTTCAATGCTGAATCAGAATTTTGTCCCCATCGTTGATGGCCGGAATGCTCTATGCGGGATTCTGATAAGGAAACGGTTGATTGAATTTCTGGCACAAGCTCGTGATAAAAAAGAATAAGTCCTGCATCTTTAGACGGTCTTAATACAGATGCGCATTCTCTTTTACTTTCTTTACTCCCTTTGATTTATAATTAAGGGCACATAAAGGGGTATAAAGGAGGATTGCAGTTATGGGAGTAGTGTTGTTAAAAAGGAAGTTGACTTCGTTTCAAATTATCATCCTCGGGTTTTCCGGTGTGATCCTTTTCGGCACCTTCCTTTTAATGTTGCCGTTTTCCAGCCGAAGCGGACTGGCAACGCCTTTCTCGGATGCATTGTTTACTTCTACCTCAGCAGTTTGTGTAACCGGACTCATTATACATGATACGGCAACATACTGGTCGGCCTTCGGCCAGTTTGTCATTTTACTATTGGTTCAGATTGGAGGCATGGGGGTTATTACCATAGCCGCATCCTTTGCAATGATTTCCGGTCGGAAGATTTCTTTGATGCAGCGCTGTACCATGCAGGAGGCGATTTCAGCGCCAAAGGTAGGGGGAATCGTTCGCTTGACTGGCTTTATCGTCAGGGTGACACTGGTGATGGAACTGCTGTGTGCAGCCGTGATGGCGCCGGTGTTTTGCCGTGATTTCGGGAAAAAGGGACTTTGGATGGCACTGTTTCATTCCGTGTCCGCTTTTTGTAACGCAGGCTTTGATCTATTGGGTGTGCGCACTCCCTTTTCCTCCCTGACCAGCTATGCAGCGAATCCAGTCATAAACTTTACGATTATGTTCTTAATTGTGTTTGGAGGCATTGGCTTTCTGACTTGGGATGATATTCGGACAAATCGATTGCATTTGCACAAATATCGGATGCAGAGTAAGGTGATTCTTTGTACCACAGCGGTTTTATTGATCGTTCCGGCAATGTACTTTTATTTTTTTGAGTTTGCTGATCTTACCCGAAAGGAACGGCTTTTATCTTCTCTTTTTCAAGCTGTAACACCACGAACAGCTGGCTTTAATACGGTGGAATTAACTGATTTGAGTGAGGCGGGACAATTTATCACCATTGCGCTGATGCTGATCGGCGGTAGTCCCGGGTCTACCGCAGGCGGTTTGAAAACAACAACCATTGCTGTTTTGCTTACTACTGCGATTTCTACCTTTCGGCGCAGAGAAAATGCCAACCTCTTTGGACGTCGCATTGATGATGATGTCGTAAAAAATGCAGCGACAATTTCGCTTATGTATATCACGCTATGTTGTACCGGTGGCCTTATCATCAGCGTTTCCGAAGGACTTCCCATGCTTACCTGCCTTTTTGAAACTGCCTCAGCTGTTGGCACAGTCGGCCTGTCCCTGGGAATTACGCCGGAACTGAATCTGCTCTCACGGAGTGTTTTGATTCTGCTGATGTTTTTTGGACGAGTCGGTGGCCTTACATTAATTTTTGCGGCCTTGTCCAGTGCACAAAAGAAAGTTTCAAAACTACCAAAGGAAAAAATAACAGTAGGATAAAGGAGACATTATGAAATCAATTCTTCTAATTGGTCTGGGGCGATTTGGAAAGCATATTGCCCTGCACTTAAATCATTTGGGTCATCAAGTGATGGCGGTAGATACTTCGGAGGAACGTGTAGAGGCTGTTCTGCCCCTTGTTACCAATGCACAGATTGGAGACAGTACGAATGCCGATTTCTTGGAATCTCTCGGTGTTCGCAACTATGATGTATGCATTGTGGCCATCGGCAACAACTTTCAAAGTTCATTGGAAACAACTTCTCTGCTCAGTGAATTGGGAGCGAGGTTTGTAGTTTCCAGAGCTGCAACTGATGTTCAGGAAAAATTTTTGCTGCGTAACGGTGCAAATGAAGTAGTCTACCCGGAAAAACAGCTCGCAAAGTGGACAGCAATCCGTTACAGTGCGGATCACATTCTCGATTACATAGAACTGGATGAAAATCATGCCATGTTTGAGATCCCCATTCCCAAAGATTGGGCGGACCATTCGATTGGAGAGCTGGATATTCGTAAAAAATTCAATATTAACATTATGGGAATCAAGAAAAGCGGCAAGCTGGAGTTATCTATTTCTTCAGACACAGTGCTGAAAGCAGGAGATACCATGTTGGCGTTGGGAAGTAACAGAAATTTGCAAAAGTGCTTTCATACTTGATTTTAAGAAAAATCAAAGGAATTGGGGGGGTGAATCCATGCAGGATGTTATTTTACTTGTAAGTACATCAGCCATATTTATTTTTGGGTATTTTCTGATGAATAAACTGGATGTTTTTCTGGAAAACAATTTTGAGCCGATTACCCAGAATCAAATCACACAAATAGTACTATGGAGGGATTCCAAAAAATCACCTGTCGTCGATTTTTTCATTGGATGCCTGAACAAATTTGCCGTGGATCAGTCGCAGATGTAGGTTTTGACGTTGTGTGTTATAATATTGAAAAATGGAATCGCTTTTACTTGAGTGACAGATAGGAGGGTTAAAATGGAACTGCCAAGACAAGATCCGGATCAGCTTCTTCGTGCGATCCGTAACGATGCATCCACTAAGAAAAGCGGAAAACTCAAAATCTTTTTCGGTTATGCCGCAGGTGTCGGAAAGACTTATGCCATGCTTCAGGCGGCTCATCAGGCTAAGGAGCGTGGCATCGATGTGGTTGCTGGATACATAGAACCCCATGCCCGACCCCAGACGATGGCACTTCTGGACGGCTTGGAGCAGCTTCCTGTGAAACAAGTTGCTTACGAAGGAATGACCCTTCGTGAATTTGATATTGATGCTGCGCTCAAGCGAAATCCCCAGCTCATACTGGTGGATGAGTTGGCCCATACCAACGCCGAAAGCAGTCGGCACACGAAGCGGTATCAGGATGTTCAGGAACTGCTAAATACTGGAATTGATGTCTATACGACTGTAAATGTCCAACATATTGAGAGTCTCAACGATACAGTAGCCTCTATCACCGGAATTCTTGTGCGGGAGCGCATTCCGGATTCCACCTTTGATCAAGCAGATCAGGTAGAACTGGTGGATATTGAGCCTGCGGAGTTGCTGGAACGACTGGCAAGTGGAAATGTGTACCGGGAAGATCAGGCGCAGTGGGCAACAGTTAATTTTTTCACGCTGGAAAATCTCACCGCATTGCGGGAAATCGCCCTCCGTCGGTGCGCTGACCGGGTGAACTTGCTGACGGAAAGTGCCAGAGTACAGAGCCGAGGCGATTACCATACAGACGAGCGCATTCTGGCATGTCTTTCCTCGTCGCCATCCAACGCAAAAATTATTCGGACTGCTGCAAGGATGGCAAGAGCCTTTCGGGGAACATTTACCGCTCTTTATGTGGAAACGTCAAATACAGCGGCGATGAGTGACGATGATAAAAAGCGTTTGCAGGATAATAAGCGTCTGGCCCAGCAACTTGGCGCTGCGATTGAGACAAGTTATGGCGATGACGTGCCTTATCAGATTGCGGAATTTGCCCGTCTTTCCGGCATCTCAAAAATCGTAATTGGACGAAGTACCATTGCACGAAAGAATATTTTCAGCAAGCCCACCTTGACGGAACGCCTGATTTCCAGCGTACCTAATCTGGATATTCATGTGATACCGGATGCCAGCACAGGAACCAGCTATCAGGAAAAAAAGAGTAAGGCGCAGGTAGATGCGATGCCCCTGCGTGATGTTCTGAAGAGTATAGCTGTATTGCTGGCAGCTACACTAATTGGCTGTGGCTTTGACGCTCTTGGGTTCACGGAGAGTAATATTATCGCAGTTTATATATTAGGCGTACTTGTGACCGCTGTAATTACAACCAACCGACTGTGCGGGATTCTGACCTCGGTTGTCAGTGTGCTGGTTTTCAATTTCTTTTTTACCACTCCGAGACTGACATTCCATTTTGACGATCCGAACTATATTATTACCTTTACCATTATGTTTATAGTAACACTGCTTTCCGGATCTCTCGCTACCCGGCTGAAAGAAAATGCGAAACAATCTGCCCATACAGCTTACCGTACAAAGATTCTTTTTGAAACCAACCAGCTTCTGCAAAAAGAGCAGGATGAGAATGCGGTAATCACCGCTACGGCAGGGCAGCTCATGAAGCTGCTGAAAAAAGATATTGTCGTCTACCTGTCTGATGGTAAAGAACTTGCCACCCCTAACGTTTTTCGTGCTGTTAATAGCATTCAGGAAGATTTAATTTCTGAGAACGAGAAAGCAGTCGCCGATTGGGCCTTCCGAAACAATAAACACGCCGGTGCCACAACAGATACATTATCCAGTGCAAAGTGTTTATACCTTGCGATTCGGGTTAACCAGAATGTATATGGAGTAGCTGGTATTGCTGTGAACGGTACTCCATTGGACTCTTTTGAAAATAGCGTGCTTCTTTCCATTCTTGGCGAGTGCGCATTGGCGCTGGAAAACATCAAAAATGCCAAGGAGAAGGAGGAAGCGGCTGTCCTGGCACAAAATGAACAACTTCGTGCCAACCTGCTGCGGGCAATCTCCCATGATCTTCGGACGCCTTTGACAGCGATTTCCGGCAGCGCAGACAATTTGCTTGCAAATTATAAAAAAATGGACGATGCACTACGGGAGCAGACCTTTACTGATATTTATGACGATTCCATGTGGCTAATCAATCTGGTTGAAAATTTGTTAGCAGTCACACGAATTGAGGGCGGACAGGTCAATCTAACTCGGAGTATCGAACTCATGGATGAGGTCGTTTCTGAAGCGCTGAAGCACATCAACAGAAAAAGTAAAGAACACACCATTCGTGTGACCAGTGGTAAAGACTTTATCCTTGCCCTCATTGACGCGAAGCTGATCGTTCAGGTGATTATCAATTTGGTTGACAACGCCATCAAATATACCCCTGTCGGTTCAGTAATTGAAATACACACCGATCAAAAAGAGCAATGGGTCACGGTTTCCGTTTCCGACAACGGCCCTGGGATTCCCGATGAGCAGAAACCCCGTATTTTCGATATGTTTTATAGTGGGGCCAATAAAGTGGTCGACAGCCGCAGAAGCCTTGGATTGGGGCTGTCCCTCTGTAAGTCCATTGTGACCGCCCACGGCGGCACGATTTCCGTATCAGACAATCAGCCAAATGGCACTGCTTTTAAATTTACATTACCTGCAGAGGAGGTAGAACTTCATGAATAAACCTTTGATATTAGTGGTTGAGGATGACCCGTCTGTACGAAATCTCATTACGACCACTTTAAAAACAAATGATTATCGTTATGTGGTAGCACCTAATGGCTCGGCAGCCATTATGGAGGCCACATCGCACAATCCTGAAATCATCTTACTGGATTTGGGCTTGCCGGATATGGATGGCATTCAAGTCATTCAAACGGTTCGCTCTTGGTCCAATGTTCCGATTATTGTAATCAGCGCCCGAAGCGAGGATAACGATAAAATCAAGGCGCTGGATGCCGGAGCGGATGATTATTTGACAAAGCCCTTTTCGGTAGAAGAACTGCTGGCACGACTTCGGGTGACGCAGCGAAGACTCTCTCTGATGACGGCAGA
This sequence comes from Clostridium sp. BIOML-A1, assembly GCF_009874105.1. NCBI lineage: Bacteria > Bacillati > Bacillota > Clostridia > Eubacteriales > Clostridiaceae > Clostridium > Clostridium sp. BIOML-A1. Next base: position 74,554 of record NZ_WWTL01000007.1, on the reverse strand, counting down.
GATGTTTACTGCCAGTTCTGTATTTGTGAATGGTAAGTTGAAAGTGGATTATGCCGGGGGATGCGCTTATCTGGATGAAAACGAACTTCACCTGACACCCATTGAGTATAAGCTGTTGTGCCTGCTGTCCAAGAATGTCGGCAAGGTACTGACCCATACCTTTATCACACAAAATATCTGGGGCCGCAGTTGGGATAACGATGTGGCTTCGCTGCGGGTATTTATGGCAACATTGCGAAAAAAACTGGAGCCAACAGAGGAGTCTCCACAATATATTCAAACACATATTGGTGTGGGCTACCGTATGATGAAAATAGAATAACGCTATAAGGACGGCCAGTGTTCTCTATGAAAAATAGACGATTGAGTTTCGGATTGCCCTAATCATTTTTTGTTATTTGGAAAGAAAATCAATACCACACTTGCTACATTTATTGAAAATGGACAAGGAAAAGGCGTTGTACGGCAAGACATAATTCCGATGTTGACATTTTACATTTTTTGGTCAAGCATTACTTCGTTCCTTACCCTTGCACAAATGAAAGGACAATTCATATCAAAGCAATTTTCTATCTCTGAAAGCAAGTTTTTAGATTATGGGTTCAATCAGATTATAAACTTTATTTTGGAGTTGAAAATTTGATGATGAACAGCAGTTGGTTAATATGCCCCGTATGTGGAGGAAAAACTCGTGATCAAATACGGAAAGATACGGTTTTGATAAATTATCCTCTTTACTGTCCGAAGTGTAAACAGACAACGCTGATAAATGTAAATGAATTGAATACAACAGTTATCAAAGAGCCAAACACAAAACCGTTGCTATTTAACAGCGATGATTTGCGCTTGAAATGTCGTGGCGGTTGAAACCAAACATTTCTGCCGCCCTCCTCCTCCGGGCAAGTATAACATTGCATCGGCATTATCGTTCCATGTATTTCAGTATAATAATGGCTGTTCTTGGCGCGCCAGTTTTCCCTCACGGAAATCTGGCGTTTTTTGTTGCCATTTTTTCGGAGATGACCCGGTTGCCTGCCAGTGTCAGTCTCCGCCTCCATTCGATTCACCCGTCAATCACCCGTGAATCGAAATGGAGGTACATAATGAAGAAAATTAACCTTCGGGAACTTTATCCTGAAGTTTATACAAGTAGGAGAAGAAGTTTATATCAGTATGATAAATAAAGCTGAAAAATATTGTTGGTTTATGATTCCATATCTAATCATAACAGATGAAATGACGCATGAAAAATAAATTTTGTTGAGGTTAAATTGAGATTGACTTTGTATTGTATAAGTATGAAATAAAAAGGAATCAGGTGATGTACAATGATAAAGCATAAAATATGTAAAATCCTTCTTGTTATACTGGCAATTTTTTTATGTGTGGTTTTTTATGAATTGCTCGGAATCTGCGTTGCATATAAAAAGCAGCCGGAAGTGTCCAATACAACCAAAAAAGAAACAAAAAATGGGTCATGGAACGAATGCAGTGAAAATACAGAACGGGCAGTAATCATAGAAAAGAATCCAGAAGCGCTTTTACAAAGAGTGCGTTTGATTAAGAATGCAAAAAAGGAAATTATTCTTTCTACTTTTGCATTTCAATCCGATGAAAGTGGAAAATTGATTTTAGGAGCACTGCATGATGCGGCAGACAGAGGTGTACATATTCGTCTGTTAGTAGATGGAATGGAGAGCTGGATTGATATGGAAGGAAATCCGTATTTCTATGGATTATCTTCCCATGAGAATGTTGAAATTAAACTGTATAATAAGGCCAATCCGTTGAAACCGTGGAAAATGATGGGTAGAATGCATGATAAATATTTGATTGCAGATGGAAAGAGATATATTCTTGGGGGAAGAAATATACACAATTATTTCCTGGGTGATTTTCCGGGACATAAGAACTATGACAGAGACGTGTTAGTGGTTTGCGATGAACCTGAGAAAGAAAATTCAGTTAACCAGTTGTCAGAGTATTTTGAAACCATATGGAATCAGGAAGACAGTGGTTATTTTCATAACAATAAAAAACTGGCAAATAGAAAATCTGTAAAGAACGCAGTTTTAGAGCTGCAGAACAGCTATCAGAAATATTTTGAGGAGAATAAGGAAAGAATCTGCGAGACCGATTATACGGACGAAACTTTTGAGACAGAAAAGATTACATTAGTGTCAAATCCTATTCACACAGGTTCCAAAGAACCAGTAGTGTGGTATCAGTTGGGAGAATTGATGAAAAATGCAAAAAATCGTGTGAAGATCCACACGCCATATATTATCTGTAATGATATGATGTATAATACATGGGAGGAGATTGCAGAGAACGTTTCAGATTTTTCTATCATGACAAATTCAGTTGCGAATAATAGGAATCCATTTGGGTCTGCCGATTATGCGAAAAACAGAAATAGAATCTTAAGTACAGGAATTAATATCTGGGAATATGAAGGCGGTTATTCATACCACGGAAAAAGTATTCTGATTGACGATGATCTGTCTGTAATCGGTTCCTTTAATATGGACATGAGAAGTGTATATCTGGATACGGAACTGATGCTTGTAATACGCAGTAAAGATATTAATAAACAGTTGGAAGAGGGCATGATGGAATATGAAAAAGTGTCCCGCCAGATATTAGAAGGCGGAACTTATAATGATCCATATCATGTAGAGCCAATCGAATTAACAAAGAAACGTCAGAGAAAAATATTTTTGGTACAGCATCTGCTTGGATGGGCAAGGTATCTGTTTTAATAAGGAGGAAGGAAAACGTGTTTCAAATATTGATTGTAGAAGATGATAAAGAATTAAGCCAGCTATTCCAAAAAGTGCTTGAGAAGAATGGATATCAAGTCAAAAGTGCATCGGATGGAGCACAGGCATTAGAAGTATTGGATAAGGAATATATTGATCTGATCATTTCTGATATTATGATGCCGGTTATGGATGGCTATGAACTGGTGTCAGAACTTCGTTCAGCAGGATATCAGATACCAGTGCTTATGATCACTGCGAAAGGTTCCTTTGATGATATGCGTCAGGGATTTTTTTCGGGAAGTGATGATTATATGGTAAAACCGGTAAATGTGAATGAAATGGTTTTAAGAGTCGGAGCACTGCTTCGCCGTGCACAGATATTGAATGAACACAAAATTGTGATCGGTTCAACAGAGTTTGATTATGATGCAATGACGGTTACAACTGATAAGGAAAGTCTTGTTTTACCTAAAAAACAATTCCTGCTTTTATATAAGCTTGCAGCTTCGCCAGGCAGAACATTTACAAAACAACAGTTGATGGATGAAGTATGGGGATACGAGACGGAGGCAGACCCACATACAATAGAGGTACATATAGGAAGACTCAGAGAGCGTTTTAAAGATAACCCAGATTTTGAAATCGTAACAATGCGTGGAATTGGATACAAGGTGGTGAAAAAATAATGGAACAAAAGAAAAAAAAAGGATTGCGGATCCGATCCTGTCTGACTGGTGCAATCTGGCTTGCACTTGTATTTTCAACAGTCATATCTGCTTTATTATTTGCTTTTTTGAATCATTTTTTTAATCTGCCGGGCAGTATACCTGTGCTTGGCTGGCTTTTGATTTTCAATACATTGATTGCAGGGCTGATCACTTCCTTTATCAATGCAAAGTTACTGGAACCAATTACCAGACTTAGTAAAGCAATGAAGGAAGTTTCTCAGGGAGATTTTGAACAGCATTTGGAAACGAACAGCCGTATAGCAGAAGTTGGAGAATCTTATCAAAGTTTTAACGTTATGACAAAAGAACTTCGTGCAACAGAGGTGCTGCAGATGGATTTTGTATCTAATGTTTCTCATGAGTTTAAGACCCCGATTAATGCCATTGAAGGATATACAATGCTGCTTCAGGGAGAAGAACTGTCTCCGGATCAAGAGGAATATGTAGAAAAAATCTTATTTAACACCCAAAGACTTTCCGGATTGGTTGGTAATATTTTGCTGTTATCCAAGTTAGAGAATCAGAATATACCAATGAAAAAAACAGAATATCGTCTGGATGAACAGATCCGCCAGGCATTTCTTTCATTGGAAACAAAATGGACAGAAAAAGAAATTGGTTTTCAGGTAGAATTGGAGGAAGTTAAATATACTGGGAATGAAGGACTTTTTATGCATATCTGGATAAATCTTTTGGATAATGCGATTAAGTTCAGCCCTTCAAAGGGGACAATTACGATGTTTCTGAAACAAGAACAGGATTCTGTTAAGTTCATTCTGGAAGATGAAGGACCAGGAATAGAGGATGATGTAAAATCCAGAATATTTGACAAGTTCTATCAGGTAGATGGATCTCATAAAGCAGAAGGAAATGGCCTAGGTCTTGCACTTGTAAAACGGATTGTAGATAGTGCCGGAGGAACAATCAAAGCAGAAAACCGTGAATATGGTGGATGCAGATTTGTTATAGAGCTGCCAAAGCAGAAAGACGAGATTATATAGTTTTAAGATAAATTAGAAGATAGGAGGATTTATATGACATTTTATCAGGAGTTGCAGTTAAATCAGGCAGGTTCTAAAAAACTGTTGAAAGAGAGTGAAACACTAAAAGAAAAATTATATCATATGTGGGTATATCTGGTGAAGATAGCTGTTACAATGGCATTTTGTTTTTTCTTTGTTAGTATTTTCAGCACCCTATTTGGAAATGAGAACAGCATTGTAGGTGTAGTAGTCTTATTATGTCTCATGGTGTTTAGAAATGCGGATTTGGGGATCCACACCGGACAATCTACGATGCTTTTGGCTTTGTTCTTTGTAATTATGACTGTATGTCCGCATTTAGCAAATCAGTTTTCACCGGTATTGGGAATGCTGTTAAATATTGCGGCACTGGCTGTGTTGATTCTGTTCGGATGCCATAATCCACTCATGTTTAATCAATCTACATTGGTTCTTGGGTATCTGCTGCTATATGGTTATGATGTTACGGGAAAAAGCTATCAGATGCGATTAGTCGGAATGGCTTTAGGTGCAGCACTTACCTGCTTCGTATTTTATCGAAATCATAAAAACAGAACTTATAAAAGAAATCTGAAAGATCTGATACAAGAATTTGATATCACTTCTTCCAGAACAAAATGGCAGATATGTCAGATTTTATGCGTACCGATTGTCCTTTGCATTGCAGAACTTTGTAATATGCCACGTGCAATGTGGGCTGGTATTGCGGCCATGTCCGTGATTTTGCCGTTTATGGAAGATATGCACTACAGAGTCCGTAAAAGGATTGTCGGAAATATTGCAGGTGTTATATGTTTTACAGTATTATATTTTCTGCTTCCTTCGTCAATCTATGCATATATAGGAATTCTTGGTGGAATCGGTGTAGGATTTTCAGCACAATATGGCTGGCAGGCAGTATTTAACACATTTGGTGCTTTAGCCATTGCTGCAGAGACTTATGGACTACAAGGAGCGGTTAGTCTTAGAGTGATTCAAAATGTTTTTGGTGTTGTGTTTGCTTTAGCATTTTGTGTTATATTTTATTGGTTTATGTCTAAAAAAAGGAAAGTGAGGTGACCGTACATGCAGAGTGAAGTGAATCAGGAAGAAAATTTGAATAGAATTATTACGGTTCCTAATCTTCTTTCTTTTTTTCGGCTTTGACCGAAAGATATGGTAGTGCGGTGAAATAGAAAGACGCAACATACAATTGATTTAGCCGTACGGCTTGATATATAATAAATATATCAAAAATTAGCCGCACGGCTATTTTATATTTGTTAAAGTGTATATTAGCTGAATGACTATATAATATGGAGGCAGAATGAAGATAACGGATGCAAAGTCATATGGTAAAGCAATTCGAAAACGCAGGAAAGAACTAGGATATACTCAGGCTTATCTGGCTGAATTTACCGGATTCAGTGTGAGCTTTATATCAGATCTGGAACGAGGCAAGGCAACGGCGGAGATTGGAAAATCAATTTATCTCGCAAATCTATTGGGAATGGATTTGTATATGGAAAATAGAGGATAATAGTTTATGAGAAGATTACATGTGTATATTCGGAGAGCAGGGTACATAGTGTGAAAAGAATTAAGAGGTAAATTTCTAAAAGTTATCTTTAGCACGTGTTGTGAGGTAATTGGTTAAAGAAAAAGTCCAAAAATCAATGATTTAGGGCTTGAAATTATAGGAAGGAGCAGATTTGATATATGGGTCTATTTAATAAAATGAAAAATTTTTTTTCGGGCTTTAAGTATAAGCTGGACAGAGAGATTTTAAGGGAATATCTCCAGCATACAATTAATTTTGCTGTCGAGAATAAGTTGCCATTTTGCGATGAATTTTATATTGCTGACAGTCTTGATGCAAAGGATAGATTACATGTTACTATCCTAAATTATGATGTACCGGGAGAGGCTGTTTATGAGATTGAGAAGAGTTTTAAAGGAATAGTTATTTTTGCGAATCATGGGAAATGTTATGATCCGGAAAATGATCATAAGTATATTGATGCGGAAGATTTTATAAGCCGAGAGCTTTGCACGTTGCCAGAAGAGTTTTTTGTATTCATGGATATGGCACCGACTATGCTTGAACAGTATGAGGAGTAAATATCCTCATGCTTTTTTCCTAAGTATGTGTCAATTCCCTTCTGGTAGCCTTGAGGCTCTTTGGCTTGTTATTTGAATTTGATGGTGATGCGAAGTGCATCCATCATGTCATGTATAATTGCACAGCATTCTTTCCTTGTTTTGGGTGGGGTATTTTTCTCTGCAATGGATTTGTGTATGGAAAATAGAGGATAATAGTTTATGAGAAGATTACATGTGTATATTGAAATACAGGGAAAATAGAGACATGTCGTGCTAATTTGAGATATAACATGACATAATCAGATTGACAAAAATAAGTGTAGGCACTTATAATATTGACAAAACGAGAATGACATATATGGAGGATATAGAGATGAAAAAATCTGTAACACTTGAGGAGGCATTAAAAAGAATTGAGGAGTTGGAAAAAGAGAATGCAGAACTTCGCGAGAAATTGGAGTATTACAGAAATCGAAAATTAAGCGGGCGACAGAAACATAACGCCAAGTGGATGGCAATTTATAATGATTTCGTCATTGGGTATGAGAGTGGTAAGACAATGGTAGAAATTGCGAAGCGGAATAATGTCAGTGAGAGGACAATCTATAGGTATAAAGCATATTATGACAAAACGAAGGAAAAAGAGGAGTAGACCATATTGCTGATACCTGTCATATATTCATATGAGAATTGTTGATGTTTTTTGACTGCAAAATGGATGGAGGAATTCTATGACAGAAGATAAAAAGAAAGATGAAATTGAAGTAATTGAGATCAATGAAGAATTTATGAAACAAAAATTATATGAATTTCGGGGATGTAAAGTGTTATTAGATGCAGATCTGGCTGAAGTGTATGGATATGAACTTAAGGCTTTTAATCAGCAGGTAAAAAGAAATATAGAAAGATTTCAGAATGATATGATGTTTCAATTATCTGATAATGAAGTTGAATATTTGCGGTCACAAATTGTGACCGCAAATATAAGCAGCAAATCCCGCAGCAATCCTTACGTTTTTACGGAACAAGGTGTATATATGTTAATGACTGTACTAAAAGGAGAACTTGCGGTAAGACAAAGCATTGCATTGGTGAGAACCTTCAAAAAAATGAAAGATTATATTTTAGAGAATCGCGAATTGATTGGTCAGAGAGAATTATTGCAGTTAAGCATGGAAACTGCTAACAACAGAATAGAAATTAATAAAATCAATTCGGATATGATATCTCTTGAAAAGCAGATTTCAGATGTTGCAGAAGGTTTAAAGAATGTTGTAACAAAATCGGAATTGGCAGATATGATGAACAGCTTTGTTTCAGATGATGATGAAAAGTGGCTTATGTTTAATGCAAAATTTAGTAGCGCAGATGAGGTGTATGAGTCCATTTATAAGCAGGCAAAGTCTTCAATATATGTCGTTGACAATTATATTGGATTAAGAACTTTGGTACACCTTAAGAATTCTCCAACAGGTGTTGATATTATTCTATTCAGTGATAATGTTGGAAATAATAAACTTCACAACATAGAATATATGGATTTCTGTAAGGAGTATCCAATAGTAAAATTGTCAATGAAAAAGACTGGTGGCATATTTCATGATCGATTTATAGTGTTGGATTACGGAACTGCTGATGAAAGAGTTTTCTTATGTGGTGCTTCATCAAAGGATGCAGGGGCTAGAATAACCAGTATTGTTGAGGATTATGGAGTAGCTAAATATTCTCCGGTTATTGCAACGCTGTTGAAAAATGAAACTTTGATTTTACCTCAATAGTGGGAATAGATATAAAAATTTTAAACAATTAAGATAATTTTTATACCCATAGGTATTTGGAGCGACAAAAAGATAGAAGCTTATTACAGCAAAAAACAATAAAATAATAAGGAACAATTTAATAATACCCCACCCCCACAACCGCCGTTTACCTCTATAAAATAGAGCTAAACGGCGGTTGTCATATTCTCCCTTGACACAAAAGTGCATATAGTACATAGTGTGTATATAACAACAGCACACTTGAAAAGGAGGCGCGATATGAAAATCCTTATTTCAAATACATCAGATTCTCCGCTTTATCAGCAGATCAAGGAACAGATTATTGACGCTATTTTAAAAGGCGAACTGGTTGAGGGAGAGACATTGCCGTCGATTCGGACATTTGCAAATGATTTGAAAGTAAGCGTTTTAACAATACGGCGAGTTTACGACGATTTAGAAAAAGAGGGTTTTGTGAATAGTCAGGTAGGTATCGGAACCTTTGTGTCTACAAGAAATGTAGAGCTTTTAAGAGATTCAAAGCGGCGGCTTGTAGAACAGAAAATGGCAGATATGATACAGACTGCAAAATCCCTTGGGATCACGCAAGAGGAACTAAATGACATGATGAATATTCTATATGAGGAGGCGTAAGATGGAAAATATTTTAGAAGTCACGGGATTGAATAAAAACTATCCGAATTTTTCCCTGAAAGATGTTTCATTTGCATTGCCGGATGGATGCATTACCGGATTCATCGGGAAAAACGGAGCGGGAAAAACAACCACACTCAAATCTATTTTAGATTTAGTTCCCAGGACATCCGGCAGTATCAAATGGTTTGGAATGGATCTATATACAAATGCAAAAGAGATAAAAGAACGTATAGGGATCGTTCTTGATAATGGGGGTTTTTATGATGAATTAACCTTGTCAGAGATGAAGAGTATTATAGCTTCTGCATACAGATCATGGAATGAAAAGGAATACAAAATGTATCTTGAGCGCTTCTCACTCAATCCAAAACAGAAGATCAACACCTTGTCAAAGGGTATGCGGATGAAATATGCTCTGGCACTTGCTTTGTCACATGAAGCAGAAGTATTGATCATGGATGAGCCAACCAGTGGTCTTGATCCGCTTATTCGAAATCAACTGTTAGTAATTCTGAAAGAATTTATGGATAATGGGGGACGTGGCGTATTCTTCTCCACACATATAACATCTGATCTGGACAAGATTGCAGATATGTTGATCATGATCGACAGAGGACAGATTATTTTTCAGGAGGAGAAGGATATTTTACTGGATAGTTACAGAATTGTAAAAGGTGACAGAAAAGATCTGAGTGCCGATGCAGAAAAACTGCTTATGAATATAGATCAGACACCTTTTGGATTTACTGCTATTACAAGAAATGCTGATGAAATCAGAAAGCTCATGCCGGATAGCATACTTGAACGGCCATCGATAGAAGATATCATGCTCTGCAATGTGAAAGGAGGCAAATAAATGTTATTTCAATTAGTGAAAAAGGACTTTTTGATCGTAAAAAAATATGTACTGCTTATGGTTGCTGTATGCATCCTGTTTCCAATATTTTTAATGTCACGTTTAACAGAATATGCCGGTATATTAGGTTATGTTTTAGTAACGGTTGTTTCAATCTTCATGCTGCTGCAGTATGTCTCTATAAAAGAAACACAATATCCGAAAGCGTTAACATTGCTGTGTGCGCTGCCATTTTCTAGAAAGAGCGTTGTGTTATCCAAATATATCTTCTGCATCGTGATATATGCTGGCTGCAGTCTTATTTTCTGGCTTGAAGCCCTTATATTTCCGACGCTTCAAACGGTAAGCTATAAGATACCTGTTATACTGTTTTTGATTCTTTCTATTTGTTTAGGTATTTATTTCCCGATACAATTCAAGTTAGGCTATGAAAGAACAAAGATGTTTTTCGTAGTGGTTATTATGGCATCTCCAATCGGATTTGCTCAATTTTTGAAAATGACAGAAAATCTGAATATAGAATTTCTTTCAAATATCACCCCGGCACTTCTGCTGATTGGAAGCTTCATTATAAGTGCGGTAATCTTAATAATATCTTCCATTATTTCTATAAAGATTTACAGCAAGGCAGAATTGGTATAACGACCTGTGTGATATAGTCTGACGTATGTGTACCACGGTTTGGAGGCCCTTCTAAATAGATACTGCGGAATTTACCGGTGGTTTCAATGGCATTTGCCTGCACATATTCATTTAGAGCCGTGATGGCAGCGCCGATTCCTTCATAAGCACCACGGTAATAGATGCACAGAGCAGAGGTTTCGGCAAATTCTGTGCGTTCTTCTCCGATGAAATCTTCTTCGACAGGAATACAGCACAGCAGATCCAGACCGGTAGCTGCCTCATCCATTCGCACGGTGAACATACGGGCAGACATGGACAGCTTTCCGGTTCGGGCTGCAGCGATGTATGTATCACGCAGTTTGACTGCGGCATCTTTGGCGTCTGTACATTGATATCTGCGACAGAAGCAGACCTGTTGCGGAAGACGTACCTGATGGATGCTCAGATCCCCCAGCTTAGCTGCCCGTAATTGAAGCAGATGTATATTTCGGTCTAATGTGGCACGCATGTCCATCAGTCGTTCCAAATGATGATCAAGATTTTCCGTATCATAATAATATTCCCGGATCTCGGCAAGGGAAAGTCCGAGAGTCTGCAAGGAACGGATGGAGCGGATCTGTGTCATGTTATCCGCAGTATAATAGCGGTATCCGCTATTTTCATCCTTGATGGCCGGTTCCAGCAGCCCCATTTCTTCATAACCTAAGATAGTTTTTCTGGTTACTCCTAAAATCTTTACGATCTCCCCTATTTTAAATAAATTTTCGCCTTGCTTTTTCATATATAACCCTATTTTCTGCAAATCTGACTTGTGATAATGTTCCTTTGCTTGACTCGTCCCTTAGGGTACGATTTAAAATAATCATAACAAATTGTTCGGAGCTTTACAAGGAGAATGCGTATGAGGATGAAAAATAGAATGAAAAAAAGAATTGCCGTTATGCTCTCCGGAGCATTGACATTTAGTATGGCGGCAGGAATGATACCGGGAAGAGTATCACGTGTACAGGCAGAGAATGATACAGCTGACAGTAAACCGGCTGTGGCATATTATGCGACAAAGGAACAGCTGATGGATGACACATTCGCGCCGGATGCGGATGGAAAACCCAAAAATATCGGAAAACTGGAGTTTGGCAACCGCAAGGAAGGAAAAAGCTGGATACCACAGACATGGTATGTTCTTGGTGCCGACAGCGGTATAGAGGGGGATAATACGGTTGTTTTTGCTGCTGAACCGATGCTTGTTGGATCTCAGTTTAACAGAGATAAGCAGGATAGAAACTATTATGCAACAGATGGCGCCTATACCGGAGGAAATCCAAGGACGGTATCTGCCAGCCACTATGGGGCAAGCTTATTGCGGGAAGCCCTACAGGAAATGAGCGAAGATAGTTACAGTGATGAAAAATCATATTTTACCAGAGAAGAGAGAAAATTATTACAGAAAACTACGGTAACGACAAAGGACATAAAGAATAATAAAGATTATACAACTTCGGACGAGCTATATGCATTAAAAGGGGAAGTCGGCGAGACAACACTTCGGGCCGGAAGTAATGATGATAAAGTACTGGCGATGGATCCGTATTGGCAATATGGTCGCTATAGCAGTTTCTGGCTGCGTTCCGCTTACAGTACAGATAAAATACCGGTGGCGGTAAGTGTTGCAAGCATGGGATCGCAGGTTAGTTACAGTCAGAATATTACAGCTTTGTACAGCAGCTCATATGCGATACGCCCGGCGGCGAATCTGGATATGTCCGATGTCTTTTTTGCATCATCGGTTCCGGCGGGCTATGGAGCAGCATTAGATTTAAAAGATTATGATGCAATGACACTCAGATTAGATGGAAAATCGAAAGGAATGGATATTGGTACCGTTGAATACAATCCGGATCAGGGTGTGATAAAAGCAGAGAAAGGAACCATCGGAAACCAGTATGATGGATATGGTGATCTGTATTATGGGGGCGTTGACTATGGAGATTCCTACTATCATGTATATCTGGTTATACAGGGTGGAGATGACACTGATCCATGGAGTTACGGAGAATATATCACAGGACTGGAATATATAGATACAGCAGATATCCAATCCGAACTGGCAAAAAGAGGTGTTGAGACAGGTGATATCGATTTAAAGGATTGCAAGATCTGGCTGGAAACAACCGGCTGGTTTTATAACATGACATATGCTGTTGCAGCAACCGAGACGGAAGAAAATCTGGATTCCGAGATTGCATTTGCAAGCGTCAGAGACATTGATGAACCGAAAGCGGGAGTGCTGTTAGATACTTCAGCCACATGCAGCTCGACAGGAGTAAGCACGACGATGCCGGCTGTTATATGGACACCGAATGATACGACGGCAGGATATAACACAAGTTATACAGCAAGTATAACGCTTGCTGCAAAGAAGCATTATATTTTTTCGGAATCTGTGACGGGAAGGGTCAATGGAAATAAGGCCAATGTGAAAAAGAATTCCGACGGAACACTGACATTGACATACACATTTCCGAAAACCGCTGCGCAGACACCATCTGAACCGGAACATAAGCATTGTGTGTGCGGAACAAATAATACGACCGTGGGTGATCATACCTGTGATACGGCCCGGACCTGGACTGGTGTTTCTGATCTGTCTGAGATTACGGGCAGTGGATACTATTATCTGACAGAAGATATTGTATTAGATCGATATATTACAGATGATAACAGTTACACATGTTATGGATGGGTTGCTCCGGATAATGCAGTACTCTGTCTGAACGGACACAGCATTACAATGAAGAATCCGGAGGAAAGTGCTGTTGATAAAACACAGGAAGTTAATAAATATTATGATGGTTATGTAGATACGATAGATGTTGAACATCATTTCACGCTTACAGACTGTAAGGCAGGAGATGCGCAGGGTAAAATCGCCCATGCAAGCAACAAGATGGGAAGAGCGATTGATGTTCGGGGCGGTACATTTGATATGTATGGTGGAAAGATATCCGAAAATGCATCTGAATATGATATTGGTGGAAGTGGTGTAGTTATTCGTACAGGCAGAAACTACAGTACAGACGGCACCTTTAATCTGTATGGGGGCGAGATCAGCGTAAATAAATGTAAAATCGGTGGCGGTGTAAGTGTCTTCGGTGGAACATTTAATGTATATGGTGGAAGTATTACGAAAAATATTGCCGACAGTACGTTTGGTCTGGGTAGTGACCTCGGACATGGCGGCGGAGTATATGTCAGTGCGGGTGATACGTTCCATATGACCGGAGGAACCATAACCGGAAACACATCTGATAATACAGGAGCAGGCGTGTATGCCGGTGCTTATGCTTATTATGCTGGATCAGCATCGGCGAAAACGGATGTCTCCGGAACAGCAACGATTATTGATAACAGAAATAATGGCAAGGCTGATAACATCTGCCTGGTAAATGCGGCAGCTGACGGAAAAACGGCTAATTCGGTAATCGAGGTTCGAGGTAATATGACCGGGAAGATCGGTATAACGTATAAAGGGGCTTCTGATGCAGATATGCCGGTTCTTGTGGCCACCGGTGTAGTCGCAGACAAGGATTACAGCGGAATTATTATGAGCGATAATGAGGCTTACAGCATTATACATGATAACAGTGATATGACCAGACTGCTTCTGAAACCTAATGCTGCTCCGATATCGGTACCTGTGATCACTACACAGCCGCAGACAGCCGTTGTAAAAGCAGGTCAGACAGCAACCTTTACTGTGGAAGCAACAGGTGAGGAATTAGTATATCAGTGGCAGATCGACAGGAACGATGGAAATGGATTTGTAGACATTACCGGAGCTGCAAACACAAGTTATACAACAGGCGAGACGGATAAGGATTGTAATGGATTCCGGTATCGGTGTGTGATCAGTAATTCTGCCGGATCGGTAATGACAGAAGAGGCAGGATTAACCGTGCAGACAGAACCGGAAGCAAAAGATAAACTTATAAGCATTACCGCACCGGGCTCGATTGCAGTTGCAAATGGTACTGCATATGCAGATATGCAGCTCCCGACATATGTCAATATAGTGACAGAGAAGGGAACAGCCGATCAGGCAGTTGTTACATGGGATACTGAATCGCCTGTAGATGGAAGCTATGACCCTTCAGTTCTGACAGAGCAGACCGTAACATTAAAGGGTGTGGTTACCTGTCCGGATAAAGTGGATCCGAATGGTATGGATCTTACAACCGGTATAACGATTACGATCAGTGCGGCCGGTATCGTTGGAGCGCCTGTGGCATCGGTAGAAGCCGGAACTTATACAAAGAATCAGAGTGTAGCACTTACATCTACGACAGATGGGGCAAAGATTTACTATACAACAGACGGAAGTACACCGGCAATCGAGAATGGGGCACCGATTGGAACAACATTGGAATATACAGATCCAATTTCCGTTACAGGAGTGGAAGGACAGAGTATTACAATGACGATTACAGCGATTGCAGTAAGATCTGATATGCAGGATAGTGAAGCAAAAGCATTTACTTATACGATCGCAATTCCGAACCCAACACCGGTTGTAGAAGCTCCGATAATCAGTGCACAGCCGCAGTCAGCCTCTGTGAAAGCCGGAGAAAAAGCAACATTTACAATTACGGCAACCGGTACTGATGTTACATATCAGTGGAAAATAGACAGAAACGATGGAAATGGTTTTGTAGATATTAGCGGAGCAAATAATGCAAGTTATATAACAGGTATGACAGATAAGACTTGTAACGGATTCCGGTATCAATGTATGGTAAGCAATTCAGCCGGTGCTGTTACAACAGATACGGTAACACTGACCGTTACAGAGGAACCGACAGAGGAACCAACAACAGAGCCGACAGAGGAACCGACAACAGAGCCAACAGAGGAACCGACAACGGAACCGACGACAGAACCGGAGACGGCACCGGTTCAGTACAAGATTATTGAAGGAGCAAACAGCTCCTGGATACAGAATTCAGATGGAAGTCTTGTGATCAAAGGTGATGGAGAGATTTCGAAGTTTCGGAATGTGAAAGTAGACGGTGTGGTTGTAGATAAAAAAAATTATACAGTTACAGAAGGGTCGACGATCATTACATTTAAGGCAGATTACCTTAAGACATTATCGGTTGGTAGCCATACATTTGAGATTATCTGGACAGATGGATCAGCAAGTACAAGTTTTACAATAGTCAAGAATGCATCGGATACAGATGATAAGCAGACAAAGACAGGGGATGATTTTGATCTGACGCTTTGTATAGCTCTCCTGATGGCATCACTTACAGGGGCTGTGGTAACGTTGGACAGGAAAAGGAAACATAACAAGTAAAAATATCTGTTAATATAAAGAATACTACAGAATAAATTTAAACAGGTTTTACCGACAATGAAATGTTGGTAGAACCTGTTTTCAGTTTTGAGATGACCTGTGTTATAATGAATATTAATTTATTTATAGTTGCAAAAGAAAAAGGAGATGCATAACATGTGGTCTGTGACCAGAATAGATGAAGCAGATTATGGCTGTGAGGAGCGGATGCCCGGTGAACCACTTATGGTGCTGGTAACGATCGAAAGTGACGATGGCAGGATGTGCCGGTTTGAGTGCGCGGAGAACTGGCTCATACAGCAGGGCATAGATGAAGGTGACGAGTGGCCGGAAGATATCGAACAGGTGGAAGCGGACAGAAAGCATATCGACCGGATGACAGAGTGGATGAATAAATATTACGAAGCTGTGGCAGAGATGGAAGATTTGTTTGATGCGGAGTGAAGGATGATCTGGTGCTTACCGGATTTAAAGAAACTGAATGGATGGAGAAGCTGTAAAAATAATGGCTATTAGTAATAGAATGTGCTAATATAAAGAAAAATAGGGGGGATGAAGACGTGACAGACAAAGAATTTCAAAGATTATTACAGATTGAAAAAATATTTAAAAAGTATCCTGTTGAATTGCCTAATAATGGGAAAAGTGAGACTTATGACTTAGAGAGTAAAAACTTTAAGGATAAGTTTTATCTGGATGTAGATAGAAGTGGGAGAATTGAATTATTAAAATTCAAAATACAAAATAGATATGCAATCACCAGATTACCACTTGTCAGAATAGATATTGATTCACCACCGCATATAAATCCAGATGGGACGAAGATATCCAGAAATCATATACATATCTTTAGAGAAACAGATAATGACACAGGAAATCTTCCATGGGCATATGATTTAGAAAATTTTGAAGGAATAAATTTTGATAAGAACAATATTAATTTTATGAATGTTTTTTCCGATTTTTGCGGATATTGTAATATAAATATAGAAAATGTGCAGGGTGTGATATGATGAGTGTGCAACATGATATAGATTTTGGAAAACAGTATTTGGACTGGTTAAAACAAAATATTGATCAATATAAGGTGAATAGTACTACTTATAGAATAACATTGCCTTTTTTAGATAGAAATAATGATTGTATAGAATTATATATCATTGAACAGGGGGATGGCACATTTTATATTACAGATGATGGAGCGACGATTAGAGATCTACAGTTGGGCGGATTTGATCTGGATAGTGGTGTCAGGAGAATGACAATACTTAATTCTATTATTTCCTCATATGGTGTAACAAAAACAGAAACAAATGAATTAACAGTGAACTGTACAACCAGTGATCTGCCATTAAAGAAACATATGCTGGCGCAATGTATGGTAAAAATAAGTGATATGTTTTACTTATCAAGAAATAATGTTCAATCTGTTTTTTTAGATGATGTTCAGAAGTTTTTTGATGCAAATGATGTAAGATATATTGATAATATATGTCTGACAGGAAAAAGCAAATTGACAACGCATTATGATTTTGCAATAGCGCGTTCTAAAAAATCTACAGAAAGATTTATTAAGGTTGTTAATAATATGGATCTGAATGCAGCCAGAAATATTATTTTTGCGTGGAATGATACGAAGGATATGCGTCAGCGGGAAGCAAAGTTATATGCATTTATTCAGAATACAGATAGAAAAGTATCAGATGATGCGATAGGCGCTTTGAAAGAATATGGAATAAATCCAGCGTTATGGACAGAAAAGGATCATTATATTCAGGAATTGACAGCATGAGTTGAGAATGAAGAAAGACAGAAAAGAGAGGACTTATCATGCAGATAATGAATGCAACAGAAGAAGATAAAGATGAACTGCTGGCTTTATACCATGCGATGATCGGGGGACCATGTGAGTGGAGCGAGACCTATCCGGATGAGAACACGATCGCATTTGACCTTAAGAATGAAGACCTGTTTGTGATGAAGAACGATGCAGGAGAGATCATTGCGACGATCTCAATCGACCATGACGATGCCGTGGAGTCGCTCACCTGCTGGCATGAAGATCAGGCACCGTCGGGAGAATTGTCCAGACTCTGTGTAAGAAAAGATATGCAGGGGCAGGGAGTTGCAAAGCAGATGATGAATTATGCCGGTGATGTGTTAAAGAACAGGGGAATGAAAGGAATCCATATTCTGGTTCGGGAAGGTCATGTGGTAGCACTCTCGACATATGCAAAGATTGGATTTAGAACTGTCGGGGAATGTGATCTGTTTGACAAACATTTCATTTGTATGGAGAAGAAATTCTAAGACAAATTACGGACATAAAAATTATATCAGTCAGGAAATATAGCACTGCGTTCCGGTGTTTGCCGCAACGCCTCAAACTCGCTATTTTCCTGGCTTTTTTCATGATTTTTCTTGCCTGAAACGCTTGTGAAATCAGGTGCTTTTTGATAGAATGACTGCAAATATCTTCCCTGAGGAGGGAAGCAGATGGAGGACAAAATTATGAGGAAAAAATTAGGGATTTTTCTAAGTTTATGGCTGTGTATCAGTATGATATTGCTGCCATTTGCCAGCACACAGGTAAGTGCTGCAGAAGCAAACATGGCAACATTGAATTTTGATGGGGCATCTATTGAAAATGGAAAAGCAATCTTTGTTATTGAGGATGACTGTAAAGTAAGGCTGACATTATGTACGAGAGACTGGGATACGGGCAGTTACACAAATTGTTCGATCGATAAAAATAACATGCAGGTCGATTTGGAAGATAAAGACTATTATCTGCAAGTAGCTATGGTTCTGGATGAATCTTCAATGGATGGGCTGCTTGGAGTTTCAACGGCGGGACTACGGCTATATATCAATAACGTATCACATGATGTCAGTCGAAATTCTTATGTAAAGATTGATGGATATGTATTCAGCGGTGATCTAAATATCAAAATTACAAGAGAGACATCACCATCACCTAATCCCGGTTACCCGGATGATATTCAGATCATGGGAACCAATGATGGATTTGGAATGGAAATTTATCTGAATTCAGCGAAGATCGGAGCTGAGAGCAGTCAGATACAGGGAACTGGCAAGGGATATGCGTCCGGTGAAATCTATAATCTGCTCAGGATCCAACTGGCATTTGGAGATGGAGATATCGGGACGGTCACAGTAAATGGAAAGGCAATCACATTGCCGGAAGGAACGAAGGATACAGTGGAATTCACGATTGCGCCTGCCAGTGAATATGTGATCAAAGTTACAAAGAAGCCGACGATCATACCAAGAACTATTATATGGGCCAAAGATAAAACAGGTAATAATGGATTGAAAGATTATGAGCTGTTAAAGAATGGAACGCTTGAGATCCTTGAGATCAAAAATCCGGACGGAACATCGATTGGTTTAGATGGTGTTAAGCAGGACACCAATTATGGATGGGCAAGTGTTATACCGAGTTCAGAAATTATTCTCCGGGCAGTACCGGAATATGGATATCAGCTTGGATCGATAACGATAAATGGTCAGTCTTTAACGCCTTTGTCAGATGCATCTACATTTTCATATACAATGCCGGATGAAAATGTACATATCAGCGGCATATTTACAAAGGCAGAAGATCAGGTAGAGCTTAAGACAGATAAAGTGAAAAAAGCATTGATCCAGCTTGCAGAAAATGAGATCACGTCAGGAAACAATAGACTGACGATCAAGGATGCAGTTCTCACACAGCAACAGCTTGAGGCTTTTAAAAAGGCAGCAGGTGATTATCACATCACCGGGTATTTTGATATCAAGCTGGCACAGATCCTGTATAAGAATACAGTAGCAAATTTGTGGGTAAATAATATAGAGACATTGAAGAAACCGGCAAAGGTATCCCTTCAGATAGAAGCCGACTGGGAACCTGCAAACAGTGAGCTGGCAGTTATTCATGAGAAAAAGGATGGAACCTATGAGATTATTCCTGCTTCTTTTGATGTGGCAACTAAAATGGTGATGTTCCAGACAGATGGATTTTCAAATTATGCAATCGCATATAAGAAGGTTGAGACGACAACAGAGGATCAGACAGGAGCAACGACTGAGGATCCATCGGAGGATACGACCGGGGATGTAACAGAAGCTTCAACAGAAGAAACAACAGAACCGGAAACAGAGACCACAACCGGAGAGACAACAGAAGTTACGACGGAAAATTCTTCAGAGGGCACAACAACAGACCGTACAGAAGATGGAACAGGCAGCACGACACAGAGTGGTGATGGAGATACAACAGAAGTGAAAAAAGATGATAAGATAGCATCACCCAAGACAGGAGATGATATGAATCTGGCTGTGCTTTATATTCTGCTTGCAGTATCAGGAATGGGATGTCTGTATACGATCCGAAAACGGTAATCTGGTATTGGTAACAGGTATAGTAGTAGTTCTCTTATTTGAAAAATAATGTAGAACAAATTGTG
The DNA here is from genome assembly GCF_009874105.1 of Clostridium sp. BIOML-A1. Lineage (NCBI taxonomy): Bacteria > Bacillati > Bacillota > Clostridia > Eubacteriales > Clostridiaceae > Clostridium > Clostridium sp. BIOML-A1. The sequence continues at coordinate 54,232 of NZ_WWTL01000007.1, read as the reverse complement.
TAAATAATCTTGACCTTTATAAAATAACAGCGTTATAATAACGCTGTTATTTTATATTGCATATAAATGCAAATACTGATCAAGGTGTGGTTTATGAGAAAAGAATCAGAAGGAGTAACGGAAAATTTACTTGCCAGTGCCAGAAAGGAATTCTTACAATATGGATTTCATGATGCCAGCCTGCGGAGAATATCGGCAGACAGTGGTGTCAGCACGAATTCGATCTATACAAGATTTGGTGACAAGAGCGGATTGTTTACGGCAATTGTAAAAGAAGCCGCAGATGAGTTAATGGCGATTTATTCTGACAGCATAAAGAAAGCAGGAGAAGCGACAGATATCAGCCGGGCGGAGGATGCCGGAGATGAAGGAACGGATCTTGTACTGGAATATATTTACAGACATCAGGAAGAATTCAAACTGATCTTCTGCTGTTCGGCGGGAACAGAATATGAGACATATTTTGACAGGCTTGCGGCAAAGGAAGAATACTATTATAAACAGTTTGTGAAGCAGTTTTCGGATGGAGGACATCCGATAGATGATTTTTTTATCCATGTATATTGCAGGAACGGATGGCAGTATGTGTATGAACTCATCACACATGATAAGAGCTATGAAGAGGCAAAAGAATTTATGGCAAATGTCAGAGCATTTAACTATGCGGGCTGGCAGGCGGTGATCGGAATGAAGTTCTGATAATAGGGACTGTTGCATGAAATACAACATGCATCAGTCCTATAAAAATAAATATAGGTTAGCAAATACTAACTTTAGTAACAGGAGGTTAACTATGAAAGAAAAGAAACAAAGCGCATTGTCCAGACTCATGGGCATAGCAGGAGGGCATAAGTATTTTACCTATGCGTCCTGTGTTCTTGCGATCCTTTCTGCTTGGATCGCATTGATACCATTTTATGATATCTGGCGTATTATGAAAGAGATCCTTGAGGTTCGACCGGATTTCGCAGATGCGACACATATCAAAACCTATGGTTGGCAGGCCGTTGGATTTGCTCTGTTTGCAATGGTTGTCTATATTGCCGCACTGATGTGCTCCCATATTGCAGCTTTTCGTGTGCAGGCAAATATGAGAACCGCTATGATGGAGCATATCATGAAGCTGCCGCTTGGCTACGTTGAGAAAGAAGGAACCGGAAAGCTCCGTAAGGTTGTAAATGATTCAAGTGCAGCAACAGAGACTTTCCTCGCACATAACCTTCCGGATAAAGTAGTTTCCGTTGCAACGCCGGTTGGACTGTTAGTGGTGATGTTCGTATTTGACTGGAGACTGGGAATTGCCAGTCTGATTCCTGCGGTTCTGGCATTTATCATGATGGGAACATTGATGATGGGACCAAAGATGGCAGAGGATATGAAGCAGTATCAGAATGCACTTGAGACCATGTCTTCCGAGGCAGTTGAGTATGTAAGAGGTATTCCGGTTGTTAAGACCTTTGGACAGACGGTGTACTCATTCAAGAAGTTCAAAGCGGCGATCGATGATTATGAGAAATGGACGCTTGATTACACCAAGGGGATGATGAAGCCGATGGTTCTGTTTACAATGTCAGCAAATGGAATCTTTGCAGCACTGATCATTGTTGCTTACATTCTGGGTGGTAATCATGTAAGTAATACATTTGTATTAAACCTGATCTTCTATATCCTGATCACTTCGGTTCTTACAACTACACTGATGAAGATTGCCTATGCAGGCGAATCCCAGATGCTGGTGGAGGATGCATTACAGAGAATGGATGATATTCTAAATGCAAAGCCTCTGGTAAATACAGAAAAGCAGGAGATACCAAAGGATGCATCGATCACGATGGAGCATGTTACATTTGCCTATGATGAAGCAAAGAAAAATGCAATTGACGATATATCCATGAAGATTCCGACCGGTGCACATATCGCTTTCGTTGGACCATCCGGTGGTGGTAAGACGACATTGGCATCTCTGGTTGCAAGATTCTGGGATGTAAAGGATGGCAGCATAAAGATCGGTGGTGTGGATGTTAAAAATATTGACACTAAGAAACTGATGGAAGAAGTATCGTATGTATTCCAGGACAGCAAGCTGTTAAAGATCAGCATATTGGAAAATATAAGAATGGGCAGACCGGATGCGACTGACGAAGAAGTTATGCAGGCACTTTCCGCTGCTCAGTGTATGGATATCATAGAGAAGTTCCCGGCTGGGGTACATACGATGATCGGCTCCAAGGGAATCTATGTATCCGGTGGTGAAGCACAGCGGTTATCGATCGCAAGAGCATTTCTTAAAAATGCACCGATCCTGATCTTAGACGAAGCAACGGCATTTGCCGATCCGGATAATGAGCGTCTGGTTCAGAAAGCGTTTGAGAATCTGGCAAAGGATAAGACGGTTATCATGATCGCGCATCGCCTGTCAACCATAACGGATGCGGACTGCATCTATGTGCTGAAGGATGGTAAGATCGCAGAGAACGGAACACATGAGGAGTTGTCCGCAAAGGACGGAACCTATACCCATATGTGGAAGGAATATAACAAATCTGTCAACTGGCAGGTAGGAAGGAAAGGTGAAACAGCATGATAGAAAAATTAAAGCACAAATATGCCCTGTCCGAAAAGGGCGCAAATGCTATGGTTCGCGCCTTTGCAGCAGTTACGATCTCCAATCTGGTGCTGATGCTCCCGGTGGGACTGTTATATCAATTAACTTCCTATCTGTTGGAGAACCGTGTTCCAAAGGATAAACTGGCATTCTTTATTATTGGAATCATTGTAACTTTATTGTTAATTGTAATATCAACAGGTTTTCAATATAATTCGACTTTCTATTCGACCTATGTAGAGAGTGGAGTCCGTCGAAGAACACTTGCAGAAAAGTTGAGAAAGCTTCCGCTTTCTTTCTTTGGCAAGAAGGATCTTGCAGATCTGACAAATACGATCATGTCCGACTGTGCATTGATCGAGACAGCAAGCTCACACTGGATTCCTGAGCTTGTAGGTGCATTTATATCTACAACACTGATCGTGATCGGTTTGTTTTTCTATAACTGGAGAATGGCGCTGGCGGCTGTATGGGTTATGCCGGTAGCATTTGCCATCGTTGGTTATTCAAAGACAGTTATGGGTAAGGTCCATGAGAAGACAATAACCTATAAGCTTGCATGTCTGGATGGGATACAGGAAGGTCTGGAAACGATCCGTGATCTTCGTTCCAATAATATGGCTGATTCTTATATGGAGGGCCTGAATAAAAAGATCAAGGATGTCGAGCATTATGCGATCGTATCCGAATTTGCAAATGCAGCATTTGTCTGCTCCGCACAGATGATCTTAAAACTTGGTATCGGGACAGTAGCACTTGTTGGAAGTATTCTTCTGGTTGATGGCAAGATCAGTGTACTGACGTTCTTTGCATTTCTATTGGTTGTAACCAGGATGTATGAGCCGCTTCAGATCTCACTTCAGAATCTGGCTGCCGTTATCAGTATCAATAAGAACTGTGAGCGTATGGATGAGATCCTGTCTCATGATGAACAGACAGGAAGAGAAAATCCGGATAATAAGGGATATGACATCGTATTTGACCATGTGGCATTCTCCTATAAGGACGGAGAACAGGTGCTTTCCGATGTCAGCTTTACGGCAAAGCAGGGTGAGGTCACAGCCCTGATCGGACCATCCGGCGGGGGTAAGACAACGGTTTCCAGACTGGCAGCAAGATTCTGGGATAACAATGCCGGTACGATCACGGTCGGCGGAATGAATGTTCTGGAAATTGATCCGGAGCAGTTATTGTCCTTGTATTCGATCGTATTTCAGGATGTTACATTGTTCAATAATACAATTATGGAGAATATCCGGATCGGTAAAAAGGATGCGACCGATGAAGAAGTTATGGCAGCAGCAAAGCTTGCAAACTGTACAGACTTCATCGAGAAGCTTCCGGATAAATGGGATACCATGATCGGTGAAAACGGTTCCGAGTTGTCCGGTGGTGAACGTCAGAGAATCTCGATCGCAAGAGCGTTCTTAAAGGATGCGCCGATCATTCTGATGGATGAAGCAACCGCATCTCTGGATGTAGATAATGAGTCGGTTATTCAGGAATCTATCTCCAAGCTGATCCGGAATAAGACGGTACTTATCATTGCACATAGAATGCGTACGGTAGATGGTGTTGATAAGATCGTTGTGTTGAAGGATGGCGTAGTTGCGGAGCAGGGGACACCTGCGGATCTGAAAGCCAGGAACGGCATCTACAAGCATATGGTTGACCTCCAGCTGCAGTCTGAGCAGTGGAAATACAATTAAGGTTATGAAAAATTTGGAGTCGGTGGGATATATATATTTATTACGCAGAGCACTTTCGTTCGATTATTACGTAGCGGTACTAAACTCATCACCAGATGGTGATTCGTTAAGGACCGACGTAATAATAGGTCTGCTTCATAAAATATATATCCCTCCGGCTTCAAATTTTTTAGGCGTTAGTTCATCATACCAATCGTTTGTATTTCCACTGCTCTATGTTAGTTTTGGTTTGAATGAGAATGAGTTGCAGTTTAGATTAAAATAGGGTATGTTGAGTATATAATTATGTAGAATATAGAATAGTGTAAAATATAGAGTAGTGCAAAATACAGAGTAGTGCAGAATATAGAGTAATGCAGAAATTTTGAATAAGAGAATGTATAATAAATTACAGGGCTATAGGAGGTTGGTGATTATGGCGAAGATTGATACCAGGGAGATACAGATACCATCGATATTAAAGGTGGAGAAAGATCTGCTCAGACGGATCGGGGGTTATCTTGCAGATGAGGGAATCTACAAGGTTGTGATCCTGTTTGGCAATGGGTTGATCGATATGTTTGGACATACGGTGATGGAGGGTATGTCAGACAGCGGTGTTGAGGTGCTCCAATATATGGAGATGGATACCGTTCGGATCGACGATCTGGTGCAGCTTGCATTTTCATTCCCGAATACAGCACAGGCAGTGCTTGGTATCGGAGGCGGTAAGGTGGTTGATGCGGCCAAATATTGTGGCTTCTTAAGAAAACTGCCATTTATCAGTGTGCCGACGTCGGCATCCAGTGATGGATTTTCCAGTGCCAGCGCATCTCTGATCGTGGAGGGACGACGCAAATCCGTACCGGCAGGGATCGCATATGGAATCTTTGCAGATATCGATGTGATAAAGGGGGCACCGGAGGCATTTCTGTTTTCCGGTATCGGTGATATGGTATCGAAGATCACGGCACTTTATGACTGGAATTTTGAAGAAGCACATGGACATGGTTCGGTAAATGACTTTGCGATGATGATATCGAAGAAGGCGGTCAACAGCTTTGTGCGGACACCGTTTAAAGACATTCACGATGAACGGTTTATCAAAGAACTATTAGATTCTCTTGCCATGAGCGGTGTGGCAAATGAGATTGCAGGAGACAGTGCGCCGACCAGTGGAAGTGAGCATCTGATATCACATGCATTGGATCAGATGTTGGAACGTCCGCAGCTTCATGGTATTCAGGTCGGAGTTGCAACATATCTGATGAGTGTTGTTCAGGATCACAGATATGAGCGGATCAATACGGTATTTACAGATACCGGATTTTGGGATTATGTGAAGACAGTCGGCATGAAGCGGGAAGATTTCATCCGTGCGATCGAAAAAGCACCGGCTATAAAACCATTCCGGTATACTTATCTTCACGAAGAACAGTACCGAAAGAAAGCGATAGAAGTATTGCAGTCAGACACGAAGCTGTCAGAGGTTTTACAGGCATAATTTGTGTCAGGGACGGATAAGCGAAGGAGGGAACAGTATGACATACGAACATTTTTTAGAGGAATACAGACGAAAACTCCGCACACCGGAGGAAGCGGTTTCCGTTGTAAAAGATGGTGACTGGGTGGATTATACCTGTTCACTTGGAAAGCCGGAGATCCTGGATCGTGCATTGGCGAAACGTAGAGACGAGCTGTTTGATGTTAAGATCCGTGGTAATCTGATCTCAGGGCCGATCGCAGTTGCAGAATGTGATGAGAGTCAGGAGCATTTTACTTATCACAGCTGGCATTGTTCAGCATATGAGCGGTCGTTATGTGATCGTGGACTCTGTTATTATATTCCGATGGTATTTCATAATAATGCAGCATATTATGAGTATTTTCTTAAGGTAAATGTAGTTATGCTCAGTGTGTCACCGATGGATCGGCATGGATATTTTAATTATTCGGTCAATACCGGAGTGGCAGCACCAATCGTGCGTGCGGCAGATATCGTGATCGTAGAGATCAATGAGAATCTTCCGAAGGTTCGCGGCGGTTATGATGAGTGTATCCATATTTCGGATATTGATTATATCGTGGAAGGAGAGCATGAACCGTATCCGGATATGCTGATGCCGGAGCCGACTGCAGTTGATCGTAAGATTGCGGAACTGATCATTCCTTATATCGTGGATGGAGCAACCCTGCAGATCGGTATTGGAAGTATGCCGAATGCACTGGGGGATATCATTGCGGAGTCTGATCTGAAGGATCTTGGTATGCATACGGAGCTTTGCAGTGATGCATATCTGAAAATGTATCTGGCGGGAAAGCTCACGAACAAATACAAGCAGATCGATCGTGGAAAAGGAGTATTTGGTTGTGCGGTCGGAAGCAAGAACCTATATGATTGGATTGACGATAATCCGGGAGTTGCGGCATATCCGTTAGAGTACGTGAATCGTCCCGGAGTGATCGGTGAGATTGATAACATGGTTTCCATCAATAGCTGTGTTGCTGTTGATCTGTATGGTCAGGTGGCAGCGGAGAGTGCAGGTGTCAGACAGATATCCGGAACCGGTGGACAGCTGGATTTCCTCGTTGGTGCATCTGCATCTAAGGGAGGTAAAGCATTTATCTGCATGAGTTCTGTGTACAAGGACAGTAAAGGGGTGGTTCATTCAAGAATTCATCCACAGTTTAATGGCGATATCGTTACTTCTCCAAGAAGTCAGGTTTATTTTCTGGCAACAGAATATGGGGTTGTGAATCTGGAAGGCCGTTCAACATGGGAGCGGGCTGAGGCTCTGGTATCGATCGCACACCCTGATTTCAGAGATGAATTGATCAGGGAAGCGGAAGCAAGAAAGATTTGGCGGAGATCCGGCCGGAGATAGACGACGGATGGCGAAATTGATATATGTCATATATCAGATGGTTGATAACAGGGGGCTAACTTAGAAGAAAGGCGAAGATAATGGTTGTGCATAGCTCCACTTTTCTTTTATAATGGCAGTATAATAATATACAGATATAAGAGGCAGAGATGAAGATAACATTAGCGGCTACATTACGTCATTATGATAAGAAAAATTTCATAAAGGATCTTCTTGCAGGTATTATTATCATGGCAGTATCCATTCCAATCTCCATGGGATATGCACAGATTGCCGGACTTCCTGCGGCCTATGGACTGTATGGTTCGGTATTTCCAATCTTGATATTTGCTCTGTTCTCGACATCGCCTCAGTTTATTTTTGGAGTGGATGCAGCTCCGGCAGCCCTTATTGGGTCGGCATTGTTAAGCCTTCATATAGAGAGTGGATCAGAGGAGGCAATGGCGGTTGTTCCGGTACTGACCTTCTTTGTGGCATTGTGGCTTCTGGCGTTTTATATTATGAAAGCAGGAAAACTGGTCAACTATATATCGGCACCGGTTATGGGCGGATTCATTACCGGAATCTGTACGACTATTATACTAATGCAGGTACCGAAGCTGATGGGAGGATCGGCAGGAACCGGAGAGTTTTTTGAGCTGGCAGAACATATTATAAAGACAGCCAAAGATATCAATTGGCAGTCGGTGGTACTGGGACTTGCGGCTCTTGTGCTATTGCTGATATGTAAGAAGCTGATCCCAAAATTCCCGATGGCGGTTCTTTTGATGATAGCCGGGGCAGGCATGACATACCTGCTTCCTATAGAGGACTGGGGTGTACAGACACTTGCATCTGTTGATACCGGACTCCCACGCTGGACGGTTCCGGATTTTAGTGTGATATCGATCCGTGAGGCTGTAACGATCAGCCTGTCGGTAGCAGTCGTTATAATGGCGGAGACACTTCTGGCGGAGAATAATTTTGCGCAGAAGAATGGTTACCGGATCAATGATAACCAGGAGATTCTGGCATTTTCAATGGGGAATTTCCTTGCGGCATTTACCGGTTGTTGTCCGATCAATGGCTCGGTATCAAGAACGGCAATGGGAGAACAGTATCAGGCAAAGACACAGCTTACCGGTATCATAGCAGGTCTTTCCATGATCGTTGTTCTGGTCTGTGCAACCGGATTTATCGGTTATCTTCCGGTTCCTGTGCTTACAGCCATTGTGATATCAGCGTTGCTTGGAGCAACGGAATTTGATCTTGCGGCAAGACTCTTTAAAGTCAGCCGTACAGAATGCCTGATCTTTTTCGGGGCATTCTTTGGTGTGCTGTTACTTGGCACGATCAACGGTGTATTGATCGGCATTCTTCTTTCGTTTACAGAGATGATCATACGGACAGCCAAGCCTGCAAGATGTTTCCTTGGAATCCAGCCGGGTCATAAGCATTTCCGGGATCTGAAGGAGAGCAGCCAGATCCATGCAATCTCCGGTGTACTGATCTATCGGTTCAGCAGCAATCTGTTCTTTGCGAATATACAGATCCTCCAGAGAGATATTGAAGATCATATCACGCCTGAGACAAAGGCGGTTATCATAGATGCCAGTGGAATCGGCAGTATCGATATAACAGCGGCTGACAGGATCGCCATGTTATATCAGTCGTTAAAGGATAAGGGAATCCGTTTCTACATGACAGAACATATCGCAGATGTGAATGAACAGCTGCGTAAGCTGGGACTTGGTTATCTGATTGAGGAAGGCTGTGTCAGACGAACAGTACATATTGCCTTAAAGGATATGGGAATTAAGCGACCATATCCATTAGAGGGTGATGTAGACAATCAGCCGAGAAGTGCGTCCAGAAAGCGTGCAGATAACAGGGTTCAGGAATTTGTCTGGGCGTTTGGAGCGGAGAGTGAAGATGAGATAGAGAAGCAGATCAGACTTCAGATCGAGCATTTGAAACAGACCGGAGATGTTGATGAGCTTTTGCATGGAAGCTGGTCACATATGGAAGCTATGGATGAGGATGAGTGGTTAGAGCATCTGGAAGAGCATCTGAAGGAGATCGTTCATATATCAGGTAAGGATGAGAAAACGATTGCCAGACGCTTCGAGGAGCATCGTAGAGAGATCCATGACCGTATTGCAAAGGAACATCCGGAGCTTGCGGAGAAGTTTAAAGAACGAAGACATTTGCTGGATGAGCATTTGAAAGAAAAACATCCTGAGGTTTATGAGTTGGTCGTAAAACTCCGGGAGAAAGATAATTAATAAAAATAACAAAATAATAATTCTGTCATATATTGTACTATACCTGAATATAAGAAAGGAAGAGAGCAATTTATGGCACAGTTTACCAATCAGGCACAGCTTCGCTATGGTAATTCCATAGCAAATTCCAATATAGCAGTCGGAGAACTGCTGGAGGTATTGTCAGCAAGCAAGACCGCAGTCAGAAAGACATATGGTCAGAATGATACCGTAACGTATATTATAACGGTTGTAAATTCCGGTACGACTGCATTTAATGGTCTGACAGTTACAGATAATCTGGGCGCATACACATTTGGAACAGAAACACTGACTCCGCTCACTTATATGGCTGATAGTGTGAAATATTATGTAAATGGAGTGCTTCAGTCAACACCGGTTGTTGTTGCAGAACCATCACTTGCAATTTCAGGACTGACAGTTCCTGCAGGGGGCAATATCACAGTTGCTTATGAGACAGAGGTGAATGCATTTGCACCGATGGATGCAGCAGGAACGATCACGAATACAGCAGTTGTATCCGGTGGTGGTATTACTCCGATCACGGTAACAGAGACGATCGATACAGAGAGTACGCCGATCCTTACAATCACGAAGTCTGTAAGTCCGGTTCCTGTAACAGAAAACGGAACATTAACCTATACTTTCCTGATCCAGAATGCAGGAAGTGCACCGGCAGATATCGGAACCGATGCGGTGATAGTGGATACCTTTAATCCGCTTTTGTCAAACCTTGCAGTATCCTTTAATGGAACGGCATGGGCAGAGACAACAAACTATACCTATGATGAGACAACAGGAGTGTTTACAACGATTGCGGGTCAGATCACAGTTCCGGCTGCAACCTATACACAGAATCCGGCTACCGGTGTATGGACGGCGGATCCGGGTGTCAGTACATTGGTTGTAAAAGGCACGATCTAGGGATTTTCTGTATGCAGAATTGCGTTGAGCAGACAGACGAAAGTCTGTAGTGACATTATATAATATTGTAAGACTACAAAGGCGGCTGCTTCTTTGACCTGTAAGAAGCAGCCGCCTGTCTATAAATTACCCCTCATATGAATAAAGTGAACATCAAATGATGTAACAATAAAAACAATTAAATATTACCATGCTGATGTACAAAAAACCAGAAGTGGCATTTATAAAGTTGAATCTGCCACTCGATTTTCATTTTCAGAAATCAGCTTTTGTATCTCATTTCTGACAAGGGTATTATCTAAAACATAATCTTCAAAATCTACCGAGTGAAAGGTATAGGTTAAAGCATGAATAATATCTGGATCAGATACACAGATAATAAAATCCAGTTCTTTATTTGGAACAAGCAGGGCGTACTGATCCGTATATAAAAGAAATGCCCAGTTATCCGATACCGGAATTTTTTCGGTATCAAGGACAAAGAGGTTCCGGTCAAGCCGTGCTTTTAACTGTTCCAGAGCATTGATAATATCCGGCGTATCTGCTTCCACATAGAACCCGGATTCGTAAATCACATGATTTCTTGCAAATTCCCGGATGCCGTCCAGTGTGATGCCCTCACTGGCATTCATTTGCTGCATGAAATGAAAATGCTGTTTTAGGGTTTCCTTGAATTCTTCAGGAACATATTTCTCAACCAGATCATCGGTCACCATCAGGCAGGCACCGGGATGCTTCTGGATAAAGATCACTTCTTCTGCAGGAATGGATCTTGCCTGAAACTGTGGAAGCTCCTTCTGGCTGAAGCTGGAAAGAAATGGTTTCGCATGGTCAAATACGGAAGCAAATTCTTTACGCATAAATCCGATAAGGCTCGGATCGGTCAACAGACAACCTTTGTTGGCATCGGCATTCAACAGCAGACAGGTGTCATCCGTTATGATATAGAAAGGGAAAAGTACACCGGAGTTCTTGCTGACTTTTTGTTCATTGGAATAATAGTAAATGTTATAGGTGATGTTGGGTTCTTTTGTAAGAATCGATTCTAACAGCGTGGCAAATCCGTCCAGTTTTTCAGTGATGTCATCCGGATTTTTTGTTTGGAAATGCAGTATCTGGGAAATTGTTGCATTTTGAAATTTCCCAGAAGTGATAAGTGAGTGAATGTTGGAAAACAGTTTGATCCGTGATGACAGGTCGAACGGAAGTGATACCTGTAAATGATTGTTTTCTTTTTTACTGGCGTGTATTAAGAATTTAGTCAGACCACAGATGATCTCATCCGTGGAGTGATAAAGTATAGTCCCTGTGGCAGTCTGTGACTGAGCTGTATCAACCGGATTGTCAGATAGTTTATTTTTTAATTCCTGTGATAAAGGAAGTATCTGGTGGCTGGATGCTTTTGCATCAACACCTGATGCTCCAATGACATTTAGACATTTCTCTGTGAATTTCAGGTAATGATAATTGGTCTCGCCCAGCCGTTCCAGATAAAAGGCATCATATAAAGCCATCTCATCGGCAGCAGATATATCAAGCTGGCGGATAATACTTGTAATCTGATCTTTTGTGGGAATACGTTTGCCGCTCAAGATCTGATAGAAGCTTGAACGGTCGATCCCGGTTTCATTGATCAGAGAATTTTTGGTTACAGGTTGTGAATCTATAATTGAATTTAATAATTTATGAAAAGACATGCAGTTATACCGGCAATAACTTTAGATTAGTAAAACATGGAAGTAAATATGTAATGTTAAGCCGATCTTCCTCCTAACAATAGTATTTACATCTGTATAGTTTAACTGAAAACGTAATATGTGTCAACATCATTGCGTGTAACAAGAGAAGACAAGTGTAGTTTTCTACTGATTCAACAAGAACTGGGAGTATAAATCATACTGCATATTTGTTGGCTATAAGAAAAACTTATAGCCAGTCAAATATATATCCTATAACTTAAATAGGATATAATGGTTGACAACCGGAAAAACGGACGCTATAATCATGAAACATGAAAGGAACAAAACAGATAAAACATATCAATATAGTATGAAAAGTTCCTGAGAATAAATCACAGAGAATTTACAAGGAGGATAAGCATATGGGCTCAGAAAGAATCATGACAACTGCAAAGAACAATATGTGTTGCTGCCGGATGATGTGTGATTGTATGGCGTTTATTTCATATGCTTTGAACACCTGATTTGTTAGATATGTAGTATTGTTTATCATATAACAAAGGGCAGTTGTCATAAGCATATGATGACTGCCTTTTGTTATGCGGCAGGATGGTATCTATTACATGGATAAAGTAGAAGACTGTCTGATTTATAATAGGAAAAGAACTTGAAAGGGGAGAACAATATGGCAATTATTCAGATCGAGCATGTGTCGAAGACGTTTCAGACCAAAGACGGAACGATCGATGCTTTAAAGGATGTATCACTGAATATTGAAGCTGGCGACATTTATGGAATCATCGGAATGTCCGGTGCAGGGAAAAGTACTCTGGTACGATGTATCAATCATATAGAAGTGCCGACATCGGGAACGGTTGTGGTACAGGATAAGGAGCTTGGAGATCTGTCAGATAAAGAGCTTCGTAAACAGAGAGAACATATCGGTATGATCTTCCAGCATTTTAATCTGCTGATGCAGAAATCGGTTCTTGATAATGTATGTTTTCCACTGTTCATTCAGGGAAAATCAAAGGCAGAGGCGAGAAAGAAAGCATATGAACTGTTAGAAATCGTTGGTTTGCGGGATCGTGCAAAAGCATATCCTTCACAGTTGTCCGGTGGGCAGAAGCAGAGAGTTGCGATTGCAAGAGCACTTGCATCCGATCCGCAGATCCTGCTTTGTGATGAGGCAACCAGTGCACTTGATCCACAGACGACATCGTCGATTCTGGAACTGTTAAAGGATATCAACCAGAGATTTGGAATCACGATCGTTGTGATCACTCACCAGATGGCAGTTGTCCGTGAAATCTGTAATCAGGTAGCGATCATGAAGGATGGTCAGGTCGTTGAGCATGGCAGAACGATTGATATCTTTAATCATCCAAAGTCCGAAGTAGCCAGAGAGCTGTTACAGAAGGACGAAGGAAATGCCACAGAGCCGAAGTCATTAAAGACAACTGACCGCATAAAGAATGGAACCAGAATCCGAATCGTATACACGGAGAATTCAGCATTTGAACCGGTAATTGCAAATATGATCCTGACATTTAAGGAGCCGGTCAATATCTTAAAAGCAGCGACAAAGAATGTCGGAGGAGTGGCGAAGGGTGAAATGATACTTGAGCTTCCGAAGGGTTCAACAAATGTTGCAGCGATGGAACAGTACCTGAAAGAACGGGGACTGGAGCTTGAAGAATTAAGTAACAATGTGAATGGAGGTGAGGAACATGTGGACGGAACAAATTAGAGAAATGATCTTAAATGGTATCTTAGAGACACTTTATATGACTGTTGTTTCTACATTGTTTGGATATGTATTCGGACTTCCGATGGGCGTGCTCCTCTGTATCAGCGATAAAGACGGACTGAAACCGCATCCGGTTTTGTATAAGATTCTTGATTTTATCGCAAATATCGTTCGAAGCGTACCATTCCTGATCCTGTTGATCTTATTGATCCCATTTACCAGATTTCTTCTTGGTAAGAGTTACGGATCAACAGCAACGATCGTACCGCTTACGGTAGCAGCTATTCCGTTTATTGCAAGAATGGTAGAGTCATCCTTGAAGGAAGTTGACAACGGAGTTGTTGAGGCTGCCCGTGCAATGGGTGCGGGAACGATGCGGATCATCCTTCGTGTGCTCCTTGTAGAGGCAAGAACATCGCTGATCACCGGAGCAACGATCGCGATCGGAACCATCCTTGGTTATTCTGCGATGGCAGGTGCAGTCGGAGGTGGTGGACTTGGTGATATCGCAGTCCGCTATGGATATTACAGATACCAGACAGATATCATGATCGTGACAGTTATCTTACTGATCGTGATCGTTCAGATCTTCCAGTCAGTCGGAATGCTGATCGCAAACCGATTAGACCGGAGAAAATCATAATCAGATAAACCCTGACCATGACAGCCGGATCAGTACCGGAGCGTTATTGGCGGTTTACAAACAGATGTCAGGAAAGTGCACACCGGGCATCCGATATATAAAAATGAAAAGAAAAAATAAAGAAAGAGAGGAATCTTCCATGAAAAAGACATTTAAGAAATTATTAGCACTTACATTAACAGGCGTATTAGTAGCAGGAGCCCTTTCAGGCTGCGGCAAGAAAGAAGATAAAGACAGCAAAACAGATTCAAAGACAATTACGATTGCAGCATCTGCAACACCACATGCTGAGATTCTTGAGTATGCAAAGACAGCATTAAAGGAAAAAGGATATGATCTTCAGGTTACAGTATTTGATGATTATGTAAAGCCAAATGAGGTTGTAGAAAGCGGCGAGTTCGATGCAAACTACTTCCAGCATGTTCCATACCTTGAGAGCTTCAATGAAGAAAAAGGTACACACCTTGTAGTTGCAGGCAAGATCCACTATGAGCCATTCGGTATCTATCCGGGTACAAAGAAAAGCTTAGACGAGATCGCTGATGGTGATTCTATCGCAGTTCCGAATGATACAACAAATGAAGCAAGAGCCCTTCTGTTATTACAGGACAACGGAATCATCAAGTTAAAGGATGGCGCAGGTATCAATGCAACTGTTAATGATATCGAAGAAAACCCACACAATGTAGAAATCGTTGAACTTGAGGCAGCACAGGTTGCCAGAGTTGTAAACGAGACAGCGTATGTCGTTTTAAATGGTAACTATGCACTTGCAGCAGGCTTCTCAGTAGGAAAAGATGCTCTTGCATATGAGCAGAATGATTCAGAAGCAGCTAAGACCTATGTAAACGTTATTGCTGTTAAGGAAGGCAATGAAAACAACGAAGCAATCAAGGCACTCGTAGACGTATTAAAGTCTGACGATGTAAAGAACTACATCAAAGAAACTTACGATGGAGCAGTTCTTCCTTACGAAGAGTAAGCCGCTCGCATCCCGTAATAAAATACCCTGAGACAGATATGGTGAAAAACTCATTTCGTATTCTATAAAGTTCGTGCACTGATTTGTCAGCAGTCGCCCTAACTCACCCTGACGGGTTCAGACAAGGGCTTGGTGCTGACAGTTAGTACAAACTTTATCACGAATACTACATGAATGTTTTTCACCATATCTGTTTCAGGGCTTTTTTATTACGGGATGCTAGTTGCATTTCAGCCATGTGAGCTGAATAGAATATGTAATGTTTTCTTCTTATTTGCCTAATGGTTTTTTTAGCTTGGATTGTTGCGTTGCATTTTTATCTCCTCGTAAGGAAGAGTTGCAGCCCTAACTCACCCTGACGGGTTCAGACAAGGGCTTGGTGCTGACAGTTAGCACAAACTTTATCACGAATCCTTCATGAATGTTTTTTCGCCATATCTGTTTCAGGGCTTTTTATTGCGAGATGATATTCGCATCTTTCTTTACGAGGGGCTTATACTTCGTTATGCAATATAAAATTTCCCGACTACTGTATTGATAAGACATTCACGGAGTTTTCGTAATTCTGCTTGCGCTAACTGTCAGCATCAAGCCCTTGTTTGAACCCGTCAGGGTGAGTTAGGGCGACTGCTGACAAATCAGTGCGCGAGCTGAATAGAAAACGGAGGGAGTCTTTCAACTGCAGTAGTCGGGGGAATTTTATATGTTTAATAGAGATTATCCCTCGTAAAGAAAGATAGCGCATAGAAGTGGTGGCAGAAAGCCCTGAAACAAATATGGTGAAAAATTTGGGGTGTATGCTATAATAATGCCGACAGGCAGCTGGGCAGTGTGGCTGCCTGTTGGGTAAATATAGGCGATAAAAGGAGCCGGTAGAGAGCGTTATGAAAAAGATTTTTATTGTGGAAGATGATAAGAGCATATGCATGGAGCTTGTTGAGATTTTGGAGAACGAAGGCTATGCAGCATCCTATCTGACTGATTTTGAACATTCGAAAGAGGAGATTCTGGCAGCGAGGGCAGATCTGATTTTGATGGATATTAATATTCCGGGCATAAATGGCAGAAATCTGTTAAAGGAGATTCGGAAGGAATCGGATATTCCGGTTATTATGGTGACTAGTCGTACATCAGAGATGGACGAGGTTCTGTCGATGAGCTATGGGGCAGATGATTATATCACGAAGCCGTATAATCCGACGATCCTGTTGCTGCGGATCGCAGCAGTGCTGAAACGGATGGAGGGAAGCCAGAATGCAGCATCCTATCGTGGAGCAGAGGTGAATTTCAGCAAAGGGACAATCCGGCTTGGTGAGAAAGAGCAAGTTCTGACGAAGAATGAGATGATCATTTTCCAACGGCTGTTAAGCAGTAAGGACAAGATCGTATCCAGAGATGAGATCATGACAGATCTCTGGGATAATGAAGAATATGTAAATGATAATGCACTTACGGTTAATATCAGCAGGCTTCGGACAAAACTTGCGGAGCTTGGACTGCCGGATGCGATCGAGACAAGAAAGAAACAGGGGTATCGTCTGATATGAGAATTTGTGAATATATAAAAGATAAAGCGGGTATTCTGATCGGTTATCTGTTATTTATAGCGGTCATGTTAATTGCTTTTCGTGCGATGCGGACACCAGGGGAGCTGACGGTGATCTTTCTTGTGCTGACAGTTTTGCTTCTGGTAACTGTCATATTAACAGACTATATAAAACGCAGACATTTCTATAATTCCCTTTATGCACATATGGAGCAGTTGGATCAGAAATATCTGGTCATGGATACGTTAGAGGAGCCGGGTTTCTATGAGGGAAAGCTGGTCTATGAGGCGTTATATGAGATCAACAAATCCATGACAGAGCATGTGAAGGAGTACCGGCAGAGTGTAGATGATTTCAAGGATTTTATCGAAATATGGGTGCATGAGATCAAACTGCCGATCGCAAGTCTGGTATTGATGTGCCACAATAATCAGGATAAGATACCGAAGAAATACGAAGATCAGGTGAACCGTCTGGATGCATATGCCGATCAAGTGCTGTATTATGTCCGGGCAGAACATGCGAGCAAAGATTATCGGTTTGATTCAGTGCGAATCAAGTCGGTTGTGAATAAAGTGGCGTTGAAGAATAAAGATATGTTGCTGGAGAGTGACATTTGTCTGGATGTGCATGACGTTGATGTCAGCGTTACGACAGATGCCAAATGGCTGGAATTCATGATAAACCAGATCATGAGCAACAGCATCAAATATATGAAGCCGGATGAGGATCGGCAGATCCGGATCTGGACGACAAAAGCAGGTGACGATATCACACTCCATATCAGAGATAATGGAATCGGAATTTCCGAAGCAGACCTTCCTCGCGTTTGCGAAAAATCGTTCACCGGCGAGAACGGACGTCGTTTTGCCAAGTCAACAGGTATGGGCTTATATATCGTAAAAGGTCTGTGCGACCAGCTAGGACACCATCTTACCATCACTTCCAAAGAAAATATCGGAACAGACGTCGCTGTAACCTTTGGCGGAAACGACTATTATCTGGTGGATGAATAAAACTATACTTTACCATGTGCCCCTTATCTGACAGACAGATAAAGAATGCCCAATGTCTTAACCTTACAAAACTGTAACCTTCTGTAACATAAGAAAAACGACACTCTCCCTTGAAAACGATATACTCACACTTGTAAACAGGAGATGAGGTGTTGACAGGATCAACAACTCTTAACTCAGTTATTAATAGAAAATGGTGTGTGGGTAAATCGTTTTAGTATTTCGTGGATGTTTTTATGGGTCTGTTGTTCTGACAGTGAGCAATCCCTAAAATCCATAGAGCAGCCGACTGAGTGTTCTGCTATCCTGTGCCATGTCGTCGGAGCAATGGTTTTATCGCGACAGAGACATGTGCAGATAGGATGGCAGAACATGAGGAAAGGCAAACGTGATTTTACGGGATGCTCACTGGTGGAACAATGGTCACAAAAAACATATAAGTGTTACCTGAACGATTTAGTCACACACCGGATAGCAAGGAGAGATAAAAGTGGAAACAATTTTAAAGATTGAGAATATCGAAAAGTATTACGGCAACAAATCCAACATTACAAAAGCCATTGATAACATTTCATTTAGTGTAGAAAAAGGTGAGTACGTTGCGATCATGGGAGCATCCGGAAGTGGAAAGACGACACTGCTTAATTGCATTTCCACCATAGACCGTGTCAGCAGCGGTCATATCTATGTAGGAAGAGATGATATCACAAAGCTTCGCGGCAACCAGTTGAACCGCTTCCGCCGGGAAGAACTGGGATTTATCTTTCAGGATTTCAACCTGTTAGATACACTGACAGCATATGAGAACATTGCACTGGCGTTATCGATACAGAACACGCCTGCGAAGAAGATTGACGAAAAGATAAAGAAGATCGCAAAGGAGCTTGCGATCGAAGAAGTTCTGAATAAATATCCATATCAGATGTCCGGGGGACAGAAACAGAGAGTGGCATCTGCGAGAGCAATCATTACGAACCCGAAGCTGATCCTTGCCGATGAACCGACCGGAGCACTGGATTCCAAATCCGCAAAGCTGTTGCTTGAAAGTCTGAAACATCTGAATGAAGAACTGTCAGCTACGATCCTGATGGTAACACATGATTCCTTTACCGCAAGTTATGCCGGTCGCATCCTGTTCATCAAGGACGGTAAAATATTCCATGAGCTTCGCCGTGGAGCAGACAGCCGAAAAGAATTCTTCAACAAGATCATAGATGTCGTAACTTTGCTTGGAGGTGACTTAAATGACGCTCTTTAAGTTATCCCTTAGTAATATGAAGAAAAGCCTGAAGGACTATGCAATCTATTTCTTCACTTTAGTTCTTGGCGTAGCGATCTTCTATATTTTTAATGCGATCGAGACACAGACGGCGATGATGAGGATCTCCAAAGATACCAGAGAAATTGTAGAGCTGATGGCAAATATCATTTCCGGTGTCAGCGTATTCATTGCATTTGTGCTTGGTTTCCTGATCATATATGCCAGCCGATTCCTGATGAAACGGCGTAACAAAGAATTTGGATTGTATCTGCTGCTTGGAATGGGCAAATGGAAGGTGTCAAAGATGCTGTTTATCGAGACACTGATCATCGGTCTGGTTTCACTTGGCGTTGGGCTTCTTTCCGGTATCGGAATTTCCCAGCTTACCAGTCTGTTAGTTGCAAATATGTTTGAAGCGGATATGTCTTCTTATAATTTTGTATTTTCAAGTTCTGCATTTGTAAAGACCTGTTTCTATTTTGCTATCATCTATGTGGTTGTGATCCTGTTTAATACGATTGCGATCGGACGCTGCAAATTGATCGACCTGTTCCAGAGAGGCAGAAGATCAGAGACTGTTAAGATGAAAAATCCGTGGATATCGGTATTCGTATTTCTCCTTTCCGTAGCAGGACTTGGATATGCATATTACCAGATCAATTCAAATACAACAGAGCTCTATATGAAAGATATCTATTTCTGTATCGGGCTTGGATGTGTCTGCACATTTTTGTTTTTCTGGTCGGTTTCCGGTATGTTGTTCCGGTTAGTTTCTTCTATGAAACGTGTTTATTATAAAGGGCTGAATTCATTTGTCATCCGTCAGATGAGCAGTCGTGTAAATACAAATGTACTGTCAATCTCGATCATTTGTATTATGCTATTTGTTACGATCTGTGTGCTGACTTCGGCGCTTACGATCCGAAATGGTTTAAATGAGGGCTTAAGGAAGTATGCTACCGTTGATGTAAATATTACCAGACAGGTAAGAAGCTCCGATTATGATGTCGCAGCCGGTAAGGGCGCAGATGAGGATGCTTATTATGATCCGACATGGGATAAGCGCGACATTTGCAATATATATAAGGAAAAAGAAATTGACTTGCCATCTATGTTTTCAGCCTATGAAGATGTGTATATATACTCATTGCCGGATTTCACATACGGGGATACGTTCAGTGAGCAGGCAAAGGGTGAGTTCCTTGGTGACCAGCCGGTGTATGGTATGATGGATGTTATGGAAAATGTCATGACAGTGTCCGATTATAATCGTGTGGCAAAGCTGTGTGGTTTTGAAACTGTGTCGATCAAAGATGATGAATACGGAGTTGTGGCAAATTACAAGCAGATGGTGAAATACAGAGATATGTCATTGCAGGCTGGTACGACGATTCAGGTAAATGGTTATGAACTGAAGCCGGGAATGAGCAAATGTCAGGCCGGTGATGTCCAGATCTCTACGCAGGCGATTAATACTGGTATCATTATTGTGCCGGATGGGGTGCTTACAGGAGTAACTCCGATCTCTGAAAGCTTGCTTGCAATCTATAATACGACCGATACGGATAAGATCATGGCGAGAAATGAATATATCAATCTGGATGACGACACGGATGTCAGGTTGAGTCTAAATACAAAAGAAAATGTAAAAGCTGCCAGTATCGGACTTGGCGCGATCGCTTCCTTTATCGGCTTATATATCGGAATGATCTTCCTGATCTCCGGTGCAGCGATCCTCGCATTAAAGGAATTGTCAGAAAGCACCGATAATGTGGAACGATATAAGATGCTTCGAAAACTGGGTGTGGATCAGAAGATGATCAACCATGCGTTATTTGCACAGATGGGTCTGTTCTTCCTGTTCCCGCTTGCACTGGCAGTCATTCATTCAATATTTGGTTTGAAATTCAGCAGACAGATTCTTTCACTGATGGGAACCGATGACATGGGAGCAGCCATGCTTATGACCATTGTTGTTATGGTTGTGATCTATGGCGGATATTTTCTGATCACCTATTTCAGTGGCAGAAAGATCATCAGTGAACAGTAGGGTTTCCTTGACGATGACAATATCTCGCGGTATAATTGGGGGCAGGATTATCGAACGAAGAAATGAAGGAGACTTTTTAAGATGAGTAGAATTATTTTAACCGGTGACCGTCCTACAGGACGACTTCACGTTGGACATTATGTGGGTTCCCTTTCTGAGCGTGTAAAGCTTCAGAATTCAGGAAACTATGACGAGATATATATAATGATCGCAGATGCACAGGCACTTACAGATAATGCCGAGCATCCGGAGAAGGTAAGACAGAACATTATCCAGGTTGCACTTGATTATCTGGCATGTGGGATCGATCCTGAGAAATCAACGATCTTCATTCAGTCCATGGTTCCGGAGCTGACAGAATTATCTTTCTATTATATGAATCTCGTTACAGTATCTCGTGTACAGAGAAATCCTACTGTAAAATCCGAGATCAAGATGCGTAATTTTGAAGCAAGTATCCCGGTTGGATTCTTCTGCTATCCGATCAGTCAGGCAGCAGATATCACGGCTTTCCGTGCAACAGAAGTGCCGGTTGGTGAAGATCAGCTTCCTATGCTGGAACAGTGCAAGGAGATCGTTCACAAATTCAATTCCGTATATGGCGAAACTCTGACAGATCCTGAGATCGTACTACCGTCTAACAAAGCGTGTCTCAGACTTCCGGGTATCGATGGAAAAGCAAAGATGAGCAAATCTCTTGGCAACTGCATTTATCTTTCCGATGAAGCAGATGAAGTTAAGAAGAAGGTTATGTCCATGTATACAGATCCAAATCATATCCGTGTAGAGGATCCGGGACAGATCGAGGGCAATTCCGTATTTACATATCTGGATGCGTTCTGTTGTCCGGAGCATTTTGAACAGTTCCTGCCGGATTATAAGAATCTGGATGAACTGAAGGAGCATTACAGTCGTGGTGGTCTTGGTGATGTTAAGGTGAAGAAGTTCCTGAACAATGTATTACAGTCAGAGCTTACACCGATCCGTGAACGTCGTAAGATGTGGGAGAGCCGTATTCCGGATGTTCTTGACATCTTAAAGGCAGGAAGCGAGGCTGCACAGAAGAAAGCAGCAGCAACTCTTTATGATGTACGTTCTGCTATGAAGATCAATTACTTTGATGCAGACGGGCTGGAGAATGATTATAAATAAAATTGACAGACATAAGAGGACGGTCGTGAAAACGGCCGTCCTTTTGTCGTACAGCAAAAAGTTGGAAAAGTTGCAAAAATGGGGCATAATAAGGTTGGAAAAGTTGCAAAAATAAGGCATAATAAGGTTGGAAAAGTTGCAAAAAATGTTCCTGGATCGGATGAAGTTAGAGCGAACGATATATAAACTAGATCTGATAGGTTTACAGGGGTAAAATAAATATATGGGGAGACACCGGATATGAAAAAGACGATTTTATTATTAGGGGCAGTTGGAGTGCTTATGATGACAGGGTGTGCCGATGAAGGTATCACGACAGATTATGGAGAATGGGTAGCTACATCCGAATACAGTATGGATGGAACAACTGAGAATTACCGGACAATGGAAGCAGATGCGACAGCGGAGAAGACAGAAGCAGCATCAGAAAAAGAAGCGGGGGAAAGTTCAGATCATATGAATACACAGAAAAAAGACAGCACAACAGAAAAGACAGATGGGACAGAGGAAACGAGATATTCGTGCGAAAATTATACATTTTATAGAGTAAATGATGATGTGGACCTGGCAGGCAGTTATTTGTTGTTAAATGTGTATGAGGACGAAGCACTTGCAGAATATCATGGCCTGTTCATTGGTCAGATCGTTACATTATTTGGCGATAAGGAGACAACCGAGAATAATGAGGAGTTACTGGACTATACGATCGCGGCAGAAGATAAGGATGGTAAGGTGATCTATCTGACTTTATATTATGGGGCGTCAGGACCGGCGATCGGTGGCTTTGATGGTGACGAATATATGGCGGCTGCAGAAGAGCTGGAGAAGCTTGTCAGAACGACAGAGCCGATTGACTATGAGTGCACCAGTGTCTATGAGGATCTCGGCATGACGATCCGAATGGGAACCAGAAATGGACGGGGTTTTTATGAAACCGAGATGCCGGAAGGTATGGAAGACTTTTATAATGATATGTATTAATGAAAGACAATCGGATAAAAAGAAAACTATATGAAACACATACAATAAGGCATAATGAATACAGACAGATCAACCCATATGTAAGACAGCGGTTTTATATATGATAAAAATCTGACAATGTGCCAGGATGTTACGCCAAATACATCTGAGGGGCGAAGCATGATGTATGCAATAACCTGGAATAATGCCGGAACAAAGATGATCCAGGTAGGAATAGAACCGAAGCGCCTGATTGATGAGATGAATCAGAATCAGATATCGGTAGTTATTTCCAATATGCCGATGTATACAGGCATCAATATATTTGTTGCGGATAGTGGAGATGGCAAAATCCTTGGAAGTACAAAAGCAGCAATGGTTGGTAAAACGCTGAATGATGTCGGTATATCCCGTGATAAGGTTACTGAACAGGCAGATGTCCCTGCAATATGCTACAGGAACATAGATGGTATTGTGAGCCGGTGCGCTTTCGACCGGACAGATGACTATATCGTTGTGGTTACCTGCAATTTACTTTCGAATATAAAGACAGATGTTATCATAATGGTGATTATGATCGTGTATTTCATAATTGCTGCGAAAGCACTCGCAAGTATGTTTACAAAGCTTGACAGGGTAAGGCGCAGTGCCTATATAGATGAACTGACAGGGTGTTTTAACCGGAAAGCATATCAGGAGAATGTGGAAGAATACTGGAAATCACCGGATATGGTATATATATCCATGGATGTCAATGGATTGAAAAAGGTAAATGATCATCAGGGGCATGCGGCAGGCGATGAATTGCTTCAGGGAGCTGTGGAGTGCATGATGAAGAGTTTTAACGGATATGGACGGGTATACAGATTTGGCGGTGATGAGTTCGCAGCAATTGTGTTTGCAGATAGCAGAAGACTCAAAAAGATTATAGATGATTTTAAGGAACGGATGAACAAATGGTCCGGAAAGAAAGTATCAGATGTATCTGTGTCTCTGGGATATGCGGAGAAGTGCGAAAGGCAGTGGGAGAATTTTGAGGAACTTGCAGAGCAGGCGGATGAGAGAATGTATGTCTGTAAGGCAGAATACTACAGTAAAAAGGGAGAAGACCAGAGAAAATTGCAGGCTGCACATAATGCACTTACAAAGCTATATACTAAAGTACTTATCATTAATCTTACACAGAATTCATATCAGATTGTAAGTATTGACAGAGAAAGCTTAAAGAACAGTGTGTTTTCGGCAAAGCTTTCAGACTGGTTTGAGACATTTGCAAATTCAGATGAATTGCATCCGGATGACAGACAGGCATTTTTGCAGAAGACTGCACTTCAAAATCTAAAAAAGAATATCAATGGCACCGGAAAGTCATACAGCATCATATACAGGAGAAAATATGGCGAAGAGTATAAGGATACAATGATGGAGATCCTGGCTGCGGAAGACTATACGGATGATAGTCAGGTATGTTACCTCTGTGTAAGATGTCTTGGTTAGTGTAAAAATTGTTAGAAAATTTTTCTAATTTCAAGAAAATTCTGTGAAATGGCTTGTATTTCATACTTCCTGCGGTAAAATATAGATAGGAACAACGGAAAAGTTGTGCCGAGTTAAAAGTGGGAAGGAGACTGATATGAAAAAAAGAAGTCATTTATTTGTAACCAGAGAAATCATAGAACAGGTTCCACAGAACAAAAGGAAGTGGTTATTGTTAGGCAGTATTCTGCCGGATATATTGGTTCATACCTATATTAAGAAGCATACCTGGAAAAGTTCATTTGATAATACAGTGAACCGGATACAGAAGCTGGAAGAAAAGGGGAAGAACAGCAGATATTCTTTCCTGAAACTCGGATATGTACTTCATTATGTGGAGGATTTCTTCACATATGCGCATAACTCCATTTTTGAAGGCGGATTTTCTGAACATGTTGCATATGAAAGTGGATTTCAGAAGTTTTTATTTGGACATGGACATGTAGAACAGGAAGAAACGAGCCGGATCGGGGAAATGGTTCATTCCGTGGAGGAAGCGGTCGAGTATCTGAAGAAAAACCATGCACTGTATATGACGGAGGCCGGAGATAATGAAACGGATGCACGCTATATTCGGAATGCATCAAAAACCATTGGTACGTTTCTGGTACGGGCATTTGCCATGAACAGTGTGGCAGCAGAGGAGTATGTTCCGGCATACGCGCTTGCTCCATCCTATCGAAAATAAAAGGCAGAGCAATCTGATATAAAAGGATAATTATGACTGCCAATGAAAAATATGAAGTCACCTGATACTTTGCATTGTATCAGGTGACTTTTTATCTGATGTGTTCGGCAATCACTGATACCACGATTCCCAGAACCGCGGAAAGCAGGATCAGAGAGATCGCTGACAGTTTCTGCTTCCATTTGCGCCGGATGAAGAAATAGATTCCTGCAAGCAGGCACAGAATAATGATAGCAGGGATATTCACATCATATTCGGATAAGCTGACATACCCGGTAGACTTTAACAGCATGTTGATTCCGGTTGCAAGGATCAGGGCCAGGATAACCGGTTTGATGCCATACAGAAAGCCCTGCACGTAGGTATTTTTCGTCAGATTTTTTATAACTGCGGCAATTAATAATATAATGAAAAAGGACGGCGTGATGACACCGAGAGTAGCGACGATACCGCCCGGAAGTCCTGCCTGCGTCGATCCGACATAGGTCGCCATGTTGACTGCGATCGGACCCGGTGTAGATTCACAGACACCGATAAAATTGTAAAAGGCATCTTCACTCATCCAGTTATGGCGGATGACAGCATCCTGGATCAGCGGTATCATGCCGAAGCCGCCTCCGAAGCTGAACAGTCCTACTTTAAAGAATTCAATAAACAATGTCAGATATATCATTTGTCTGCATCCTCCTTTCGGATCCTTTTAAAAGAGGTACAGAAAATTCCGATGATGCCGCCTGCGAGGATCAGAAGAATTGCATTAACGGATTTGGAAAGCAGTTCTCCGATCACCATGATTATAAAAGTAACTACAAATACAAGAACCGGTATTTTTTTTCGGTCGAGTGTTTTCATCATGCTGATTCCGGTTGTAAGGATCAGAAAAGCAACGGCACATTTAATGCCAACGAAGGCATATGCTACATATTTATTTGCAATGAAAGCATCAAAAAACAGAGAAATGACAAATATAATAATAACGGATGGGATACAGACACCGAGGGTGGCTGCCAGACTTCCGCGGAAGCCTCTTTGTTTATAACCAACAAAAGTAGCGAGGTTGATCGCCAACGGCCCGGGTGTTGATTCAGCGATCGCAATCACTTCGATCAGTTCGTCTTCCGTGAGCCAGTTTCGTTTTGCAACTACTTCTTCCCGGATCTGTGCGATCATCGCATAACCGCCTCCAAATGTAAATAATCCGATTTTGAAAAAATTAATAAATAAAGAAAATAACATATCAAATCCTCCAGACAGGAGTATAACACAGAATCAAACTAAACTTTAAATAAAATTTTCAAATATCACTGTACATATAGGAAAAAGATGTTACAATCAAGATTGACGCTATAATAAAGTGAGCGTTTTATGCACAAAAAGTATGTATAATATATAGCCGAAGTCGGTGGAGGTAAGTGATGTTTAAGCAACGAGGCGCGAAGAAAACGGGTCTTAATATATTGATCATAGGATGCGGTAAGGTCGGAACGGCACTGACCAGACAGTTATGCAAGGAAGGGCATGATATAACAGTCATTGATAAAAATGCGGATAAGGTTGAGATGAACGTCAATCAGTATGACGTTATGGGAATCTGCGGAAATGGTGCAAGCTACAGCGTGCTGATGGAAGCCGGTGTGGAGAATGCCGATCTTGTGATCGCGGTAACAAATTCTGACGAGCTGAACCTGCTTTGCTGTACGATCGCAAAACAGGGACGTGACTGCGCAACGGTAGCGCGTGTCAGAAATCCGGACTACAGCAAGGAGATAAAATATCTGAAAAAGAGTCTGGGACTTACCATGGTCATCAATCCGGAGCTTGAAACAGCAACGGAGGTTGCGCGTGTACTTTATATGCCGACAGCTCTGGAGATCAATTCCTTTGCACATGGTCAGGCAGAGATGACGAAGATCAAGATTCCGGAGCATAATATGTTAGACGGACTGTCTGTGGCACATCTTGGTCAGCAGCTTATGGATCGAGCGAAGAATATCAATATTCTGATTTGTGCGGTTGAAAGAGATGGAGAAGTCTATATTCCATCCGGTCATTTTAAACTGCATGCAGGAGATGTTCTTTCGTTTGTAGGATCCCGTCCGATGAGCCGTGCATTTCTTGATTTTATCGGATTCAAGACAAATCGTGTCAGTGATGCGATGATCGTCGGCGGTGGTGACGTTGCATATTATCTTGCAAGTCAGTTGATCAATATGGGAATCAATGTAAAGATCATTGAGAAAGAGAAGGATCGTTGTGAGCGACTCAGTATTCTGCTTCCAAAAGCAGTTATTATCAATGCAGACGGAACCGATCAGGACGTATTAAAGGAAGAAGGCTTAAGCAATGCAGAATCCTTTGTTGCTTTAACCGGGATTGACGAGGAAAATATCCTCCTGACACTGCATGCCAGACATGTTTCGGATGCAAAGACCATCACGAAGATCAATCGTAGTAATTTCAAGGAAATAATTAATAATCTGAACCTCGGAAGTGTATTTTATCCGAGTTTTATTACAGCGGAGACTATTACTGCTTATGTTCGTGCAAAATCAAATACACGTTCCATGAACAGCAGTGTGCAGACGTTATATCATATGTTTGATTTCCGGGTAGAGGCGATCGAGTTCCGTGTGGATGAAGTATCCGAGGTAACGGGTAAGCCACTGATGGATCTGAAGTTAAAGAAGGATGTGCTGATCGCGTTTATCAATCGAAACGGTACGATCATTACACCATCCGGTCATGATACGATCGAAGTCGGGGATACCGCTATGGTAGTAACGACCCATACAGGATTTAATGATATCAGGGATATTCTGGTATAAGTAACGAGTATTTTTGTAAAAGGGAAAATAGGAAGCTATGAATCGGTCAATGATTTTATACGTAGTCGGACATGTGGTCATGCTGGAGGGGGTTATGCTTCTTCTGCCATGTCTGGTTTCGTTGATTTATCAGGAAAGTGAAGGAATTGATTATCTGGTGATGGCAGTTATCTGTATGCTGCTTGGAGCCATCATTGTAAAACATAAACCTAAAGTAAATGTATTCTATCTGAAAGAGGGTTGTATCGCTACAGCATTGAGTTGGATAGCACTGAGTATATTTGGTGCACTTCCAATGTGCATATCAGGAGATATCCCATCTTTCACAGATGCGTTATTTGAGACGATCTCCGGTTTTACAACCACAGGAGCCAGTATCTTAAACGATGTGGAAGTACTATCACGGACGACGTTGTTCTGGCGAAGCTTTACACACTGGATTGGTGGCATGGGTGTGCTGGTGTTTCTGCTTGCGGTATTGCCGCTTAGTGGCGGATCAAATATCAATCTGATGAAAGCAGAGAGCCCAGGACCTTCTGTTGGTAAGCTTGTACCGAAGATCAAGTATACGGCACGAATATTATATGTTATCTACATTGTATTAACGGCTATAGAGATCATCTTGTTAATAGCCGGGAAAATGCCGGTATTCCATGCATTCTGTACCGGATTCGGAACAGCGGGTACAGGTGGATTCGGAACAAAGAATGATAGCTTTGCCAGCTTTTCGCCATATCTGCAGTGGGTGGTAACGATCTTTATGATCTTATTCGGCGTGAATTTTAATGCATACTATCTGGTTTTATTTGGCAATATCAAAAAGGCATTGAAGATGGAGGAGGTGCGAACCTATTTCCTCATTATTGTGGCAGCAATCGTAGTTCTTGTATTGAATCTGATTCATACAATGGATGGATTCTGGACAGTACTCCGTCATGCATCGTTCCAGGTCGCTTCGATCATAACAACAACCGGATTCTCCAGTGTGGATTTTGACCTGTGGAACCAGACATGTAGGACGATACTGGTTATTCTGATGTTCATTGGTGCATGTGCAGGCAGTACCGGTGGTGGTATCAAGGTATCCCGATTTATCATCGTGGTAAAAAGTGTGATAAAAGAGTTGAATTCCTATCTGCATCCAAAGAGTATCAAGAAGATCAAAATGGACGGCAAGCCGATAGAGCATGAAGTGGTACGTGCGGTAAATGTATATTTTATAACATTTATCATCCTGTTTACAACATCCGTACTGCTGATCTCCTTTGAGGGAAAAGATATGACATCAAACTTTACTGCGGTTGCGGCAACGATCAATAACATCGGACCGGGACTGGAGCTGGTAGGACCAACGAAGAATTTTAATGTATATGGTACATTTTCCAAATATGTGTTGATGTTCGATATGCTTGCCGGAAGACTGGAGCTGTTCCCATTGCTCTTGTTGTTCTATCCGCCGGCATGGAAAGAATTACTGGCGGTCAGACGCAGAAAATAACAGGCCAATTAATGACTGGATATATGCTGTACATGATATTAAAATGTGCTGTAGCAGGTTCAGGAAAACAAATCCAGATAACTGCGTACCTGAAATGCGGTCATCAGTTCAAAACGAGTGGACGGATCATCTAAGGCAAGATGTAAGTCCTCTCTTAATATACGAACACGATAATTGACGGTGTTCCTGTGACAGAACAGGGCACCGGCGATTTTTTGTATACTGCCATCACAGAGCAGATACTGATAGAGCGTTTCCAGATAATTCGTATGGTGCTGCTCATCGTATGTAATGATGGATCCCAGAGTATCGTTTACATATTCTCTAAGAACATCCATATCACTTACAGATAAAAGAAGCTTATAGAATCCCATATCATCGAAGAAGAACAGGCTACTGTTCTTTTTTTGTGCCATCAGGGCGGCGCACTGTCCCTGTAAAAATGCCTGACTTAATCCGGTCAGGTCTTTGGTTGGCGCACTGATTCCGATATACATGGAAGTTGTTCCGGCAGATTCTCCCATATGATACAGAAGCCGGCTAAGCTCCTGTTCGAGCCGTTCATTTGACCGCGCGGGGCAGATCAGCAGAGTATAGTCGGTGCCGCCTACAAATGTATATGGCAGATTATAGATTCTGACCAGACGTGTCAACAGATTCTGAAGAAAACTTCCGGCGGTGTTGGCATAAGCGGGTGGGGTGGAGAAACGATCGGAGTGTGGGATAGAGGTATTTGTCAGTGCAATGGATGGTTCCACGGATGCTGTAGCTCTCAGATCTGATATATATACGAGATGGTATTGTGCATTTCCCTGAAAACCATGTTCATATAAGACAGGCAGGCTGATCTCCATCAGGGCTTTGTCATTTGGGTGAAGGATCACGCGCGAAAGTGCAGTTGAGATAGCCTGACTGGTCTGTGTATCGTCAAATATCCGATTGTAATAATCGTGCGTAATATCGAAGATCCGTGTCTCCCATGGCATAAGAAAGAGCGGGTAATGCTTCCGGTCGCACAGCATACGGATACGGTCGGAGATATCGGAACGGTTCAGGTGCCCCCCAATATTGATAATAAGGCCGCAGGTTTTATGTTCGATCAGCCCTTTGATGAAGTTATATAACCAGTATTCATTTCCACACAGGACGCCGGTCGTAATGATCAGTTCACCGCCGTGCAGGAATTCCAGTGTGCCGGGATCTTCTGATATATAGACCCAGTTCATGAGGTTATCCAGCCCTTCTTCTCCTGCGATCAGATCCAGTCCATAGGTGCTTTTTGTCTCTTTATATAAATCTCTTAATAATATTGCCATGTTTAAGATTCCTTTCTTGGCAGCGTTTGATAATTATTATTCGTCTATGGATAAGAAGTCAGTTTGACCCAAATGTGATATGTGTGTATTGAGTCGGTTGCAGCTTGTTGCTTTGAGGCAGTTTGTGTATGTCTGCCCGAAATATGCTTAATTATATAAGGCGTTTGCCGACTGCTACTTAATATATTAAACCATTGATTTGTGCTACTTATTACAATAACCCAACAATATCATAGAAAATATGTGTCTGTCAAACATATACTTGTGCTAACAGCACAAAGCGGGGCGGAAGTTTTGTGCTGGCGGGATATGGTGATCGGTTTTTATGAATGGCATACTGTAGAAAATTTACAAGAGCAAATAAATGAACGGCACAGATATAAAGGCCGTCCGTATAAGAAGATGGAGGATGATACATATGTTAAGAACAGATTTACCGGAAATAATAACAGAGACTTTACCCGGTCCTAAGGCACAGGCAATTATAGACAGAAGAGCGCAGGCAGTTCCAAATGCGATCCGTTGTGGATATCCGGTTGTTATAGAACGAGGTGAAGGCGCCATGATCGAGGATGTCGATGGCAACAAGTTCTTGGATTGGATCGGTGGTGTCGGTGTATTGAATATCGGATTTTCCCAGCCGGAAGTCGTTGAAGCAGTAAAAGCACAGGCAGATAAATATTTTCACGGCATGTTCAATGTTGTAACACATGAAGGCTATGTAGCACTTGCAGAGAAGTTATCCGGCATTGCACCTGTAAAGGGCGACAGCAAGAAAGCATTCTTTGCAAATAGTGGAGCAGAAGCAGACGAGAATGCCGTTAAGGTAGCAAAGGCATATACAAAACGTCCGAATATCATCGTATTCTCCGGTGCATTCCATGGAAGAACACATTTTACAATGGCAATGACATCCAAGAAAGCATATGCAAAGGATATGGGACCGTTAGCAGCCGGCGTGTTCCGTGCACAGTTCCCATATTATTATAGAAATCCGGAAGGAATGCCTGAGGATAAGGCAGTTGATTACTATATCAAATCTATCTACGATGTATTTGAACAGTGTGCAGCAGCAGACACGATCGCAGCGATCGTTGTTGAGCCGCTTCAGGGCGAAGGTGGTTTCATTCCTGCTCCGATCGAATGGGTAAAAGCAGTTCGTAAGATCTGTGATGAAAATGGTATCCTGCTGATCGCAGATGAGGTACAGAGCGGTTTCTGCAGAACCGGTCGTATGTTTGCTTCTGTTTACTGGCAGGAGGCAGGTGTAGAGCCTGATATCATCGCAACAGCAAAATCCATTGCAGCAGGTGTTCCATTGTCGGCAATTATTGCAAGAACTGAGGTTATGGATGCAGTTCCGGCAGGAACGATCGGTGGAACCTATTGTGGAAATCCACTGGCATGTGCCGCATCCTTAAAGACGATCGAGATTATGGAGAGAGATCATCTGGCAGAGCGTTCCTGTGAGATCGGTAAAAAAGTGACAGAGCGTTATCTGGAAATGCAGAAGAAATATCCGGTTATCGGTGATGTCAGAGGACTTGGCGGTATGATCGGTATCGAATTCGTAAAAGATCAGGAAACAAAAGAACCGGATGCAGCATTTACATCTGACCTGATCCAGACTTGTGCGAAGAAAGGTCTGTTAGTAGAAGGCGCAGGAACTTACAACAATGTAATCCGTTTCCTTGCACCGCTTGTCATGACAGATGAGCAGCTTGCAGCCGGTCTTGATATTTTTGAAGCATCCATCAAAGAATGTCTGAACCACTAAAGAAATCTTAACATAAACAAAACAACAATCCTTATATATATGAATCGCACAAACAACCGCTGTGGCGAGACAATCCCTAGGGTCAATCCCTAGACGCTGTCTTACCATAGCGGTTATTTTTATATTCCCCTCTGGTTCCTAGCGGTATGGATATTCATGATGTTGTGAGGCAAATTATTATCTGGTATCCCCTCTGACTGGCAATTGGTATGGTTATCCATGACATTGTGAGTATTTCGTCGTGAGATGCACATTGGCAGCGAATGCGGGCGCATGTCTGAGTCCGTAGGACGAGTTTGCGCAGGAGCATGAGCGAATCAGCCATGTGCATCGAACAGAAAACGGAACAAGTCATGATAACCATACCAATTGCCAGTCGGAGGGACTGCCTTTAAACAAATCTTAACGCCTCTGCAATAGAGATGATGGCATTTTGATGCATTTGGATGCTATAAACATGGAGTAAACTCTGGAAAAAGGAGAATTATGTAAAAAGACGGGAGGTATGTAGGGAAAATTGAAGAAATTGTGGCTTAGAATAGTATTATTCATAGCAGGATTTGCAGGAGTATTCATATTTCTGTATCCATTTGTTACGAAGGGGATTAAAAACATAGGAAATCTTACGGGAGTTGTTCTTGGTATCTGCCTGATCTTATATGCGGCATGGTTCCACAGGGTGAATTGCCGGGTGAAAAAATGGCTGACCCGGACTACCGGAAAAGTAATATGCGGGATCGTTTTGCTGATTGTATTAGTTGCAGTTGGATTTGCGGCAGCAGGAACGATATGCATGGTACGGGCATCGAAGACAGCACCGAAGGATGAAACTGTCATGATCGTGCTTGGCTGTGGTGTAAATGGCGACCGACCAAGCCTGATGTTGACGGAACGCTTAGATGCAGCGTATGATTATCTGAATACACATGAAGAGGTTGTGGGTATTCTGTCCGGAGGACAGGGAAAAGGTGAGAATATCAGTGAAGCGGAGTGCATGTACCGGTATCTGACAGAAAAGGGAATTGCAAAAGAACGTTTATATAAGGAAGAACGGTCAACTTCGACCAGAGAGAATCTTCTGTACTCAAAGAAGATCATGGAAGAGGAACATCTGGATTTCCGGGTCATTATTGTAACAAATGAATTTCATGAATACCGGGCATCTGTTATTGCAGAACATACAGGTATAACACCATCGGCGGTGTGCGGGAAAACAGCGTGGTGGTTACTGCCAACTTATTATCTGAGGGAGCTTTACGGAATCGTCTTTGAATGGATTTTTTAGATAGCTTAAACAAAAAACTTAAGAATCTTAAAAATTTGGATACAAAATGGATGTAATTTTTTGATATAACCTGACTTAACAAATCTTAACAACACCTGACGCATACTTGAATTATAGATGCAAATGCTATAATGTGTGGATGGTTATTGAAAATTAAAATCAGGACATATTGGAAAAAGAGAGGATATGGTTATGATTTTAGACAATGACAAAAGAATAGATGAAAAGATAAAGGGTGCTATGCAGCCTGAAAATGCAGAGAAGATACTGATCGTTGATGATGAAAAGGATATAAGAAAGCTGGTTGGAATCTATCTGAAGAGACAGGGATATCAGATCCTGGAAGCCGAAAACGGAAAACAGGCGATTGATCTGGTGAGAGAGAATTCCGATATCGATCTGATCATTATGGATATTATGATGCCTGAAATGTCAGGAACTGAGAGTTGCTCTGCCATTCGAGAATTTTCATCTGTTCCTGTGCTGTTTTTAACAGCCAAGACGCAGGAGCCGGATAAGAATGAGGCATATGATACAGGTGGAGATGATTTCTTAAGCAAGCCATTTGAACAGAGTGAACTGGTTCGAAAGGTGAAAGCACTTATCCGTCGGTATAATATATATAAAGGAAGAGAGGATAACAATGACGGTATTCTCCGAGTCGGAGCAATATCGATCGATCCGTATAAACGTGTTGTGACGAAAGACAATGAAGTTATCCATCTGACGGATAAAGAATTTGCATTGCTGTTTTTCCTTGTGAAGAACCGTGGAAGATCCTGGAATCTGGATGAATTATATGAGAACATCTGGCAGGAAAAATATCTTCCGTCCTCATCAAATACGGTTATGGTACATGTATTAAGACTTCGGCAGAAGATCGAGGATAATCCGGCACAACCGGAAATCATCAGAACCATATATGGAAAGGGCTATCAGGTGGATTAACAGCCGGTAGAAAGTATGCGGTATGAAGGACAGAGCAGAACAGAAAAGATTTGAAAAAGATGCAGAAAAAAGGCTTACATTAAATACAAAGCTGATTCTTGTAATAGCAGGAAGCCTGTTGCTTGCGGTCGTATTGTTCTTTATCTGGCTGAAGACAACCGTATATGTGATTGATAAGAAATATCTGAACGAGGCAACTGTAGCACGGAGAACGGAAGAAAAGATTGACCGTTTCTCTGATTATGTCAGTAAGAATAAAGTTAAATCCACAGATATGAATGCTATTCTCAGTTGGCAGCGGGAAGAGGGAAGTGTATATCTTCTGGTTTACCAGAATGAGAATGTAATATATGATTCAACAAAGCAAAAAAGACGAACCATGGTGGAACGTTTTTTTAATAAAATATCCAATGGGAATCAGAAAGGCAGAAAGCTTGCAGAGTCTGAAGAAGACAAAAGGCAGATGCTGAATAACATCAAAAGCAAACATTTGCTTGAGATTTATCGGAAGAAAGCAGAGTCAAAAAAACAGGAAGAACGATCAGATCAGAGTATCTTCGATGATACGTCCTCTACGGAGACGGATTATACAGAGACGATTCCGTCCAATGCTTCGGATGTGGAAGACTTTGCATCCCAGTATGGCAGTTATGCATTCTATTCGGTTCGTTTTGAAGATGGATTATATGATGTCTGCATCGTAGATTATTCTGAGAAAAAGGTCTATTACATATGGGTGACGATAGGCTTTCTGGTATGTTCATTTATATTTATGTTGTTGGTTATGCGCTATAACGGCCGGGTAGTAAGGCGTGTAAAGAGATTGACACATGAGGTGTCAAAGATAAAGAAAACAGATATCAATGCGACGATTACGAAGTCGGGACATGACGAGATCCTGACACTTGCTGAGAATATAGACAGCATGAGAAATTCGATCATTGATCAGATGAGTAAGGAAAAAGAAGCATGGCAGGCGAACCGGGATCTGGTCACAGCGATGGCGCATGATATCCGGACACCGCTTACGGTGTTAAGCGGATATCTGGATCTGCTTGAGACAGGGGAATTTGAATCTGACGAAGAGTACAAACAGTATGTTGATATATGCGTTGCCAAAGCAGGACAGTTGAAAGATCTGTCAGACAAGCTGTTCCGATATTTCTTCGTTTATTCCGGGCATACCGATGAACTGAAAATGGAAGTTTATCATGCAAAGGAGTTTTTCCAGCAGATGATCGGAGAATATATGTGCCTGCTTGAAGAAAAGGGAATCACTTTCCGGATCACAACAGAGGACAATTCACCGCTGATAAAGATCGATGCCCCATATCTGAAACGATTGTTTGATAATATATTTATAAATATAAGAAAATATTCTGATTACAGCAAGCCGGTAGATATCACATATCACACAACCGAATCGAAGGTAGAGCTGGTGATCAGTAATTATATAAATAAAAACAGAAATGAAGCTGAAAATACCAGAATTGGACTCAAAACCTGTGAGAAGATCGCACAGGAAATGGAAATAGAGTTTTCAGCAAATGAGAAAAAAGACAGATATACAGTCAGGCTGATATTTGTAATTGTAAAATAAAGGAGGTCCAGAGATACTCTGGAATAGATGTCTATGAAGAATGTACTGGAATTTATTGAAAGATCAGCAGAAAAGTATCCGGATAAGTTGTCTGTAGCCGATATAAACGGCGGTTTGACTTATAAGGAACTGGAACAGACAGCAAAACAGATTGGTGCATGGTTGTATCAGGGACTTGGCGGATGTAAGAACCGTCCGGTTGTCGTACTTCTTGATAAGGAACCGAAGAGCGTTGCGGCTTTTATGGGAGTTGTGTACAGTGGGAACTTTTATGTGGTTATAGATGCAGAAATGCCGGTAGACAGAGTGAATAAGATCTTAAAGGCATTGCAGCCGGAAGCTGCTGTAACAGACAGCAAGCATCTGGATAAGGCTGCAGAGTTACAGGTTGAGACAGAGGATGGTCAGGGATATGGACTTAAACTCTTTAATATGGATGAGATGGATCAGACCATAGATCAGAGCTGCCTTGCAGATGTCAGAGCACATATGATCGATACAGATCCGGTATATGCATTATTTACCTCAGGTTCAACAGGTGTTCCGAAGGGGGCTGTTATATCACATGCGAATATCCTTTCCTATATTACATGGTATACGGAAGCATTTGATATTAACGAGACGACAATATTTGGTAATCAGACGCCGTTTTATTTCAGTATGTCAGTCTCGGATTTATATAGCACATTGAAAAATGGTGCAACATTGTATATAATACCAAAAGCTTATTTCTCGTTCCCGATCAAGCTTATGGAGTTTCTGAATGAGAAAAAGGTCAATACGATCTACTGGGTTCCGTCGGCACTTTCGATCATTGCAAACTATAAGATGTTCCGGTATGCTGAGCTTCCGGAGTTGAAAAAAGTATTATTTGCCGGTGAGGTTATGCCGACCAGGCCATTAAATTACTGGATCGAGAATCTGCCGGATGCCATGTATGCCAATCTGTTTGGCCCGACAGAGACGACGGATATCTGTACTTATTATGTGGTAAACAGAAAGTTCCGTGATGATGAGCCACTTCCGATGGGAAATGCATGTAACAACTGTGATGTATTTGTACTTGGTGAAGATGGCAAGGTGGTTTCACCGGAGATCAATCCTGAGACAGGCTTCAGTGCAGAAGGAGAATTATATGCCAGAGGTTCATTTGTCGCTCTTGGATATTATGGAAATGCAGAAAAGACAAAGGAAGCATTTGTTCAGAATCCGTTGAATCCGAATTATCCGGAGCTGATCTATAAGACCGGAGATCTTGTAAAATATAACAAATTCGGAGAACTGGTCTATATCTCAAGAAAAGATTATCAGATCAAGCATATGGGCTATCGTATCGAGCTTGGTGAGATCGAGGCGGCTGCCGGTGCGATCGAGGGTATCAGAAGTTACGCATGTATCTATGATGATGCAGAAGACAAGATCGTATTTA
The DNA here is from genome assembly GCF_009874105.1 of Clostridium sp. BIOML-A1. Lineage (NCBI taxonomy): Bacteria > Bacillati > Bacillota > Clostridia > Eubacteriales > Clostridiaceae > Clostridium > Clostridium sp. BIOML-A1. The sequence goes on along the minus strand of NZ_WWTL01000007.1, from coordinate 15,924 downwards.
TATATGAAGGAAAGAAACTGGATGACGCATTTCTGCTTGGAGAGTTCAAGAAGAAGGTTCCGCATTATATGGAACCGAACCAGTTTGTAAGAGTGAAAAGTATGCCACATAATCAAAATGGAAAGATTGATCGTAAGTGGCTGAAAAATAATTATAAATTATAAAAAAGTGAGGACAAAGAAATGGAAGAATTATTAGAGATTTTAAATGAAGTAAAGCCCGGAGTTGATTTTGCAAATGATACAGATCTGGTTGGCCATGGTATACTGGATTCTATTACAATGGTAACACTGGTGCTTGAGCTTAACGATGCATTTGACATCGAGATCACACCTGTAGATATCGTACCTGAGAACTTCAAAACAGTTCAGACGATCTATGATATGATCCAGAGATTAAGTGACGACTAGGGAGTAAAATAATGTCATATACATCGATAGCTTATTTAGGATTTATATTGATGGGATCATTCTTTTTCTATTCCGTTGTGCCGTTAAAGCATAAATGGAAGGTCCTGTTGATATTCAGTTACCTGTTTTATTTCATTAATTCAGGTAAATATGTTGTGTTTATATTGTTTTCATCGTTATCCATCTATTTCGGCGGACGACTGCTGAATAAGATCGATGATGGCTTCAGTATGGCAAAGAAGGTACTGCCAAAAGAAAATAAGAAGGAATATAAAGCGATCATCGGATGGCAGAAGAAATGTGTGTGCGTTTCAATCGTTCTGTTGAACCTTGGTATTCTTGTATATCTGAAATATTCAGTATTCTTTGGACAGGTTTTCTGTGATATATTAAGTCTGCTCCGTATTAATAAGACGAATCCAATGCAGAATATGATGCTGCCGCTTGGTATCTCGTTCTATACACTGTCGGCGATCAGTTATATCGTTGATGTTTACAGAGGAAAATACAGAGCATCCGATAATTTCTGGAAGGTGAATCTGTTCCTGATTTTCTTCCCGCATATCGTGGAAGGTCCAATCGGGCGATTTGACCTGCTGGGTGATCAGGTTTATGAAGGTCACGAGTTCAACTATAATAATATGACTCAGGGCTTGCAGCTTGTTTTATGGGGTCTGTTTAAGAAGATCGTTATAGCAGATCGCGCAAATATGTATGTAAACCAGATCTTCAATTTCCATGATCAGTATGATGGCTTATATGTAGTTGTCGGAATGCTGTTATATACCTTGCAGTTATATGCGGAATTCTCCGGCTGTATGGATATCGTAAGAGGTAGTGCTCAGATGTTTGGTATTCAGATGTCTGAGAACTTTGCAAGACCATTTATGTCAAAGACAGTCAGTGAATTCTGGAGAAGATGGCATATGACACTTGGTGCATGGTTTAAAGATTATGTATTCTATTCCATCTCATTGTCCAAGGCATTTATGAAGCTCAGTAAGAAGACAAGAGAGAAGTTCAATGCATTTTTTGCAACTCTGATCCCGACCTCTATCGCGATGCTCGCGGTGTGGTTCGGAACCGGTATCTGGCATGGAGCCAGCTGGAAGTATGTTATGTATGGTATTTACTACTGTCTCATTATGATACTTGGACTTCTGACGGAACCATTATTTAAGAAGATGTATGGGAAACTGCATGTGAACCGGGAAGGTAAGATTTATAAGGCACTTCAGGTAGTAAGAACGTTCATATTTGTAAATATCGGTATGCTGATGTTCCGTGCGGATGACCTTAAGATCTTTGGACAGATGCTCGTATCGATGTTCCGTAATTTCACATTTTCAGTGCTTACAAGCGGAGATCTGTTTGAAGTAAAGCTTGATGTCTATGATTTCCTGTTACTTGCATTTGGTGCACTGGTATTACTGCTGGTAGGTTTATATCAGGAGAAGGGACATCATATCCGTGAGGAGATAGCAACAAAGAATATCGTTCTTCGTTGGGTGTTATATTATGGACTGATCTTTTCTGTGATCATTCTGGGCGCATATGGAAGCGGTTATGAAGTGGCCGGATTCATATATGCACAATTTTAGGATAGATGGTGAGAGACATGAAAAAAGAAAGAGTAAAAAACATTATAAAAGTTATCGTGTTTATGCTGATCTTCTGTGGCTTTATGGCACTCGGCTCCGTCATGCTTTATCCGAAAACGAGTGATCCGGAAGGCGGCTTATCAAATCCAAATGCCAGAGGCTTCTATGGAGAACCAAAGAATTCCATCGATCTGGTCGTTATGGGAAACAGTAATGCCTACAGTGCATATTCACCGATGCTGATGTGGAAGAAATATGGTATTCCTTCCTATGTTGTTGCGGAAGGCGCACAGAATATTGCCGAGACTGTTAATATATTAGAGGAGCTTCTGACATGTCAGAAGCCGAAGCTGATCATTTTGGATGTTGACCTTTTATGGCAGGGTAAGACACAGGTATCCAGAGTAGAAGGAAATGTGAAATCTCTGATCTACAAATATATTCCGATCATGAAGTATCATGACAGATGGAAAGGCTTTGTGTTGGGTGATAGTTTTAAAGCAAAGAACTACACATATCGTTCTTCAAGCAGAGGACAGTACTTAAGTAAAACGGTTGTACCATATACGGGTGAAGACATGATGGTAAAGACTGCTGATGTCGAATCGGTACCGAAGTCATCCAGGTTCTTCCTTAAGATGTTCCTTGATCTCTGTGAAGAAAATGATATCGATGTGATGTTTGTCGAGATGCCGACAGCTAATTCATGGAATTATAAGAAGCACAATGGCATGACAAAGTATGCCAAGGAGCTTGGCATTCCATTTGTTGATCTGAATACCACAGAGGGTAAGAATGCGATCAACTGGAAGAAGGATACCAGAGATGGCGGAAGACATCTGAACTGTTATGGAGCTAAGAAGGTAACAAGAGAGATCGGTAAGTATATTTCAGAGAACTATACATTTACGAATAAGAAGAAAGATCCGGAGTATAAGAGCTGGAATAAGGCTTATAGGGAATATAAGCAGTTTATGAAGACAGATAAGAAGTCTTCCGATAAGAAACACAAGAAGTCGAAGAAGGCTGACATCAAACAGTCAGATACATCTGATACCAAAAAGCAGAAAACAGAAAAAACAACGACTGAGAACAAGCCGGAGACAACGACAGAAAGTACAGCTACGGAAGAAGTAACAGAAAGTGCAAGTACGGAAGCGAACACAACTCTGCAGTAAGAGATTGTAAAGTATATAAGGGAGATCATGGAGACACAGATATGGATTTGCAGATCTGGAAGCGCCATGATCTCTCTTTTTATGAATCGGATACTTTATATGCCTGCATAAACATGGAATAAATAAGGTAAGAAAATGGTATTTGTTATTTATTTTTGTGTAAATAACAGCTTCTTGTGATAAAATGGCAATGAAATGTAAATAATAGTTGCAGAAATATAGAAAATTGTACAGGCATGCCGGGAAATAAGCGGAATTATGGCAGTATACGATGCTTTTACAGATGCCTGGTGGCAGGATATGATAGGAGGATATGGAATATGAAGATTTTATTTTATGATACGAAGAAATATGACAGAGATTCATTTGAAAAGATATTACCGGAATATTCAGATCTGGAGGTAGAGTTCTTAGAAGCAGATCTTTCACCGAGAACAGCAGCTCTTGCAAAAGGATATGATGCGATCTGTGCATTTGTAAGTTCTGATGTCAGTGAAAAAGTAGTTGAGTGTCTGGCTGCAAATGGTGTAAAATTAGTGTTAATGCGCTGTGCCGGATTCAATAATGTGGATCTGGATGCAACAAACCGTTGTGGTATCACGGTGCTCCGTGTTCCGGGTTATTCACCGGAGGCGGTTGCAGAGCATGCGATGGCACTGGCACTTGCGGTTACCAGAAGAATCCATAAGAGCTATATCAAGGTTCGTGAGAATAATTTCAGTTTGGTAGGTCTTACGGGTATGAACTTCTATGACAAGACCGCGGGTATCATCGGAACCGGTAAGATCGGAGCGGCTATGTGCCGGATCTGTCATGGATTTGGCATGAAGGTTCTGGCATATGATATGTACCGGAATCCATCCCTGGATTTTGTAGAGTATGTGGATCTGGATACGCTGTTATCGACCAGTGATCTGATCTCCCTTCACTGTCCGCTGACAGATGATTCGTACCATATGATCTGCACAGAGACGATCAATAAGATGAAGGATAATGTGATCCTTGTAAATACATCGAGAGGCGCACTGATCAAGACGGAGGATCTGATCACGGGAAATCGAAATAAGAAATTCTTTGGTATCGGTCTGGATGTGTATGAGGAAGAAACAAATAATGTATTTGAGAATCGTGAGGATGATATTCTGGAATCCTCGATCACGGCAAGACTGCTGTCGTTCCCGAATGTCATCGTAACCTCCCATCAGGGCTTTCTGACGGAAGAAGCACTGGAAGCGATCAGCCGTACCACACTGGACAATGCGAGAGATTATGAGAATGGCACGATCAAGGATATAAATGCCGTGTAGAAATATATGCAAGATAAAAGAAGTGCGGAAGACAATCGTCATAGAGAAAATGAAAGCTATGTAGAAAAGGAAATGATTATGCAGAATTACAGATTTCTGATCGCCTATGATGGGACGAGATATCATGGGTGGGAACATAAAAAAGACGTTGTGACCATACAGGGAAAGATCGAATCAGTGCTTTCCCTGATGGCAGGCGAAGAAGTACGGATCAACGGAGCGGGAAGAACCGATGCAGGTGTGCATGCAAGGGCAATGGTTGCAAGCGGCCCGGTTCCGACAGATAAGACACCGGAGGAGATCCGGGATTATATGAATCATTATCTGCCGGATGATATTTGCATTTTGGAGGTTACTCCGGCAGCAGAACGCTTTCATGCAAGATTTAATGCAAAGGGCAAGCATTACCGTTACACGATCTATCGTGGCAGGCTGAAGCCGGTATTTGACCGGAAATACGTCTGGACTCTGGATGAGGGTGAGACGATCGACTGTGAACGGATGCGAAAGGCAGCAGCTTATCTGGTCGGTGAACATGATTTCAAGAGCTTCTGTGGCAATAAGCAGATGAAGAAATCGACGGTTCGGAAGTTATTTGCGATCGATATTAAGGAAGATGGCGATTATGTGATTCTTGATTTCCACGGAGCCGGATTCTTACAGAATATGGTTCGTATCCTGACCGGTACTCTGGTAGAGGTCGGGGCAGGCAGAATGGAACCGGCGTACATGGAAGAGGTGCTTACAGGCCGGTGCAGACAGCTCGCAGGGCCGACCGCACCACCACAGGGCTTGTGCCTGATGCAGGTTGATTATGAAAAAAAGTAATATGGAGTAAGTAGTACAAATGAATGAATTTAAAAATGGGCTGAAGGATGGAATCCCGATCGCCCTGGGGTATTTTGCAGTTAGTTTTAGTTTTGGTATTCTTGCGATCAAAGGCGGACTCAGTGTCTTTCAGGCAGTTCTTACCAGCGTTACAAATGTTACAAGTGCCGGTCAGTTTGCCGGACTTCAGATCATCATTGCCGGGGGAACGATCCTTGAGGTGATCCTCACTCAGCTTATCATCAATCTGAGATATGGTCTGATGAGTCTTTCACTTACGCAGAAGTTAGCTGACGATGTAGGCATCTGGAAGCGTCTGATCATTGCATTTGCAAATACAGATGAGATCTTTGCAGTTGCAATGGGATATTTCAAAGAAGTGACCTTTCCGTATATGTTAGGACTTCAGATCCTTCCGATCCTTGGATGGGGCGGTGGTACATTTGCCGGAGCAGTAGCCAGCGGGCTGCTTCCAAAGTCTGTGTGCAGCGCACTCAGTCTTGCACTTTATGGCATGTTCGTGGCGATCGTTGTTCCGGTTGCTAAGAAGTCAAAATCTGTGTTATTTGTGGTATGCGTGGCAGCTTTGTTCAGTATCCTTTTATATTATGTTCCGATATTCCACTTTATCTCGACCGGAATATCGATCGTTATATGTACAGTAGCGGCAGCAGCAATTGGTGCGATCGTTGCGCCGGTTAAGAAAAAAGGAGAAGAATAGAGATGAGTGTATATACATATATTATCGCAATGGCGGTTGTCACATATCTGATCCGTGCAGTGCCATTGGTGTTATTCAGAAAAAAGATAGAGAATCGGTTTTTAAGTTCGTTTTTATACTATGTGCCATATGCCTGCCTAACGGCACTTACCCTTCCGGCGATTTTCTACAGTACGGAAAGTGTTATCAGTGCGATCGCAGGATTTGTCGTAGCGGTTATCTTTGGTATCCGTGAAAAAGGGCTGGTAGTTGTAGCGGCTGCCGCCTGTGTGACAGTGTTTGTAGTGGAGAGAATATTGGCGTTTTTATAGGGGGTTGTGAATCCGAAAAGTAAGGACAAAGAACGTGCTATATCGCCGACCTGGAATGTAAAAGACTTTTGACACACTAAAAACCTTGATGTCAATGTCCTTTGATAGCGAAAATATGACTTTTTGATTAGTATGAGTATACTAGGAGGTGAAGAGATGGAACTCGGAAAACAAATAAAAAAACATCGTCAGGAAGTACAATTATCCCAAGAGAAGTTAGCCGATCGAGTTTATGTTTCAAGACAAACAATCTCAAATTGGGAAAATGATAAAAGCTATCCAGATGTGAATAGTTTGGTATTACTGAGTGAAATCTTTCAAATTTCTCTTGATAATCTAATCAAAGGAGATATTGAAGTTATGAAAGATGTAATTCAAAAAGAAGAAATTGTAAAAATGAACCGCTATGGAAAAATCTACACTATAATGCTGATTGTCACTGTAGTTTCGGCAGTTCCGCTATTTATGTGGCTTGGCGTTTGGGCATTCATCCCTTGGGGAATCATTTGGGCACTCTCTATGTACTTTGCCTTTCAGGTTGAAAAGGTAAAAAAAGATAATGATGTTCAAACCTATAAAGAAATTGTTGCATTTTCTGAGGGGAAACTATTGGATGATATACAAAAGCAGAGAGAAATAGGTAAACGCCCATATCAGAAGATTTTTTTAGTTATAGGTAGTGCACTGATAACATTTGTTGTTTGTGTATTAATCGGATTTCTGATGCATATTTTTATGAACTAATAGTGGTAGACCGTAAACTTCTGGTTTAGAGAGAACGTAGAAATGATTCGATTTTGTCCAAAGGATGAGATATAAAATACAATATACGAATAAATAAAGATGATTGGTTTTATGATAAGACTGGTCGTCTTTATTTTTTCGGAGCTTGATATGCAACTATAGGGAATTAAAACTTAGTGAAAAAGTGCAGTAAGTTTTAAGTTGTAGGAGTATGCTCCATGTATGACTGTTGAAGATGGAGAATATTATGCTCATCTTCATATGAGTGTCGGAAATGAGAAAGGTGAAGCGTTTGGAGGGCATCTGAACAGAGCTGTCGTGAGTGCAACCTGTGAGATGGTAATTACGGTCATTGATGGAAATGTTGACAGAGTTTATGATGAAGAAACAGGGCTTAATGTATTTAAGTTTGATTAGATGCGTTGAACACATGTGATGAATCGGGATTTTCAGGAGAAAAATCATGAGAAGCAAGGTGATTTTTATTTTAGCGATTATATGGATCGTTATATCATTGTTTTGGTTCTGGGCAGAAAATATTGCGTTAGGTACCATATGGCTATGTGCCGGATTCATTGAACTATTTATCGCGTTAGTGAGACGCAGCAAAGAGAAGAAAAGCAAATAAATTCCGGGTTATAAAACATAAGGATTTTTGTTACCTAATACAATTTTCTGCTCTACAATCTCCGTCATAATAAAAATGTCTCCATCATTTCAAAAGAGAATGACGGAGATATTTTGCTCTGCTTATTCTTGTAGTAACCAATCGGCTATATCGTGAATTTCAATTCCTTCATAGCTATATTGAGGATGTTTGGTTCTGGCAATAATCATTTTCGGATAAGCATCTCGAATCTGAAGCAGAGGAGAGCATTCTCTCTCAAATGTTTCCTGCATGGAAATGTTGTCGCTGACCTGAATATAAAACTTCTCGCTACCTTTCTGAGCAACAAAGTCGATTTCCTTTTGATAGAGCTTGCCAACATAAACATCATATCCACGGCGAAGAAGCTCGATGCAAACGATGTTTTCATATACTCTGCCATAATCTATATTTCTGCTTCCGAGTATTGCATATCGAATACCGCTGTCACACAAATAGAACTTTTCAGAGCTTTCAAGGTATTTCTTACCTCGGATATCGTATCTCTTAATATCATAAAATACAAAAGCATTGCACAAATATTTAATGTACTTGCCGATGGTTACATGATTGGTTGGAGTCTCATTTGCTGTTAGTAGCTGACTGACCTTATTAGGAGAAGTCAGGTTGCTGATATTATCCATAAGGAATTCGCTCAGATGTTGTAAAACTAAAGTGTCAGGGAGAGCATATTTCTGTACCAAATCCCTTGTAACAATAGTTTCGTAGACCTCTTTGATATAGTTTGTTCTGTCTTTTTCGGTTCTATAAGCATAGGAACCTGCTAAACCGCCCTTGATAGCGTACTCATCGAAGAGCTTATCTTTGTCATTAATATCATCATAAAATTGGCAATATTCCTGGAAACTGAAAGGAAACACATGAATTTCGATATAGCGTCCGGTAAACAGCGTTGCCAGATCTGCACTCAACAGGAAAGCATTAGAGCCTGTTACATAGATGTCGTATTTTCCCTTAGAGTACAGGCTATTGATTGCCAGCTCAAACTTGGGACACATCTGAACCTCGTCTACAAACAGGTAGTTCGTTTTATCTTTCTGATAATGTTCTTCCACATAGGCGTGTAAGGCATGGTATTCCCTGATTTCTTCATATGCTAAATCCATGAAGTCAATGAAGATAATATTGATGTTTTCAAAGTTGCTCTTCAGATACGTAATATACGCCTGCATTAGTTTGGACTTACCAGATCGACGAATACCAGTGATGATCTTGATGTCAGGAGTGCCATTCAGTTCAATGATTCTATCGAGATATTTTGCTCTCGTGATTGTCTTCATATAGTCACCCACTTTCAAAAATTGAATTTTTTTCATTTCTCGAAACCGCCTCGTTGTACTTAGTATACTGTCTGCTAATAGTATATGCAAGATGTCACTTTCAAAAACACAAATTTTTTTATTTTTTGAAAGTGGAAACTATGTAAAAGCAACCCGAAGACTGTCCCAGGCATGAACAACTCATTTTTGATGTTAAATTATCAAATTTTCAAGGAAGCTTCAGCATCCACCCACATCTGCATAGTTCCATCAAGATATAGAGTAACATATATCCGGCAGATGTATAAATGTCAATGCTGTTGTGGTACATGTTGTATTCTGCGTAAATGGTATTCATGTTGTGTCACCTTTAAATTAATAAAAATATAGAAGCATTTCAATCAGTTCACCATGTCGTTTTTATTTTGTGTTATACTGTTTTTATAGGATTTTCTTTCCCTTGTATTTTCCCTTATCAGAGTTCGTAAATCAGTATGGGAAGATATAACATAAGGGAAAGCTCACCTGCGATAAACTTAGTATTTTCAAAGGCTTGAGAGATATTTGATAATAAAATATAACAGTTAAAATTGTTTCGTGGAAAATATCCAATACTGTGATGTTATAAAAACAATATCTACTCTGATATTAAATATATATAGTTAATAAAGAGAGGTGCATATGCTATGCCAGGTATACTCGTGGTTGAAGATGATGAAAATTTAAATCGTGGAATTGCATTCTCATTGAAAAAATCCGGATATGAGGTTTTTTCGGCAGAATCAGTGAAAAAAGCGAAAAGAATTGCAAGTGATAATAATGTGGATGTTATCATTTGTGATGTGAATCTTCCGGATGGGAATGGACTGGAATTTGTAAGGTGGATGAGATGCAATTATAATACATACATTATTTGTCTTACAGCACTGGATCAGGAGATGGATCAGGTTATGGGATATGAAGCAGGGGCAGATGATTATATTACAAAGCCGTTTAGTCTTTCGGTACTTCTTTTGAAAATAGAAGCACATTTCCGCCGCAGACAGGAGAAAACGGAAGCCGGAAAGATGATTTCGGGAGATATCGTATTTATCGCAGGAGAAATGAAAGTCCTGATAAAGAATCGTGAAATCAGTCTGACAAAAACGGAGTTGAAAATGCTGACTTTTTTTCTTCAGAATCCGAAAAAGATTCTTTCAAAAACACAAATATTGGAAAATGTGTTTGATCTGGAAGGGGATTTTGTGGATGAAAATACAATCGCTGTCAATATCAGAAGACTCCGTGAGAAAATCGAAGACAATCCGGCTGCACCGGTCTATATAAAGAATATCAGAGGTCTTGGGTATATATGGAATCAGGAGGTAAGGCAGTGACAAAGAGATATCGCAAGAAGATTACAGTAGTGCTCTCCTTGGTATTGTCTGTCATAATATTGTTTGCAATATTAAATTGCGTTACCACGTATGTGTTTTATGAAGATTATAAATATAAAATGAATCTTATGACAGACATTGCTGCAAAGGAAGAATTTTCCGGGCTGGATGCTGTTTCGGAATTGCTTAAGGATAAAGATATTGAAACCAATGAACGGGGAAGGCAATTATTGGAGCAATATGGATACTGGGGAAATAAAGGGAATGCATTTTATTTGCAATTCCGGCATCAGGTTATGGTGACCGGTGCTGTAAGCACTGTGATATGCGTGCTTCTTTTGACTTTTTTACTTTATTGGAAGAAAAAAGAAGATGCGTGTCATCAGAAAATTTTAGACCAGTTGGAAGAAATTCTGATCAGATTCCGTGAAAATAAATTTGATGATTTACTGAAAACGGAAAATTATGTAGAACTGGAAAAATTGAATGACCAGCTTGAAGCAATCGGACATCATATTCAGTTGATAAAGGAAGAAGCAAGGGCAGAAAAAGAGAACACGAAAGAAATGGTTTCTGATATTTCTCACCAGTTAAAGACACCGGTTGCAGCTTTGGATACATGTTTTAGTGTGCTGATGCAGAATGACTTAAGTGCTACAGAACAGGAGGAGTTTCGTATCCGTTGTCGGAGTGCTCTGGATGGACTGGAGACATTATTGCAATCGCTTCTTGAAATATCCAAGATGGAAACTGGACTGATTCAGATTAATAAGAAAAAACTTCCGCTTATGGATACTGTCATATCTGCTGTGAACCGCACTTATCCTAAAGCGGATGAGAAAGAAATTGAATTCGTTTTTGACTATGAGAAAGAGCTGGAAACATGCACGATTATGCAGGATAAAAGGTGGCTTGGTGAAGCTGTGATCAACGTTCTGGATAATGCGGTCAAGTACAGTCCGGGTGGTTCAAAAATATTTATCCGGTTACAAAAAAGAAACGATCTTGTAAGAATGGAAATTGAGGATCAGGGAATTGGTATTCCGCAGAATGAGTATCATAAAATTTTTCAACGATTTTACAGAGGAAGTTCCAAGGAGGTTATGGAAAAGAGTGGTACAGGAATCGGACTTTTTCTATCGAGAGAAATTATCGAAAAACACGCAGGTACGATTACGGTAACCTCCGGCAAAAAGAAAAAAGGAAGCACGTTTGTGATTCAATTACCATATGTTGGTTAAATTTTAAACGAGCAGAACCCTTACAATTCTGTAAGAGTTCTGCTCGTTTTTTGAAAGTGAAATGAAAGATTGTCCTGATACAATTAGGATGTAGGTTGAAAAATGACCAAATATTTCAAGTCGAGCAGCTGCGAGACTTGACGCGTGCTGAAAAGGTACGCTTTACAGAATTGAAAAGGAGGCAACACATGAGTGTGATATTAGAAACCAAGCAGCTTTGTAAGTTTTATGGCGCAGGTGAGAATCAGGTCAAGGCGGTCAATCAGGTGGACATTCAGATTGAGCAGGGGGAATTTGTCGCAATTGTTGGAAAGTCAGGTTCCGGTAAAAGTACATTACTTCATATGCTAGGAGGGCTTGATACCCCAACGAAAGGCAGTGTTACTTTAGCAGGGAAAGATTTATACAGGATGAATGAAGATGCCCTTGCTGTTTTCCGCAGAAGAAAAATCGGATTTGTTTTTCAGGCATTTAATCTGGTTTCATCTGTTAATGTCTGGGAAAATATTGTACTGCCACTGGGGCTGGATGGAAGAAAAGTGGATGAAGCGTATGTAAATGATATCATTGCAACTTTGGGAATTGAAAAGAGGATTTACAATCTGCCAAATCAGTTATCCGGAGGACAGCAACAGAGAGTAGCAATTGCAAGAGCACTGGTGAATCGTCCGGAAATTATATTTGCAGATGAGCCGACAGGAAATCTTGATTCCAAGACCAGTGATGAGGTAATCGCCCTGCTTAAGATGACAGCAAAAAAATATGGACAAACAATTGTAATGATTACCCATGATGACGAAATTGCACAGGTCGCTGACCGTATTCTGGTGATTGAGGACGGACAGGTGGTGGATTTTAGATGAAGACAATAAGCAGGATTGCATATAGCAATGACAAAAAGAACAAGACAAGAAGTATACTGATTATGATGTCCATATGTCTGACTACGATGCTGCTTGTGATTATCAGTACTGTGGGAAATGGAATGATCCGTTTACAGAAAAGTCAGGCGGCAGGCTCATATGGAAGCAATTATGGTTTGTTTGTCGCAGCAGATGCCTTGCAGTTAAAGGACGTACGCCGCCGTGCAGAAATAGATGCAATAGGAATTATGTGTACAGAAGGCATAATTAAAGGCAACGAAAACGGTGGTTTTGTCTGCATGGATGAGACTGCAAGAAAAATGCTTCCCTATAATAAGGAATATGAGTTAAAGGAAGGAAAGTATCCGGGGGGAACGCAGGAAATTGCCGCAGGAAGAGCATTTTTTAGTGAAATGGGATATGATGATGTAAAGGTCGGAGATACGGTTACACTGGATTACCGTGCAGGGATGCGGTCAGAATATAAGCCGGAAGAATTTGTTGTCAGCGGAATCCTATATGACCGGGATGAGTATACCATCGAGGCATCTTATGTTGCTTTCGGGTCACAGGAGTTTTATGATGAGCACGTCGCAGAGAATGACAGACAGTATAATATTTATTTTACTTTAAATGATTCTGCAAATGTATCTATGAATAATATTGATTCGGTTATAAGGCAGATTGCAGCAGCTTGTGGGATCGAAGAAAAAAACGTTATTGTCAATGATCTCTATTTGCAATGGGTCTTGCAGCCGAGTTATGAAACGATTGCGGTATGCGGGGTTTTGATTCTTGCAATTGTACTTTTCTCTGTTGTGGTCATTTATAATATTTTTCAGGTCGGTATTGCCAACAAGATACAGGAGTATGGAAAAATCAAGGCTCTGGGAGCGACAAAAAAGCAGATGAAACAACTGATCTTCAGAGAGGGCATTTTTTTGACATTTTTTTCAATACCGGTTGGATTGCTTTTTGGCTTTCTGATTGCAAAATGCGGTTTTAACTGGCTGGTAGAACAGGGGAACCTTGTATCAACCGGAACTGGTTCTATGGGTGTTCAAAATCAGCAGGTGCCTCTGTTTTCCCTGCCTGTTATGCTTCTCTGTATTTTCGTATCATTTCTTACCGTTGCTTTGGCACTGCGTAAACCAATGAAAATTGTTTCACGGATTTCACCTATCGAAGCAACACGGTATTTAGAAAATGCAGAAACACAAAAAAAAGGAAAACGAAATGGCAGAAAAAATGTCACCGTGTTTTCTATGGCAATGGCAAATGTAACGGGTAATCCCAAAAGAACTATTGGTACTATCCTCACAATGGGTTTTTCTTGCGTATTGTTTGTGATTATCTCTAATTATGTGGGGAATATTGACACGGAGCATGAAGCACGTCTTTCCGTTAATTATGGACAATTTGAACTGCAGCTTGACTATTCTGCTGAGTATGATGAAAGATATCCGGAGAATAATCTGGATACGATTCTGACGGATGATCCATTGAATGATTCGCTGATTGAAGAAATCAAAAGCATTCCGGGAGTAACAGATGTCATGACGAGAGAGATTGTCTCTGTAAATCTGAACGGAACAAGATTTCCGGCTACTATTGTGAGTAAAAAGGATTTTGATTTTATGCGCCAAGAAGGGGATATTGGCTCTATGGACTATGATCAGGCGGTAAAGAATGGTGATATTTTCTTTGGTTGGTTGGCGTGGATGGAACAAGATGGATATGCTCCGGGTGAATCCATTGCATTTGACTTTGAGAATGGAAGTGGAACCTATACCTATCAGGGAAAGATTGCAGGATCTTTTGTAAGTGCGGACACTTATCTTGTCATTCCGAAAGGTGTATATCGTTCCATGAATCCGAGAGGAACAGCCTATGGCTATCTGTGGGTGGACTGTGATAAAAAAGATGTGGCATCTGTAGAACAAAGTCTGAATACTTTGATTTCTAATACTTCGCATATAAAAATGGATACTTATCATGCGCAGTTACAATCTGCCGAATTTGCAAGCAGCATGATGAAGCTTGGCTGTTATCTGTTTATGGCTATTGTAGGACTCATCGGGTTTATGAATATGGCGAATACCATGATCATGAATATTACGACAAAAAAGCAGGAATATGGTGTATTACAGGCTGTGGGCATGACAAATAAACAATTAAATTTATGCCTGCAGTTACAGGGACTGATTTTTACGGTTGGCACCATATGCGTAGCTTTGATCATTGGTCTGCCGCTCGGCTATGCACTTTTTTCCTATGCAAAACATATGGGAATATTTGGAATAAATATCTATCATGTTCCAATCGTACCAATTTTTATTATGATTTTTTTGGTCGGTCTGTTGCAGATTGTACTTTCCTGCGTTTTAAGCAGTAATCTGAAAAAGGAAACGCTGGTTGAAAGAATAAGGTATCAGGGATAGCAAGTAACCAAGCTGTCACTCGGGCAATGAGTGACAGCTTGGTTTGCAAGTATACGTCAAAAGATTCTATGGAGAATATTATGCGCATCTTCATATGAGTGTCGGAAATGAGAAAGGTGAAGTGTTTGGAGGGCATCTGAACAGAGCTGTCGTGAGTGCAACCTGTGAAATGGTAATTACGGTCATTGATGGAAAAGTTGACAGAGTTTATGATGAAGAAATAGGGCTTAATGTATTTAAGTTTGATTAGATGCGTTCTTATGATATTATATTTCATGTATTCAAACAAAGTAGGAAAGAGGTAAATACACCATGAATTTGAAAAAAGTTCATCATATTGCCATTATTGGGAGCAACTATGAGCAATCAAAGCATTTTTATGTGGATCTATTAGGTTTTTCTATTATTCGAGAAAATTACAGACCAGAACGTGATGATTACAAAATTGATCTTCAACTCGATGAGATGGAATTAGAACTTTTTATCATTAAAAATTGTCCGAAGCGCCCCAGTTATCCAGAAGCTTACGGTCTCCGGCATCTTGCCTTTGCTGTAGACTCGGTCGATAATACCGTAAGGGAATTGAATAAAAGGGGCATCATAACTGAGCCGATTAGACTTGATATTTACACAGGTAAAAGAATGACATTCTTTTATGACCCTGACAATCTACCATTGGAAATTCACGAATAAAGTATTGCAGTTAAAAGATGTGCCCTGTTTTGGACTGTGATTTTATAACTTCAAGTTTGCAGAACTGACCCAAAAGAGCTCGAAGGAGCTCTTTTTGCTTTTTTATAATAGTATCATTATGGTATAATAGAGACAATAAAATCGGAATTTAACGCACATCTAAAAAACGAGAATTCACAAAAACGTAGCCATAAAATGGTGATGAAAGGACGTATAACTTATGAGTAAAAAAGTATTTGTTTTGGTACACGATTACTGGCATCACGATGATTCCATCAAGCCTA
>NZ_WWTL01000006.1:0-183535 GCF_009874105.1 Clostridium sp. BIOML-A1 | reverse complement strand
ATGATTTGATGATACTCTTACTAAAAAGTATTGTCTACAATAATAGGGTTGGTGTCTACTTTTAGATTACCACTTCACATACCCACATGCCTACCTCTCACTTGGGTATCATTTCTGTTTTCTAGCTGTCATACCCGTATGCCTATCCTTCGGCTGGGTATTAACAAGCTTTTTCATCCAATATACCCTCAAGCGTCATCATCTATGCCATATTTCATGATATCAATTGAAAACAGCATATTCCATCCCAAATATATATTACATTAAAATAGGTGATAACAATCTATTAATATGTTTGTTATCACCTATTGCAAGTATCATAAATTCTGCAAAACCAAATACACTACTTATCTATCATCTGCTAATGGCTACTCTTTCTTTTATTATACTTTGTCAAAGTATACCATCGTCTTTGCCGATGTTCCTCTTAGTATGCCTTGCCAAAGTATACCATCGTCTTTGCAGGCTTACCGCAATGCACACAGACATCGGACAGATGCTCCTGCTCAAATGGCATACATCTGGTTGTTGCACCGGTCTCATCCTTGATCGCTTCCTCACAGGCTCTGTCGCCACACCACATAGCTTTGATGAATCCCTGCTTTCTTGTCAGAATGTCAGTGAATTCTTCCCAGTTATGAGCCTCATGTGTATTGGCATCTCTATGAGCAGTTGCCTTTGCAAGCATGTCTGCCTGCATCTTCTCAAGGATCTCTCCAACTGCTTCTGTAATATTATCTAATGACACAACTGTCTTTTCTCTGTTATCACGACGTACGATAACTGCCTGACCAGCTTCGATATCCTTTGGTCCGATCTCGATACGAACAGGGATACCGCGCATCTCCTGCTCAGAGAATTTCCAGCCTGGGTTCTTATTGGAATCATCCAGCTTAACTGTGAACTTCTCAGAAAGAGCTGCCTTGATCTCCTGTGCCTTTTCAAGAACGCCTTCCTTCTTCTGGTTGATCGGAATGATCATAACCTGTGTAGGAGCGATTCTTGGTGGAAGCACCAGGCCGCTGTCATCACCATGAACCATGATGATCGCGCCGATAATTCTGGTTGACATACCCCATGAAGTCTGGTGTACATACTGTAATTTATTATTTGCGTCTGTATACTGAACGCCAAATGCCTTGGCAAATCCATCTCCGAAATTATGGCTTGTACCGGACTGAAGTGCCTTACCATCATGCATCAGAGCTTCGATCGTATAAGTAGCCTCTGCACCTGCAAACTTCTCTTTATCTGTCTTACGTCCCTTGATCATAGGAATAGCCAGAACCTGCTCACAGAAATCAGCATAGACATTTAACATCTGGATGGTTCTTTCCTCTGCTTCTTCTGCTGTAGCATGTGCCGTATGACCTTCCTGCCATAAGAATTCCATCGAACGAAGGAAAGGTCTGGTTGTCTTTTCCCAACGAACAACTGAACACCACTGGTTATAAACCTTTGGAAGATCTCTATATGAATGAATGATATTCGAATACAGATCACAGAACAGAGTCTCTGATGTAGGTCTTACACATAAACGCTCCGGAAGTGGATCCAAGCCACCCTGTGTTACCCATGCAACTTCAGGTGCAAATCCTTCTACGTGATCCTTCTCCTTCTGAAGAAGACTTTCAGGAATGAACAATGGCATATATACATTTTCTACGCCTATTTCCTTGAATCTTCTGTCGAGTTCCTTCTGTATATTTTCCCAGATGGCATAACCGGCCGGTCGTAAAATCATGCATCCTCTTACACTTGAATAATCTGTAAGCTCTGCTTTCTTTACAACATCTGTGTACCACTGGGCAAAATCTTCGTCCATGGAAGTAATAGCCTCTACTAATTTCTTTTCATTAGCCATCTCAATTTTCTCCTTTATATACTCATAAAATAATTCTATCGTGTAACCTTTTAAATGTGTCTGACATCTATACCTGTCTTTTAAAAAGTTACATACCTTCTGTCATTATATAGATATAGTCCAATATTTTCAAGGGATTTTTGCTTGTTCTCATAGCTTGTTCTCGTGGAATTGTTCTTATAGAATGCAAAATATTTTTTTCTTGCATTTTCTACCAATTGTGTATATAGTATCCATGATAAATTGCGTATATAAACCGAGGGATAAATAAATGAGTGAACAAGAACAGACCCATTCTTCCTTCCATCTGAAAAATGGAACAGACAAGTCAGGCAGACTTCCCATCTCCGAACAATACCTGCAGGAAAAAGAGCTTCCGGATCAGACCGAAGACATCAATACCAAAGGCATGACCGAGACTGCTATCCTGCGGTTAAAATCAACACAGGAACTATCAACAAACAAGACAAATAGTATCGCAGGCTCAAGCTACAGTATCACAGCCTCCTATCAGGATATGATCAAAGATCAGCAGGCATCCCTGTCCAGACAGAGGAAAACGACACATACCTTCAAAGTTATGAAGATAACCATTATCGTTGTTCTGATCCTCACAGCAGCATTTGTCTCAATCTATTTCGTTATGACCCATCTTCCTGAAAAACGGGATGAACGGACAGTTGAAGAAAAACTGTGCGATTCCCTATGGACAGTAGAGGATCAGGGGAACTTTACCTTCTCAGAAGATATGACCGTCACCGAAAAAGGGCAGACGACACGGACAGGAACCTATGAGATAAATGATCAGAACGTTCTTATTATGACTTTCAGGGACGAAATCATAAGCTACTTAATAGAATATGACAGCGATGGAAATATGCGCTGGGTTCACAGCTATAATGGCTTTGAAGATGTAATCTATCCGACATCTATCCCAAAAACCAAATAGATATATGTAGTAGACAGATTCAGCTATCAGCATATTTTTCACCCTCAAATTTTATTTGAAAAAGATTAAACCGCCTTCATCCCTTTATTTATCAGGGTTGAAGGCGGTTTTTATCAACACATTTTGTCCTATAGCTTCGGTTTTTATCTCTAAAATTCATCCAGCTCGATAATCTCGAATGCCTTGCCTTCCGGCTCATTCTTAAATACCATGTGTTCTCCTGTCACAGGATGTTCAAATTCCAGCCTGGATGCATGAAGACCGATCTGTTTATAAGATTTTTTTGTCTTCCGGAACTTAGGATTGTACTTTGTATCACCCCAAATGCCTGCTTTTTTACCAGCCATCTGAACACGGATCTGATGTGTTCTGCCTGTGATAAGATTGATCAGCACATAGCTTAAGATTCCATCATCTGTCTCCATGACATCTAACACTTCATAATCAAGCTCTGCTAATTTTGCTCCCGGTGTATCTTTATCCACAATCCTTGTGACATTGGTCTGGTTATCATGAATCAGATAATTCGTGATCGTTCCGGCATCATTCGGAAGTTCACCTGTTAAGATCGCCTGATAATATTTGACCATCTCACCATCTTCGCTCTGTTTAGACAATTTTGCCGCAGCTTCTTTATTCTTTGCAAATAACATAATGCCGCCAACCGGTCGATCCAATCTGTGGATCGGTGCCAGATACGGTTCCTCTGTCCGATGCTCTTTCTCAAAGATACGGAGCTTCAACATACTGACCATATTTTCAGAATTCTTCTTATCCGGCTGTGATGGCAGTCCGTACGGCTTCACAGCAACCAATATATCATTATCTTCATATAATACTTCTATCTTCATCTGTTATCTCCTTATCAGAACCTCTTACAATCCAAAGCCCTGATACGCTCTCTCCTGCCTGAATAATTTCTGTCTCACTACATTCTGAATCTGTATCCTACGCCCCATACAGTCTCGATATACTGTGGCTTAGATGTATCAAATTCAATCTTCTCGCGAATCTTCTTAATATGAACCGTTACGGTCGCTATATCCCCGATACTCTCCATATTCCAAATCTTATTGAACAGTTCATCCTTTGAAAATACTTTATTCGGATTGCTTGCAAGGAAGGTCAAAAGATCAAATTCCTTATTTGTAAATACCTTCTCTTCGCCATCCACATAGACACGACGATCAGTTTTATCGATCTTCAAACCACGAATCTCGATCACATCATTCTGCAATGCAGTTGAACCGATTAATCTCTCATATCTGGAGATATGTGCTTTTACTCTGGCAACCAGTTCGCTTGGACTGAAGGGTTTTGTTACATAATCATCAACACCAAGTCCCAATCCACGAATCTTATCAATATCATTCTTCTTCGCTGTTACCATGATGATCGGAATATCCTTCTTCTCACGAATCTGACGACAGATTTCAAATCCATCCAGATCCGGCAGCATCAGATCAAGCAGGATCAGACTGTAGTCATTCTCCAGTGCCTTATCCAGACCCTTTGCTCCGTTTGTCTCTATTTCGACTTCAAAATCATTTAACTCCAGATAATCTCTCTCCAGTTCTGCAATACTAAGTTCATCTTCAATTATCAATATTCTGCTCATCTTTATTTTCCTCCTTGATGTACTTCTTCAATGTGAAATAGATCGTTGTACCCTCGCCTTTCGTACTGGTTGCCCAGATCTTTCCACCATGTTCTTCCACGATCTTCTTACAGATAGCAAGTCCCAGTCCGCTTCCGCCTCTGGAACGTCTTGCATTGTCTGCACGATAGGTTCGGTCAAATATATGCGGCAGGCTCTCTTTATCAATACCCCGTCCATCATCATTGATCGATACCTTGATCATCTTCTCACTTTCCTCTATAGAAATGTCAATATGACCTTCCTCTTTGTCTGTATACTTGATCGCATTCGTAACAACGTTGTTGATAACTCGCTTCAACTGATCCGGATCAACGACAACCTTTACATCTTCTGCACAATAGTTATTATAAGTAAGAGTCATATTATGTGACAACAGATCTGCCCGAACCTCTTCCATACAATCATTAAAATAATCCTTAACTGATACCCTGTGGAATTCATATGGTATCGCATTGTTCGTAATATTTGTATAGAGCGACAGCTCATTAATCAACGCATCCAATTCATTTGCCTTATTATAGATCATCTTCAGATAGCGATCCTGTTTCTCCGGCGTATCTGCCACACCATCCATCAGACCTTCGACATAACCTTTGATCGTCGTGATCGGCGTTTTCAGATCATGGGAAATATTACTGATCAACTCTCTGTTCTCTTCCTCATACTGCATCTTAAGCTCAACAGACTCATTCAAACGTACCCTCATGTCATTAAATGACCGGCATAACTCTCCGATCTCATCTTTTCTGCTGCTGCTCACGTCGACCGGGCTGTTCAAATTTCCTGTACCGATCTCCTCTGCTGCCTCTTTTAATCGTACCAACGGTCGAATAAACTGTGTATATACCAGCGCTGACAATGCCGTCGTCAACACAAGCATGATCAAAAACATCATAAAAATGAAACCCACAAGTGCACTCTTAAACTGGCTGACATAATTACCATAGTAGGTAACCAGAAAAACGCTGATCGGTTTTCCGTCAATCTGATAATCAATCTCATTACACAGATATGCTTGCGGGGTAGTCAACATATATTCATAGGTTTTTCCATTCTCTCCAAATGAGTATGAACCTTGTGCCCCCATATCTTCCACACTGACTTCCGATAAATTGTTATCCTGATCAATGTCTCTTTCACCATTTGTATAAATGGTTCTTTTAGTAAGTAACGAGGATTCCAGTTCCTCTATATCTTTCTGTATTCCGGAATATACAAATTCTCCGTTCAGATAGACGAGAACCGATGTCCTGTAATTTCCAGCTTTCTGATTCAAACTTTCAAAATATTTTTTATCATAAAATTTATTGGGATTTGTCTGCAGATCTTCCTGTACCTCCGACATGATAATCGACAGATTTCTATAGGTCTCCTTGATCGGATCACTAATGGAATATAATGACTGTATACTATATCCATCTCCAAACATTTCTGACAGATAACTTCGTCCGATCACAATCGTTCCTATCACCATGATCAACACGATAAAAATCCAAACCGAAACCAATGCCCATTTAACTTTTTTAATGATCTTCATATGTTTTCCTTTATAAAAAATTTTCAATACCCATCTCGTAATCTTTCTGATTACTCGATGTCTTTTCCTTCGCAATGCTCATCTCGTAATCTTTCTGATTACTCGATGTCTTTTCCTTCGCAATGCTCATCTCGTAATCTTTCTGATTACTCGATGTCTTTTCCTTCGCAATGCTCATCTCGTAATCTTTCTGATTACTCGATGTCTTTTCTCTCGCAATGCTCATCTCGTAATCTTTCTGATTACTCGATGTCCGTGCTTCGCACTATAGAATAAAAACTACATAGACCTCATTGTAAGCAAGCTTACATTCGGTCTATGTACTTTTTATTCTGCATTGCTCGGCTTACGCTCATTATATCATGCTTTTGCAGCCTCTTATATGAAGTTTTTATAAAGAAAACGAATGATAGATGAATCTGCATACATTGTTACTTATTTTTCTTGCCAAAGAAATGTTTTTTCTTTTTTCCGGTAGTTTCTGCTGCCGCAATCTCCCGTCTGGTCTGCTGCATTTCCCGGATCACGGTATCCAGTCTTCGGTACCGCTCCTCAGCCCGCTCGTCCTGTTCTCTCATAATGACATCCATCTGCTTTGCTATCTGCTCGGTTGTCTCCGCTGTCACTGCCTGACTGATTGGCTTAATATTCTCCTTTATGGAATTTCCAACGATCTTTGACATCATGGACTGGAACTGAACCAGCTTGAAATCCACGATCCTTGCCTGATCGTCATCCACATCTTCACCGATCTGTGTTACCGTATTCACTAACTCCGAGGTAAAATCTGCCTCTACCTCTTTGGATGCATCCTCTGCCGGAACACCATTTTCCAAAATATCATACATTTTCTGCACCAGTTCATGTATTGCCTTAAGCTGAATTCCGCGATCCTTCAATTCCTTTATCTTCTTTAAAATGCGGATATCCTGCTCATCATAATATCGATGTCCCATATCATTCCGCTTGATCCGCATATCAAGTTCCTCTTCCCAATACCTTAATACATGAGGCTCCACATCAACCAGCTTTGCCGCTTCCTTTATCAGATATTTATTTCCCATTTATATGTACCCTCCTGCTTTATTTTCGGACAGTCAGACCCAGCCTGTCCATTACACAAAATAATTCTACATTTATCTTCCCATCTCTACAATTCATATCGTAGGCATTATTCCTACAGAATTCTACAAGATTTTCGCCATATTTTTTTCACATAAAAAGCAGCCCATTTAGCTGCCCGTAATGCATAGACTGCCCCTGCAATAACTTACTGCGGTTTCTGTTCGCTTCATATGCCTGATTTTTAAATATTCTTGCGTCAACTCGCTCTTTGAGCTCGAACGGGCGCTCGTATTTACCGGCAATATGCATCTCACAACGAAATCCTCGCACATATTATTGCAGGGGCAGTCTATGCATTACGGGCAGCTAAATGGGCTGCTTTCTATTCTTAATTATTTATTTTTACAATTTTAAAATCTCCATCTGCATTTTTTCGAAAATAGATGTTTTTATAATTTGAACCAATAAGATAAGAATCGCCATCTCTGCCCTGTCGCAGGTTAGCCAGAGAATCTTCATTCACGGCTTCAAGAATATCCTTTGTAAAAATATCTTCTGCCGGAATCGCCATAAGCTCATCTATATTTCCGATCGACTGTCCGCTTCCAAGCTCCTGCGGATAATTCATAATCTCTGATAAGGCCTGCATATCCTTATTCTGAATGATCGTTATAACCTGTCCGGCAAACTCTTCGGCTGCTGCCTCTGTACTTTTCTTTACATCGGCACGCTCCGTATAATGATTCTCAAATATCAGATTTGACAAAATCTCCTCTAACACAGAATCTTCCGCCGTAACATATACATACAGACTGTAATGAATATTTTCATCGCTCCAGAATACCACTCTTCCGGGATCCAGCTTATAATAGGTCGCATTATAACTTCCTACAGAAGTTACAACCATATTTCCGTCACCATTATTCTGAACACCGGCCAGATCAAATTCATTATGAACTGCCGATCCCCGAAATTGACACTGAAGTCCATTATATTTAAAATTCACAACAGCGATCTCTGTGTCTTTTATCTCGTAAGTTACATCTTTGATCATATCATTTTGTGAAACATCAATGACCATTCCCAACGGAATAAACGCCGAAGAATCTTCTACCGATCCATTCGTTATCGCCTCTGTTGTTCCTTCCGTCTGTGTCTCCTCCTTTTTGCAGGACACACAGGCACACATACATATACATATTAAAGATATCGCAAATAGTTTTTTAATAATCGTGTGCACGATCGTCCTCCCTAGTGGCAGCCCTTCTGTTTACATTTATACTGCATATTAGGATCTGTCGGATCCCATGTATGCCATGATGGAAGCTTATATGCAGTTGGCTTTGGAAATGGATCTCTGCCGCTTTCATTAATGATCGTTACCTTTGTTCCGACACTGCAGTGATCATAAATCCACTTTGCATCTCCTGCTGTCAGTCTTACACATCCATGTGAACATGTTGTGCCAAGCTTATTATAAGCATTTACGCTAAGTGCATTGTTATTATTTACATCGTTGTAGTATACCGAATGGAACAGATAGCCTTCGTAGATACCACTGCACCACTGCCCCCAGCATGGTCCCATCAGTTCATGCCATCTGTAACGGCTCTGTGTATGGAATGTACCAAGTGGTGTGCTCACACCGGTAGAACATATAAAAGCACGTACCGGAATAATATATCCATTCTTTCCATCCTTTGCATATACAGTTACAACATTGGTTTTCTTATTAATGATGATCTCATAAGCATCCTGATCTCCGATGACATCATCTACTTCGACTGCACGCTTACCATTAGAACAGAAATAGAACTTATATCCACCGACATACGCCCATTTCTTTCTATACATAACACCATCTTTACCAAAATAGTAATATGCATCACCAATCTTCTTATATCCGGTCTGTGCTGTACCATTGCTGTTCATATAATAAGTCTTGCCGGATATCGTCACCAGACCTGATTGTGTTACCAACGTTCCGTTTGAACGGAATACATACACCTTATTATTGATCTTATGTGATCCGGTATAGGCTTTTCCGCTCTTACCAAAATAGTACTTGCCCTTCGATGTCTTAATCCAGGAACTCTTTATCATGCTTGCTGATTTATTAAAGTAATAGTAGCTACTATTTACCTTCCTTACTTCACCTGCTGCAGCCTTACCTGTCTTTCCAAGGTAATACTTCTTTCCCTTATATTTTACAAATTTGCTTTTCTGCAGGACACCTTTTTTACTGAAATAATATTTCTTTCCACTGATCTTCACAAGTCCTGTTTCAGCCTTGCCATCCTTGCCAAAGTAATACTTTCTTTTCTCAACCGTCTTCCATTTCTTTGTCAGCATCCTTCCCTTGCTGTCAAAGAAATATCTGGAATTTCCTATCTTCTTATATCCTGTATAAGCTGCACAGGTCTTCTTGCTGAAATAATACTTCTTACCTTTTATCTGCTGCCATCCAGTAACAGCTGCACCCGGATGCTTCTTGTCACTTGAAGAATGATAGTACAGCTTACCATTTACCTTCACAAGACCATACACAAGATTACCCTTCTTATCGAAAGAATAATAATATTTCTTGCCATTACTGTCCTTGATCGCTACATGACTTCCCGTCTTTGCAACACCGTTTACATAGTATTTTCTACCATCAGGCTCTTTTACCCAGCCATTCTTTGGAGCTTCCGTTGTCGGTTCTTCTGTTGTTGGCGCTTCTGTCGTCGAACTGTCTGCGCCCGGGATCTGTCCATCTGTCATGATCTCGATATCATAACTCTTCTGATCCTTATTCTGCAAAGTTGCAGCATTCAGATTTACCCCGACCATTCCTACTGTACAGACTGCAAATAATGCAGTCAGAATTAAGCCTTTTCCTATTTTTCTCATAATCTCTCCTCAATTAATTTATTCTGGAATATTTTCTATTACATTGCTGTCTTCGTATGCCAAGCACCAGACCGATCTCGATCATGGTACATAGGATCGCCGAACCACCCGAACTGATAAACGGAAGGGATACACCCGTATTCGGGAAAAAGTTCACAGCAACACATACATTAACTATAATCTGAAAGATAATATGAAGCATAACTCCTATTACAACTACGCTTCCATATAGATTCTTCGATTCTCTTACAACAATAAACATCTGATACAACAGATAGCCGAACATCAGGAACATAATGATTGCTCCAACCAATCCCAACTCCTCACAGATGATCGCAAAGATCATATCATTCTGTGCTTCCGGAATATTACTCAGCTTCTGTGTACCATTTCCAAGCCCCTTTCCAAGTAAGCCGCCGCTTCCGATGGCATATAAGGACTGCAATGGCTGATAACCAAGTGAGCCGGCATAACGCTCCGGGTCGATCCATCCGAAGAAACGCTGGATCTGATACGGATACTTATCCATCTCACTTTCAAGCGGCATCGTTGCCTTCAACCATATGATCAATATAATCACAGCGACAATACCAAACACTCCGACTCCGATATGCAGGGATGGATTCTTACCTACGATAAAGGTCAGAACAAATACCATCAATAATAAGATCAGACAGCTACTCAGGTTTGAAGAAATGGCAAGAATCAGTCCTGCCTGAAATGCAATAAACAGCCACAGCTTAAATATCCTAAGAAACTTATGCATTTCTTTCCAGTATTTGCTGACATAATATGCCATAAAGATAATCATACATACCTTTGTAGCATCGGCAACCTGTAACTGGATTATTCCAAGATTCAACCATCTGGTCGCACCGCCGGATGTTATACCAAGTGGCGTTTTTAAAGCAAAGATCAAAACGATCGATAAACCATACATCAAAGGTCCGACCTTCTTAAATGCCTTATACGGAATCACGCTTACCACTCCGGCAGCCACCATTCCCAAAATAATCATTTTCAACTGTTTCTTAAAATAAAATGCCGAATCATAATTCGTAGCACTGCTTATAGATGATGTATAACTGGACGCGCTGAAGATCATGACCAGACCGAACGCCATAAGGAAAATAACCGCTACAATGATCTTGATCTCTACTCCGGGAGTAAATTCACTTTCCATCTGCTGTACTGTATTCCCCGTATTCTGATTGGACATTGTTCTCTTGCTGACTGACTCCATGTGTCCACTGTTCCTTTCTACATACTTCGGCATAAAAAGCGTCTGCAACTCTTAATTCAGAATACAGCCGCTTTTTATCTGTACTATTTTCCGATCTTTATTCTATAGTAAATACATACTTCTCTATCAATCGGTTTGTATCAATCTCATATATGTATAACGTAGCTGCTCCCTTGATCGCCTGTGAGGAATCAATGCTCATCCACGTTGTATATCTGTCTTTCACTTCACCAAATGTAACTTCATTGCTCTTTGTTCCATCTGAATATACAACGTAACCTTTCAGGTTCATTGTTACATCATTCTCTGTTAAAAACATCGTATGGATATAGATCGTTTTATCAGATGAAGCTGAATCATTCTTACTCTTATAATCTTCCTTGTCATCATTTACAAATGACTCAATAAACCAGCCTGTCAGTGCTGTATAATCATCATCTGCTGAGTCATAACCTGCCTGACGAAGATCACAGATGTAATTCATAGTAGTCTCATCGTTACTGTCAAAATGATCCTTGATGTATTTAGACTTTGCTTTGTTGATCTTTTTAGTCATATCCTTGGTCGTAACCTGACTATACATCTCTACTGCTGCCTTATAATCTTTTCCATCACTCAAAAGCTTTGCCCATTTGATCCGCACAGCGTCTATATCTGCTGTACAGTCCTTATAGGAAGAATCGACCTGACCATATGTCTCGATCGCTTTTGAATAATCCTGCTGTGATACATACTGTTCTGCCAGTAAGCACAGACACTCATTTGCTTTATCTGCATAATCATTATATTCTGACTTTACAAATAAATCTTTTGCATTAATATAATCGCCTGCTGCCATCTTGTCAACCGCATCATTATAATAACATTCCTTAATTTTTTCGGCTGCATCCTGATAGTCACCGGCTGCGGTAAATGCCTGAATGGCCTCATCGTACTTCTTCTCACCTTCCAATGCACAACCATTCATATAAGAACATTCTTTTACCTTATCGGCTGCACCATTTACATCTCCTGCTTTCTCATAATAATCTGCTGCTTCTGTGTAATTTGCCTCACCATACAGCTTTTCGGCCTGACTAAAGTAGCTCTCTTTCTCCTTCTGAGCAGCCCCCTCATAGTTAAGACCTGCTGCCTTTCTGTAATTATCTGCAGCTTCAACAAAGTTTCCGGCTGCAAACAGATTCTCTGCGTATTCAAAATATGCTCCACCATTTACCTTGGTCTTAGAATCTTTGATCGGCTTTGCTTTATTATAAAGGTCAATTGCCTCATCTACTTTACCATTCTTTAAAGCATCCTCAGCTTTATTATAATTCATGAACTTAGGAACAAATATTGCTGCAGCTCCACCGCCTGCAAGAACGATCACGATAAGAATAACGATCAGAGCGATCTTGCCGCCCTTGCCCTTCTTTTCCTTTGAAGCATTCTGCTCTTTCGGTGGCTTAGGTGCTTTCTGTGGCTTTGGCTGCTTTGGAGCCTTTTCCTTCTTCTTGTTCTTTTTCTTATCCTCACCATTCATTGGCACCGGCTGACCATTCGGTCCCGGCATCGGCTGACCATTCGGTCCCATCATTGGGCGTCCCTGCACCGGCTGACCGTTTGGTCCCATCACCGGACGTCCCTGCATTGGCTGACCGTTTGGTCCCATCACCGGACGTCCCTGCATCGGCTGACCGTTTGGTCCCATCATTGGACGTCCCTGCATTGGCTGATTGTTCACTCCCATTGGTCTGTTCTGGAATGATGGAATTCCATTTGGTGCCGGTCCCTTTAACATATCGGAATTCAGAACCGTTGTTCCTTCTTCATCTTCATCAACAGAGGTCTCTTTTTCCAGATCAACTGCTTTTAAAACAGTAGTCCCTTCTTCTTCCATATCATCTGTATCAATGACATCTGCACTTTCTTTATCTGCAGCATCGGATAGATTCTTTTCTATATCTGATGCCTGTTTCATCACATCTGCTGTCTCGGCTTTATCGTCTGCTGTTGTAGAAACATCTTCGATCGTACCGGCATCCGTAATACCTGCCGGATTCATATCCTCTACTTTCTTTCCACAGACAGGACAGATTTTCACCTCTGGCGCAATCTCACACCCACAATTGTCACAAAACATATTCCGCTCCTCCTAATTCATTTTAAATAAAAATTCTTCATTTGAAAGCCGGATACTACTGTTATCCGGAATAACGATCTCCACATTGCTATAGACCATATCACCATTCAAATATGTATGATTCGTGGAATTATTATCTCGAAGATAATAAATACCATTTATATTTGTAATATAAGCATGCCGCCTGCTTACGGATTTATTATCCATGATCTTAAAATCGACACCCTGGTCTGCTTTTCCTATACAAAATGCCTGCTTATTAATATAAATCTGTTCACCGGTTTTTTTCCGAATCAGTACCGGTATTTTTCCGATTTTCTCTGTTACATTCGTAAGAACAACTGTCTCATCTTCCTCCGGATCAATCCTGTTCGTCTGTCTAGTCGCTGACAGTCTTCCAATCTCTTCGTTTCTCCGTCGGGCTTCCTTCTCCTGTTTTTCAGCTTCTTTATAATTTCTTCTTGCTTCATATTCTGCACGCATCCTTGCTTCTTCTGCACGCATTTCTTCTTCCCTGGCAGCTCTTACTTCCTCTGCCAATCGTTCAGATTCCGCTGATGCTTTTCTGAATTCTTCCTCCGCTTTCCTAGCTGCTGTCTCAGCACGCAGCTTCGCCTCTTCATATTCTTTTCTTACAGCATCATCTAGCTGCTCCTGCACCTGACAGGCATACAAAACTGCTGTCTGCGATTGATCCCGGTATTCTTTTTCTGCTTTCTGCCGATTGATTTCTGCCTGTATTCTTGCAGCTTCTGCCAACATACGCATCTCTTCTGCTGTTTTTGCAACCTTTGCCTGCTGTTTTGCATAAGCTGTCAGTCTCTTGGCCTCGCTCTCTGCCTGCATTCTCGCAATATCTGCATTTCTTGCAGCTTCCTCCGCTATCAGAATCGCTGATTCTGTCTTCGCTGAATTCGCTGCTTTCTCTTTATTCTCTGAAGACACATGCTCACCTATCAGAAGCAATTGACTCTTTAAACGTAATTCCTTTACAAACAAATTAAATTGTATTACATTGAATTCCTTCTGACTATTCAGATAATCAATGATCTGATTGGCACACTCAAGCGCAGATGTGTGTGCATACGTCATCTTGTTTAACAGACAACGGATAAATGCATCCGGTCCTTCCATTGGTTCTACCTTTTCAAACGGAAGATAGATTAATTGTATACTGAAATCACTCAATCTCACATACATATACTTCAGATCGAATACAACTTTTTCTAACTTCAATCCATTATGTACCATGGAAACCAGCTGTCTGCTGATACTATACAGATATTCAACCAGTTCATCCCTGAATACCGGCTTCTGTGCAAGCTGATCCAGTGTCAGATCTCCTGAAATATTGAATTCCAGAACACGATCACCTTTCACAAACACTTCTCTGCATGTATTAGAATTTCCCGCAAAAGGCACATTATATATTTTTATCTCATTTTGATCTACCTGTATGGTTTCATCTAATTTGTAATTAATTCGTTGTTCCTTGTTTCTTTGCGTCATAAACCCTCCTATAAGAGTCACCAAATAAAAAAATGAACAAACTCCCGAAAATATTATATCAAACCACCCTATAAAAGTAAACCAGGAGAACTTTGTGCAAACTAAAAAAGAGACTGGACCATTCCAATCTCTTTAAAAGAGGCGCGAGCCGGATTTGAACCGGCGATGACGGTGTTGCAGACCGGGGCCTTACCACTTGGCTATCGCGCCATTTATTCAATTAGCTTTCGCTAAGCTCCCCGAGTAGGGCTCGAACCTACAACCCCTCGGTTAACAGCCGAGTGCTCTACCATTGAGCTATCGAGGAATACCACTGTCAAAATTCTAATATCTGCTTCCGTTCACGATCTGCTTTCAACTGATGACTTAATAATTCAGATAGAATACGCAGAAGGAGGGATTTGAACCCTCGCGCCGCGCAAACGGCCTACACCCTTAGCAGGGGCGCCTCTTCAGCCACTTGAGTACTTCTGCAAAATGCCTAAATGAAATGTTCCCACCAGGGATATTAAATTTTGACGCTAGTACATGATATCAAAGGATATTGGGTTTGTCAAGAACTTTTTATTTAATATCCATATATAAATACCACACATATGCAGCTTTATATAATGACTTACCAACCTTTACCTCCGGAATAACATAAATCGCAGTAGATCTTCCTACGATACAATTATTATATTCATATTTTCCGGTATTTGGACCAACAACAGCTACTTTTTTCCATAATGGCTTTGCCGCTTTAATGTCATTACAAGCATAAATATAATAACGCTTTGCATTTGTAACCTTATTCCACCTTACGGTAACCGTTGTCTCGTCTGTTCTCTGGATACTGATCTTTGCCTGAGGAATCACTACCTTGTAGTCTGACCATCTTCCGTAGCATTTTTTATTGTTGATCTTAACATAGCTTCTTACACGAACCTTAAATCCCTTTCCCTTCACCGCAGGGATATCAAATCTTACTTTTGTCTTCTTAGTATTAAATGTTTTCAGTTTTTTATTCTTTAAAGAATAAATTTGAACCTGATATCCTGACGGTTCATATTTGTCACGGGCAGATTTATTCCATCCGACCATAACTTTATTGCTGACAGTCGGATACCATGTATAATTATTTCTCTTAAAAGATGCTACTTTGCATGGTTTTCCCGGCGCAGCATAGAGGTCGTACGCTTCCGCATGACCACCCTTTGCGAGGAATCCGGATGTTGATTGTCGAACCGGTGTGATACGAACTGTATTCACAGAACCTACCTTTACTTTTACCTTTGCACTGGTCTTCTTTACCGTTGCTATC
Organism: Clostridium sp. BIOML-A1; assembly: GCF_009874105.1. Lineage (NCBI taxonomy): Bacteria > Bacillati > Bacillota > Clostridia > Eubacteriales > Clostridiaceae > Clostridium > Clostridium sp. BIOML-A1. The sequence goes on along the minus strand of NZ_WWTL01000006.1, from coordinate 167,391 downwards.
TTTTTATCGTTAACATATAAGATATATCTGTTTGCACCTCGAACACTTCCCCATTTAAAAGAGATTGCATTCGGGGATGTCTTTGTCTCTTTTATAGATGATGTGAATATCTTAGATGCACTTGGAGCTGTTACGACTTCCACTTTATCAGACATCGTTCCCGATGTGATATTTCCCTCACTGTCCTTATATACTGCCTCTATTGATACATAATATGTACTTCCTGCTGTAAGATTACTGATTTTTTTCTTTGTATCATTATAGACATCGCATTCGCTTCCCTTTGTTGTCCTTACAAAAGTAACACCATCTGTCGATATGTATACATTATAACCATACGCACCTTCTGCCTTTTTCCAGCTTACCATAACTGTATTCTCGCCGGCAGCCGTCTGCTTGATCTCTGTTACATCATTTTCAGCATGTGCAACCATAGTCAGATTACAAAAAAAACAGACCGCAATAACAGTCATTATAATCATCCTTATAATTGATATTTTCTTTGTTTTCATTTAAATCATTTCCTTTTTGTTAAAATTATATTACAAAAATATCAAATTTTATATTTATAGTCAATATCTTTTTTATATAAAAAACTTCTACAGGTTCAAATGCATTCTTTACAAATATACATTTTACCCCATAGAAGTCCTTTACTGCACAAGAAATGTTATCTGTACAAATTACATATTCCCATGACTTTTATAGTTCTTAATTCAATGATTAACGCATATTAATTCAAATATCCATATATCGTCCACGTTGGAGCCGGCTTATATGTCTTTCCTTTTACTTTTACAGTTGGAATAACATAAAATCCAACATATCTCTGTCTTGTAAGATTGCTTACTTCACAGGAAGTTGTACCTGCCCCTACCTCTTTTACCTTATAGAACGCCGGCTTCTCTGCCTTCATATCCTTACAGGCATATACAGTATAACCTGTTGCATTCTTGATAGAGTTCCAGTTAAGTTTTACTGTGTGGTATCCGGTTCTTGTCATCTTGAAACCGGGCTGTGGAATGATTACCTTCCAGTCTGACTTTGTTCCATAGAATTTCTTTTTATTCAACTTGACATAACCGGTAACTCTGCATTTGAAGCCTTTGTTTCTGATGGATTTCATACCGGTGAATTTTTTATATAATGTATGACCATTCTTGATATCATACACCTTTATCTTCTTGCCCTCTAAAGAATAAATCTCCAAACGATATCCTGATGAATAATACTTATCTTTCTTGCTTCTGTTCCATCCAATCGTTATCTGATTACTTTCTGTTGGTTTCCAGATGTAATTTCCTAACTTATAATCCCCCAGTTTTGTTGGTTTTCCGGGTGTTGTAAAGACATATAGCCCTTTTCCCTGTGATATCGCATTCTTTTTATTAAATTTCTTTACTGCATACACATAATATATATTTGCAGAGCCTGTCTTTAATTTTTTGATAGTAACAGAAGTCTTTGTTGTCTTTGCAATGATCTTTGTTCTCGAACTGTTTACGATATAATACTTATTCGCACCACTTACCTTTTTCCATGATAATGTTGCAGTCTTTGCTGTTGCCTTTGTCTGTTTCAGACCTGTAACTACATTCGGAGATGTAAATACCTGCAATGTACCTGCCTGATTCTCATCTGTTGCATATGTACCATTTACAATAAATACGGGAACAACTTTTACTGTATAAACAGTTGCTGCTTTCAAACCTGATATTGTTACACTGTTTGATCTGCTGTCTAGCTGTGAGACCTCTGTCCGACCATATGGTCGCTGCCATACACCATCACTGCCTGCATAGTATACTAAATATCCGGATGCATTCGTTACCTCGTTATAAGAGATTGCTACTTCTGATGCAGATACTCCTGTCTGCTTAAGTCCTGTCACTCCGCCATCTGCAAATGCCGTAATACTCATTGCAAATAACATGATTGACATGACTGCAACCAATAGAAATGATCTTTTTACTACTCTTTGTCCCATAAAATACTCTCCTCTATTTTTTTGATGCACAAAATACCTATATAAAATGTACCCTGTAATTTCAGAGTACTCGTTTTTATTTATTTTGTCAATTTGGTGTTTTATTTTTGTTAATTATGCACAAAACCATGTCTCGCCTGAAAAATAAATACACCGGAGAAACCATATCGCAAAAAACTATGATTCCTCCGGTGTTTTAAATTTTACCAGATACTTTTATGATTGTTAAAGTAATATTTTTAATAATACTTGCTCATATATGTATATGTTTACCAAGTTGCATCTGCCTTATATGACTTCTTACCAATTTTGTTTATTAAAGACGTACATAACTATATATGTTACTTACAACCTTCTTCTTTCCATTCTTACCAACATATCTTAACTGTACATAATACTTCTGACCCTTCTTCAGTTTCTTCTTATTATACTTTGTAATTGTATAGCTTGATTTCTTGGAACTTACAGTTGCAACCTTTTTGTAACCTTTCTTTTCTTTAGTTGAAATGTAAATTCGATATTCTGATACCCCACTTACCTTTTTCCACTTCAACGTAATTTTCTTACCATTTTTACTTCTTCTTGCTGTAACGTCCTTACTGCAAGCATTATAATCATAATTTGACCATGGACCATATGTTTTCTTTCCATTAATTTCAACATATGCTCTTACTCTTGCCTTTGTAAATGCACCTACAGGATATGTTGTTAAACGAGCACTTGTAGAGGTTGTTGTAGCTTTATAATATTTTTTCTTTCCATTTAAGCTAGTAATTTCATACTGATATCCATCTGCTTTCTCGCAAGATGTCCAACCATAATAACATACCTTAATATTATCGTATAAGTCTGTTATTGCTACTCTGGTTACTTTCTTTGGAACTGTCTTCATATAAGAAGATTCTGATTCATCGCCTACAGCCTCATATCCATTTACATTTTTTACAGCTGCCACATAATACCTGATCTCACTGGAAGGATCTAATCCACTAATTGTAGCAGAATTTGTATTTGAAGTTGCGATTGTCTTATACTCATAGTTTTCCCATATGAGTATCCGATAATATGATGCACCTGCTACTGGATCCCATTCCATAGATATAGAATTCTTTGTTGCTCCTGTCTGTCTCAGGTTCTGTACCTCTGAAGGATTTGTACTGACTAACTGCTTCTGTGATACAGCTACAAGATTGCCATCTTTGCTACTATTTGTTGAATGAAAATCTTTATTATATACTGATATTCTTACATAATAAGATGAGCCTTCTGTCAAGCCATAAATTGTTTCATTAGAATTATATGCATAATCCTGCATTGCCCAGTTTACACCATCATAACTCATTTCCACATGATAATGAATATTCTGACCAAGGTATGTTTGCCATGTAATATCTACCCTGCTACTGCTTGAACCTGTCTGCTGAATATTCATATTTGTCTCAGTTGCTGCCATAGATGTAATGCTCATCGCAAACAGCATAATACTTGTAATTGCCAGTAAAATTAGTGATTTACTGAATACTCTCTTCTTTTCCATAGAACTCTCCTTTTTTCTTGTTTAAAACCTTTTGCATCAACTGATTCAGCCCAAGAATCAGCCTATAATAATTTACAATATATTTGATCTCGTGTCAATTTGGTGTGATTAGTGAATACTGCCAATTTTATTTATGCAGTTTGTACACATTTACACAGATTTTAAATACATCTTGCATATACTTTATATAAGTGTATATATTTAAAATAATTTATTTTATACAGTATTTTTTACTAAACGATTTATTTTTCGTACGAGATCAACTGATTGATTGCATCCTCTCCTTCCTGATAGAATACCTTGATTGAATCGCCCTGCTGAATGAAGATCAGACTTTCATTTTCTGCAAAATCCTGTTTATAGACATTTCCATTTTCATCTGTAATATAGACATAGGTACTGTCTTCCAGATTAATGTATTTGATATCTTTGACAGTGATCTGCTTGTTCGGAAGATCATCGGACAGATCTTTACCCGTCTTTAGTCCATTCTGTGCCAGCAGTTTATTATAAGATGCCAGTGTTTCTCTCTGTGTATTTCCGGTTGCTACGATGTTGTATTTCTCGACATCAACCAGTGCATACATTTTGACAAGGCCACCGTTATCTTTTAATACCATAATATAAGTAGGAATACCGCCAATATTTATCAATGAAGGGAAGGATGCTTTATATCCAAGGTGCTGTACCTGTCCTTCTGCGGATGCCATTGCCGAGTGTTCTTCTGCACCAGCAATCGAATAATATTTGCTTTCTCCGGTACGAAGATTGATCATAACAAAACCGATATTAGATTCATCTCCATTTACGGAAGTTACACCTGTGTATACCCACACATCTCCGTTCATTACCTTATAACCATAGTCATCTGTTGTCGTTTTACATCCCTTGTTGCCAAATACGCTGTTCCAGTAACCACCGGATAATTTTCCGTACCAGTCATATTTTTTACATGCCAGATCTCCGTCATAGACACGGTCTACCCATTTTGGTACATCACCGACTTCATAATATTCAGTATCACCGGTACATGGATCACAGATTACTACGCCCTTTACATCCTTTGCACCGAACAAACCTGCATTTGATGTAAGTAACGGACAGATATAATATGGATTTCCGTTATCATCCAATTCCAGATAAAAGCCTTCAAACATAGCCGTCGGATATGCCATCTGCACATGACGATAAAGATTCTGATTGAAATATGCAGAAGGTGAATAGATCATTGGTTTTTCAAGCTTTACATATTTTGCTTCATTCTTTACCGGATCGACGAGTACATATCCCGGTATACCGCTCTTTTTATTATTCATATATTTGATGAATCCGGCATATTCCAGAGCTGCTACCTTCATCGGACTTCCATTATAATCGATCGTACTGTAGTCACTGCTTACTTCGTACTGGCTGACCACATCAGATAAAGAACCGATCGCACGTTCACCTATGATAACCGCTGTATCTGTATCCATCAGAGCTATGTCATTGATCTCTTTGCTTTCAACGATATCTTTCTCAAAATTTCCATCTTCAATCCGGATCAGACCCGCATATTTGGAAGCTGCAAATAATTTGGATGATCCGATCCATCCAACAAGTGCTGCCAGGATCATGATTCCGATCACAATACCAAATATCTTCGTCAGTTTTGGTGATACAGGCATATCATCCATCTGTTCTGCCTTTAAATTCAGTGTACAAATAAAAAGTGCAACAACTGTTACAATCATCCATATCCAGAATTCAACACTGTGAAGATTGATTGTCGGCGTTAATACATAATATAATACTGCTTCTATTATGATGATTGCTGCCAACATGATAAAATTCCATTTACCAAATTTTCTGCCGGATTGGTCTGCATCATAATAACTTTCTTTTTTCTTTTTGTTCTTACCCATATCCATCACTCTCCTCTTTAATCGAAAAAATGCGCCAGGAACATCCCAGCGCATCTCTCTTAAACATTTACTATTTAAATGGCTTTGAACATCACAATGCTATTGTAACCTGATGCACATAATTATGTATAGCTGTGAATATCCCTATTATAATTCTTTAATATATCAATTTTGATATAATAGAACGAAAACAGCTTTATTCTATATTATTATTCCTGCTGTTTCAGATAATCTGCAACCGCTGTTTCGTACAGATTATTTCCTTTGCTGTCAATTACAACAATAACAGGAAGATTTTCAACTGTCATCTTACGGATGGCTTCTGTTCCCAGATCATCATATGCAACGACTTCTGATTTCTTGATACATTTGGAAAGGAGTGCACCTGCACCGCCTACCGCAGCAAAATATACTGCCTTGTTTTCTACGATGGCATCAATAACTGCCTGACTTCTCTTTCCTTTTCCGATCATTCCATTCAAACCTTTTGAAAGAATGAGTGGTGTGTATTTGTCCATACGACTGCTGGTTGTTGGTCCTGCCGATCCAATGACCTGTCCTTCTCTTGCAGGTGTTGGTCCCAGGTAATAGATTACATTTCCTTCCAACTTAATTGGAAGCTTTGATTCATCATTTTCATTCTCGATCAATGTATCATACATTCTCTTATGTGCAGCATCTCTGGCACTATAAATCACACCTGATATATATACATAATCTCCTGCATGAAGTTCTTCTACCTGTTTTTTATCAAATGGTGCTGTAATATGCTTATCCATTTTTCTCATCTCTCTCTTTTTATTCTTCTATAAAATAAATTCTGTAATTCATATCTGCCATGTATTGACCTTAATGACAGTCTTTGAGATCCATTACAGAATCCTTGTTACATGTCTGTTTACATGACAGCACATATTTACTGCAAGCGGCATACCTGCGATATGTGTCGCATAAGTCTCGATATTAACTGCAAGTGCTGTTGTCTTACCGCCCAGACCACCCGGTCCGATTCCCGTATGATTAACGGCATCCAAAATCTCACTCTCGATTCTTGCGATATGCTCATATGGTGAATGTTCTCCGGCTTTTCTGGTAAGTGCCTTTTTTGCAAGCTTTGCAGCCATTTCAAAATCCCCACCAAGACCTACACCTACAAACATCGGAGGACATGCATTTGGACCTGCATCCTTGACTGCCTGAAGAACAGCTGCCTTTACTCCTTCTTCTCCATCGGCGGGCTTTAACATGAACACACGGCTCATATTCTCACTTCCGAATCCCTTTGGTGCAATCGTGATCTCGATATTCTCACCCGGAACAATATCATAGTGAATAATAGCCGGTGTATTATCCTTTGTATTCTCACGGATCAGCGGATCTCTTACGACGGACTTACGGAGATATCCTTCTGTATATCCCTGTCTTACCCCTTCATTGATCGCATCTGTCAGATTCATGCCTTCTATATGAACATCCTGACCAACATTTACAAAAAATACTGCCATTCCTGTATCCTGACAGATTGGTATCTGTTCTTTTGCCGCGATATCAAGATTCTCACATAACTGTGTCAGAATCTGTCTGCCAAGTACACTGTCTTCTTCTGTTGCGGCATTTCTGACTGCCTTTTCCATATCCTCTGACAATTTTAGATTTGCCTCTATACACATCTTTTTTACAGTCTGAATAATCTCATCTGTATTAATTGTACGCATCTCTTTTATCCTCTTTTTTAATTATCTAAGAAATCATCATCATTTCTTTTATAATGTGGATCTCTCTTTTGTTTCATATATTTGTATATATGTGCAAGCAGCGTCAGAAACGCCACTGCAATGACCAGAACGATCAATATATACAAAATATCCATAATATAACTGGAAATACCTATTGTATTATTGGAAGATTCCAGAAACTTACTTAACCTGTCATTTTTGGTAATTATATTCTGTGCTTCTGTCGTTGCTTCCGTTGTTGCTGTTTTAAATACAATGCTGTTGATAGCATTATATAACCCCAAATACATTTTAGACGGCATATCCCACCTCCAATTTTATTAAATAACTTTTACCTTCTTTACAAATACCGACTGATTTTATTCAGCCGGTATTTTTTATATTATTCTTCTGTTGAAGTTTCTTCCCATGACTGTTCTTCTGATACTTCTGTATCTTCCGTTTCTTCCGGACCTTCTCCCTCCGGACTCTCATCGTCGAATTCTTCTTTTTGTACTTCTGTCATGGATGCTACCTTGACATTATTATCATAATTCAAATTGATAACCTTTACACCGGAGGTTACACGTCCAAGTGTAGATATTCCTTCACAGCTTGTACGGATAATTATTCCTTCTGTTGTAATGATCATAATATCATTCTCATCGGTAACTATCTTTGCTCCTACAAGATCACCTGTCTTGTCTGTAATCTTATAACATTTAACACCTTTACCACCACGGTTCTGTACGTTAAATTCTGAAATCAATGTCCGCTTACCCATACCATTTTCGGTAACAAGCAAAATCTTTTCTCCCTGTGAACTCATCTGCATGGAGATTACAATATCATCTTTTCCAAGATGAATACCCTTTACACCCATGGAAGTTCTTCCTGTCTGTCTGACATCCTTTTCATTGAAACGAATTGTCATACCTTTCTTTGTGATCAGGAATATATCATCTTCTCCATTTGTTGCTTTCACTTCGATCAGTTCATCATTATCACGCAGAACAATAGCTGTAAGTCCTGTCTTTCTGACATTCTGATATTCTGATATATCTGTTTTCTTAACCATACCGTTTCTGGTTGCCATAAACAGATATTTACCATCTTCGTAGCTCTTTAACGGAATAACTGCTGTAATCTTCTCGCCTGCCTGAAGTTGAAGAAGATTAACGATTGCAACACCTCTGGCTGTTCTTCCTGCTTCCGGTATCTCATATCCCTTCAGACGATATACACGACCGGTATTTGTAAAGAACATCAGATAATTATGTGTCGTTGTTACGATCATACTCTCTATATAATCTTCATCAATCGTCTGCATACCTCGAATACCTTTTCCACCTCTGTTCTGTGCTTTAAAGATATCTTCCGGCATACGCTTGATATAACCAAGCTTTGTCATGGTTATAACGATATTTTCTCTCTCTATCAGTTCCTCGTCTGTTACTTCATCAACATCTCTGCCGAGAGCTGTTCTTCTCTCATCACCATATTTCTGAGAAATAACAAGAAGTTCATCTTTGATAACTCCGAGTAATTTTTTCTCATCTGCAAGGATTGCTTTCAAATAACTGATCTTATCCATCAGTTCTTTATATTCTGCCTCTAACTTCTCGCGTTCCAGACCTGTCAGAGCACGAAGTCTCATATCTACGATTGCCTGTGCCTGAATCTCTGTCAGTCCGAATCTTTCGATCAATGAATTCTTCGCATCCTGTACACTCTTAGAACTACGGATAATGTTGATAACTTCATCGATATTATCGAGTGCGATCAACAATCCCTTTAAAATATGTGCCCGTTCCTCTGCCTTATTCAGGTCATACTTTGTACGTCTGGTTACTACATCCTCCTGATGCTTCAGATAATATCCAAGCATCTGGCTAATATTTAAGATCTTTGGAACACCATCTACAAGTGCCAGCATATTAACACCAAATGTATCCTGAAGCTGTGTATGCTTATATAACTGATTCAAAAGTACATTTGCATTTGTATCTTTCTTTAATTCGATGACAACACGGATACCTTCTCTGGAGGATTCATCTCTTACATCCGTGATTCCTTCTACACGCTTGGTCTTTACCAGCTCTACGATTTTCTGGATCAGTAAAGCTTTATTTACCATGTATGGAAGCTCCGTTACTACAATCTTATGCTTGCCATTTGGCATTGCTTCGATATCTGTAACGGCACGAACCTTGATCTTACCACGGCCGGTTCTGTATGCTTCTTCGATTCCACGATGTCCGAGAATCTCTGCTCCCATAGGAAAATCAGGTCCTTTTATGATCTGCATGATCTCGTCAATGGAGGTTTCTCTGTCTTCTTCTATACGATTATCAATAATTTTTACGGTTGCACCGATTACTTCCTTCAAATTATGTGGTGGAATATTGGTAGCCATACCAACTGCGATACCCGTTGTTCCATTTACTAATAGATTAGGAAAACGTGATGGAAGTACCGTAGGCTCTTTTTCCGTTTCATCAAAGTTTGGTACAAAATCTACTGTATCCTTATTGATATCAGCTAACATTTCCATACTTATCTTTGATAATCTTGCCTCTGTGTATCGCATCGCAGCAGCGCCATCACCATCTTCTGAACCGAAGTTACCATGACCATCTACCAATGGATATCTTGTATTCCAGTCCTGAGCCAGTTTTACGAGAGCATCATAGATGGAACTATCTCCATGTGGATGATATTTACCCATGGTATCACCGACGATACGGGCACATTTACGATGTGGCTTATCCGGACCGTTGTTCAATTCTATCATTGAGTGAAGAATTCTTCTCTGAACAGGCTTCAAGCCATCTCTTACATCAGGAAGTGCTCGTGCTGCAATAACACTCATGGCATAATCTATATAAGACCGCTCCATGGTTTTTTTGAGTCCGACTTCACTTATTTTGTCAAAAATCTTATCATCATCCATGTTCTTCTCCCTTTCGTTTAAATGTCAAGATTCTTAACGAACTTGGCATTTGTCTCTATGAACTGTCTTCTAGGTTCTACTTTATCTCCCATCAGTACATTAAAGGTCATATCAATCTCTGATTCATCATCATCATCAATCGCAACTTTTAATAAAATTCTCTTTTCCGGATCCATGGTTGTCTCCCATAACTGTTCTGCATCCATTTCTCCAAGACCTTTATATCTCTGGATCTTGTTTGACTGATCTCTTCCAACTTCATTCAGAATACTGTTCAGTTCATCATCACTGTAGGCATACCAGATTTTCTTGTTCTTTTCCAGTTTATAAAGTGGTGGCTGTGCCAGATATACATGTCCTTTTCGTATCAGATCCGGCATAAACCGATAGAAGAATGTCAGAAGCAGGGTTGCGATATGAGCACCATCTACATCGGCATCCGTCATAATGATGATCTTATTATATCTGAGCTTATCAATATCAAAATTTTCATGAATACCTGTACCGAATGCTGTGATCATTGCTTTAATCTCGGCATTCTCAAGGATTCTGTCAATTCTTGCTTTTTCTACATTTAATATTTTACCACGAAGTGGAAGTATCGCCTGTGTTGCACGGGATCTAGCTTTCTTTGCAGAACCACCGGCGGAATCTCCCTCTACGATATATATCTCACAATTCTTCGGATCTTTATCGGAACAATCTGCAAGTTTTCCGGGAAGTGCCATATTATCTGCAAGATTTGCCTTTCTTGCTACATCTCTGGCTCTTCTTGCTGCAATTCTTGCACGTTGTGCCATCACAGATTTATTTATAATTATTTTTGCTATATTCGGATTTTGCTCTAAGAAGTAGGTAAGCTGTTCACTTACGATATTTTCCACAACAGGTCTTACTTCTGAATTACCAAGCTTCTGCTTTGTCTGACCTTCAAACTGAGGTTCACCGATCTTTACAGATACTATCGCAGACATACCTTCTCGCAGATCTTCACCGGACAGATTATCCTCTTTTTCTTTTAACAAATTATTCTTTCTGGCATAATCATTGAATATTTTAGTAATAGCTGATTTGAAACCTGTTAAATGTGTACCACCCTCCGGTGTATTAATATTGTTTACATAACTGTGTATCATTTCATTGTAAGAATCGTTATGCTGCATTGCTACTTCTACATACACACCGTCCTTAAGTCCTTCACAGTAGATTACCTTATCATAGAGTGCTTCTCTGTGTCTGTTCATATATTCAACAAACTCTTTGATACCGCCCTCATAATGGAAATGACGTTCCTTTGGCGGATCTACACGAAGATCTGTCAATGTTATTTTTAAACCTTTTGTGAGAAATGCAGTCTCACGAAGTCGTGTTCTTAAAGTATCATAATCATAGATCCAGTCATCAAAGATCGTCTTATCCGGAAGAAATGTTACCTTTGTTCCGGATTTATCTTCCGGTGCATTCGCAATGATCTGTAATGTACTGTCAACATTACCGCGCTTATAGGTCTGCTTATATACATGACCATCTCTTGTAACTTCAACCTCTAACCATTCGGAAAGAGCATTTACAACAGAAGCACCTACACCATGAAGACCACCGGATACTTTATATCCTCCACCGCCGAACTTACCACCGGCATGAAGAACGGTAAATACTACTTCCAATGCAGACTTTCCGGTCTTCTCCTGAATACCTACAGGGATACCACGTCCATTATCAACAACCGTTATGGAATTATCAGGGTTAATAAAAACTTCTATGTGATTACAATAACCAGCCAGAGCTTCATCTACGGAATTATCGACAATCTCATAAACAAGATGATGCAATCCTCTTGTAGACGTACTTCCTATGTACATTCCCGGTCTTTTTCTGACAGCCTCAAGTCCTTCCAGAACCTGTATCTGTTCAGCATCATAATTATTTGACATTTTTTTCCTCCTTAATATTCCACAACACACGAAACTTATATTTTTTTTACAGTTCCGTTTATAACATGATACACATTATTGATCACTACTTGTTCTTTTATAAAATCATCATAACCCGTACAGGTTATAATTGTCTGAATATCTTTGATCTCCTCTAACAAAGCTTCTCTTCTGCTGCTGTCAAGCTCTGACATAACATCGTCCAAAAGCAATATCGGATTATCATTTATAATATTCTTTACCAGCTTTATCTCCGCTATTTTAAGGGAAAGAGCAACTGTTCTTTGCTGTCCCTGCGATCCGAATCTTCTCGCATCGATTCCATTTATCATAAACATGATATCATCTCTGTGAGGTCCTGTCTGGGTACTCATATAATTCAGATCAACATGAACCTTGTCTGCCAGTACCTTTTCAAATTCATCTTCACTTACATTCTTATCATAGATAATTTCCAGCTTTTCTTTTCCGGAAGTAAGCTTCGAATGAATCTCTCCTATCAGATTATTTAACATCATTATAAAATTTTGTCTTTCTTTTATAACTTTTTTTCCATAATCTACTAACTGGATATTCCATACATCTAAGGTATCCATCAGACTCTTATTATAGACAATCTGCTTTAAAAGATTATTTCTCTGATTCAATATTTTCGAATAAGATGAAAGGTTCTGATAATATAATCTGCTCAACTGACATAATTCCAGATCCAGAAACCTTCTTCTTTCGGAAGGACCGTTTTTTATGATAGATAAATCCTCCGGTGAAAAAAATATCACATTTAGTAAACCAAAGAGTTCTGTTGTACGTCTGATGGGAAGTCCGTCTATAGCAACTCCTTTATTCTTATTTTTACGCAAATGCATATCTATCCTATGACTTATATCACTTTTTTTAATGCAAAGACGTATATGTGACTCTTCTTCGCCTATTTTTATTATTTCCCGATCCTTACTTCCGCGGTGAGACTTGGTTGTGGCTGCCATATAGATAGATTCCAATATATTTGTCTTTCCCTGTGCATTATCACCATATAAGATATTTGTATTCTTATCGAATGTGATGAATAATTCATCATAATTTCTATAGTTGTTAATATTCAGTGATTCTACATACATACTATCTACCAGCCACACATATAGAATTATTTCTGGATACTTATCTTATCTCCATCAAATTCTACTTCGTCTCCATCATACAGTTTTTTTCCTCTTCTGGTCTCTATCTCACCGTTTACGATGACAAGACCCTGAGATATAACCTCTTTTGCTTCTACTCCTGACTCTACAAAACCGGCTGCCTTTAATGCCTGACCCAGTTTTATAAATTCATCTCTCAGCTTGATTATTTCCATTTTTTCTTATCTCCAATCCCGGATTATCTGCTTCCGATACCCATTGGAAGAATCAGATAAATATAACTCTCTTCTTCATCCTTTATTACGCAAGGTGATTTTGTATTATTCATATATATTGTAATATCATCATCTTCAATTGCACGGATCGCATCCATTAAAAACTTTGGATTAAATCCGATGATAATATTGTTTCCCTCTTTATGAATCTCAATCTCTTCATTCATGGAACCTATCAGAGAATCAATCTTCAAATATAACATATTATCCTCGATCGTAAGTTTGATAGGCTTCTTATCTGATTCTTTGATCAGAAGAGAAGAACGATCCAGACAGTCAAGAAACTCTCTCTTGTTGATTGTAAACTTAATCTGATAATCTACATTTAGCATATTATCGATTCTGAAGAATTCACCTTCTACCAGACGGGATACAACCTTTGTCCGATCAAATTCAAATAATATATTGTTATCTGCAAAGTAGATATTTACATCATCATCTACTCCACCACTTACAATCTTACTTATATAACTGAGTGCCTTCCCTGGAACAATAACCTTTACATCTTCACTTTCATTCTTAAGTTCAACGTTACGAATAGCAATTCTATGACCATCAATTGCTACTACACGAAGACGATTATTTGAAACTTCAAATAACTCACCTGTCATAACATTATTGTATTCACTGTCTGAAATAGAAAAAATTGTCTGGTTAATGATTTCTCTCAATGTAAACTGCGAAATAGTTATAAATTTAGATTTCTCTACAACAGGAAGACTGGAAAAATCCTCTCCTGACTTTCCGGCAATTGTAAATAATGATTTCTCACATTTTATAGTTGTCTTAAAATCTTCATTTGTCTCCATATGTATCTCGCTGTCAGGTAACTTACGAACAATATCGGATAAAAGTTTTGCTTCGATAGCAACCTTTCCTTCCTCAATAACAGTTCCTTCAACATATGATTCAATACCAATCTCCATGTCATTTGCTGTAAGTTTGATATTTCCATTTTCAGCTTCTATAAAGATACATGAAAGAATTGGATGTGTGGTTTTTGTAGATACAGCTTTTGATACATTACTTATTCCCTGCATCAATTTTCCCTTCATACACGAAATCTTCATTTTGTTTATAACTCCTTTCCCGGTTTGATTCCATATATATATTTAATAATTAAAGTAGTAATAATAGTAGTAGTAGGTGTGGATTTGTTGAAACTCTTAAAACCCATTATAAAATATAATAAAACTAATTATGTGACTATGTTAATGAGGCTCTTTTTAAATGTTAATTTAATGGAGGTTTTTAACATTTAAAAATCGTCTGAATTGAATGAATTGTCAGATACTAACATTTCATAATACTATTACATACATTCATCCACATTTAATTAACATCAGCTGTGAGGACTTAGCTTTTTCATGATCACATCAATGGTTTCAGCATATTCAGGATCATTTGCTATTCTTTCCTCTACTCTCTTTATGTTGCTTAATACAGTGGAATGATCTTTTCCTCCAAATACATCACCGATTGTTTTGAGTCCTTTAGTTGTAAACTTACGGCAGAGATACATGGATATTTGCCTTGCATTTGCAACATCCTGACTACGTTTGGAAGATTTGATATCATCTACACTTATATTTAAATGTTCGGAAACCGTATTAATGATAAGATCAGGTGTAATAGCTACATTGGTTTCCTTGGATATCATATCTTTTAATATGTTCTTTGCAAGATCTTCAGTTATTGTGACATTTCCAAGTTCGGCATATACACTGATCTTGTTCAATGCACCTTCCAGTTCTCTTACATTATAGGTAACATTATTAGCAATATATTCGAGAATGTTATCACTGATATTTTTATAACCGTTCATCTCTACTTTGTTTTTAAGAATCGCCATTCTTGTCTCGTAATCAGGAGCATGAATATCGATCGGTACACCCCATTCAAATCTGGAACGAAAACGCTCTTCCAGAGTCTTGATCTCTTTTGGTGGTTTATCCGAAGACAGGATGATCTGCTTACCTTCATCATGAAGTGCATTGAAGGTATCAAAGAATTCCTGCTGTGTACTCTCTTTACCAATCAGGTACTGAATATCATCGATAAGTAATACATCGACGGTTCTGTATTTTTCCCGAAATTCATCTGTCTTATTTTTCTTGATTGCTTCTACGATCTCATTTGTGAATTTGTTAGATGGAACGTAGAGAACTTTCATATTCTTATTATGTTGTAATATATAATGTGCAATCGACTGCATCAGATGTGTCTTTCCAAGACCTGCCCCACCATATAAGAATAGTGGATTGAATTTATCTAGTCCCGGTGAATCTGCGACAGCCAGACATGTTGCATGGGCGAGTTTGTTACTCTCACCTACTACAAATGTTTCAAATGTATATTTTGGGTAAAGATTGCTTTTTGTAATTGCCTCGTTGTATTCCTCAGATGTGACGATTTCTTTTGAATCGTTTTTGAGGTTACTTTCAAGATCAATGACAACTTCGATAGAATCATCCTGAAGAACTTCTCTTATAGAAGTAACCAGAAACATATCGTACATTTTCTTGTTGATAAATTCTATGCCCCTTGCTCCCATCTGCTCGTCAATCGTGAAATACAATTTTTTTCCTTCGACAGAATATAACTTCAAAGGTTTTATCCATGTATTAATAACGATATGGGATAATCCATGTTCAGTCTCAAGAAGGGAGAGAATCTCGTCCCATTTTGATAATATCAATTCTTTCATTTTTATGAAAATCCTTTCAGTCCATTCGTTGTATCTATGGAGTTATAGGCATAGAACCACGTATTTATATCTTATAATAAAATGACCATTTTTTCAAGTTTTATTACCCTCAGACAGACATATGATAAAAATTTTCTATATAATAGGAAGAAACTCATTTTGCATTATGGATGGAAATCGTTTTGTAACAGGTTGAAAATAAGTTACATAATAATTATGAAAAAGTATTGTTATGTTAAGTAATAAAAATGTTACCTAATAAATTGTGAACATCAAAAAATAAGATAAAATATGGATTTATGTAAGAATGAAAACAACAAATCCAGATGTTATCCACATGTTATTAACAATTTGTGGATAACATTATGTAAATTGATTATGGTAAAGTACATATCAATGGATAAATGTGAAAAGAAAGAAAAACCACAAGATTTTGTATTTGAAAATTATATGTACACCAATTTTTGAAAAATAAAAAATCACATTTTTCTAACTAAGTATTTTATAGTGTAAAAACCCTTGATTTTAAAGGAAATATTCAAAAAAAACTTGACTGTATGTGGTTATTTATTTATAATATGCAAGGACTTTGTAGGTATCTACATGTGTTCGTCCGAGTCTGTTATAAACAGAGGAAACGAATGGATGTGGATAAATCATGGTCATAATAATTAAAGGAGGTGTATAGATATGAAGATGACTTTCCAGCCTAAGAAGAGACAGAGATCAAAAGTACATGGTTTCAGAAAGAGAATGAGTACTGCTAATGGCAGAAAGGTACTGGCCGCTAGACGAGCTAAGGGTAGAAAGAAATTATCAGCATAGGTCACAAGGTTGTGGCCTTTTTTAGTTTTTCTAATTTTCAATCAATGATTTGGTGGTTATGTTATGAGTAATTTTATTACGTTAAAAAACAGCAGAGAGTTTGGCAGTGTTTATAACACAAAGGATTCGGTGGCCAATAAATATTTAGTTATGTATCTGAGAGCCAACAGCTTGGAATACAATAGACTTGGAATCTCTGTTAGTAAAAAAGTTGGTAACAGTGTGGTGAGACACAAGGTAACCAGATTGATTAGAGAAGCTTATCGATTAAACAAAGACTGTATCCGCAGTGGTTATGACATTGTGTTCGTTGCCAGAACAACAGCGAAGGACAAAGGGTATCATGAGATAGAAAGTGCTATGATGCATCTGTTCAGGCTGAAGAAACTGACGCTAGTCAGAGATGGTGAAAATTAAAAATGAAAAGAATGTTAATTGGTTTAATCAGATTTTATCAAAGGTATTTGTCCATGTTAAAAGGACATCCTACCTGCAAGTATTTTCCAACCTGTTCACAATATGCGATCGAAGCTTTGGAAAAGTATGGAGTGATAAAAGGTGGCCTCCTGGCTGTATGGAGAATACTTAGATGTAATCCTTTTTCTAAAGGAGGATATGATCCCGTTCCATAAAGGAGGACAAGATGTTTCTAACAGTAGAAGACGGTCTGATCTTAGGACCGATATGTTGGTTATTCGGTAAGATATTCGATCTTATGTATAAATTGATCGAGCTTATCAGTAACAGCATGGGAATAGGATATGTTAATCTTAGTATCTGCGTTATCTTATTTACGTTTTTTATAAGAGCTTGTTTGTTTCCGTTGAATTTCAAACAGCAGAAATCTTCTAAGATTATGAGTTTTATCCAGCCGGAGATTAATAAGGCAACAAAGAAGTATAACAATAAAACAGATCAGGAATCCCTGATGAAGAAGCAGCAGGAGACACAGAAGATCCAGAAGAAGTATGGTGTAAGCCTTACATCCGGATGTCTGCCAACTCTGATCCAGCTTCCTGTATTCTATGGTTTGTACCGTGTTATCCAGAATATTCCTGCTTATGTAGAAGATATGAAGGGTAAGTATGATGCGATTGTAACAAGTATGCAGAGTGTAGCTATCGATAAGATAGATGCTTCCAAGTTACAGGCAATCGGACTTGATTCCGGTGCAAAATATTATGATATTATCAATGCGGTTGCAACAGATAAGGAAGGTCAGGTTTCTACAGCAGTTACTGCTTCAAAGCAGATGATGACGGCTGCATCAAATGGAGATCTTACAAATAATAAGGTAATTGATGTACTGGATAAGATATCCACATATGACTGGTCACAGTTACAGGATATTTTTGGATTTACAAGTGGAAAAGAAGCAGATTATATTCAGAACTTTGAGAATATGAACAGATTTTTATTTAATATGAATATTGCAGATGCTCCCGGATTGAAGCTTTCAGCAGCACTGATCGTTCCAATCCTGTCAGCAGTATTGCAGTTTGTATCTTCAAAAATCAGCATGAGTGCTTCCAATACAAATTCAAATGATCCTACGGCTGCACAGGCAAACAGCATGATGAATATGATGACTTACGGTATGCCGCTTATCTCATTATTTATCTGTATTAATCTGCCAATCGCTATTGGTCTTTACTGGATCATAGGTTCTGTTATTACAATTATTACACAGCTTATTATCAACAATTATTATAAGAAGTGTGATAAAGAAGCAGTTCTTGAGAAATGTAGAGTAAAAGCAGCTAAGAAGCAGGCAAAGAAAGAAGCAAAGCATCCTGGTAAGAAGTCATTCTATGAAAGAATGATGGACGCTCAGAATGGTAATGTAAGTTCAGATAGCACCCAGTCTGAAAGTATTAACAGAATGGCATCTTCAAGACTGAAAAGTTATACGAATCCGACAGTTGATGAAGTGAAACAGTCAGAAAACAACGTTCATTACAAATCTGGAAGTATTGGTTCCAAAGCAAATATCATGCTTCAGTATCAGAATAAGAGTAATGATAAGGGAGGAAAAAAATAATGGAGTTTGTAGAATTTAAAGGTAAAACTTTAGATGAGGCACTTATGCAGGCAAGTGTTGAGCTTGGATGTGCCAGTACAGACCTGGAATATAATGTAGTCAGTGAGGGAAGCACAGGTTTTCTTGGACTGATCGGTTCAAAGCCATTTGTCATCAGTGCCAGAAAGAAGAAAACATTTGTGGATGATGTAAGAGAATATCTTGAAACATTATTCAAGGCTATGGATATTCAGGCTGACATTAAGATTGAGTTTAATGAGACAGACAATCTTCTTGATATCGATGTAGAAGGACCTGAGATGGGTATTCTGATCGGTAAGAGAGGTCAGACATTAGATGCACTCCAGTATCTGATCAGTCTCGCAGTAAACAAGAAGAGTGACTCTTATATCAGAGTAAAGCTTGATACAGAGAATTACAGAGCAAGAAGAAAAGAAACTCTTGAAAATCTTGCAAAGAACATTGCATTCAAGGTAAAGAGAACAAAGCGTTCATTTGCACTTGAACCAATGAATCCTTATGAGAGAAGAATTATCCACGCTACTTTACAGAATGATAAGTATGTATCCACAAGAAGCGAGGGTGAAGAGCCATATCGTAAGGTTATCGTATATTTAAAAAAATACGACAGAAATAACAAATAATAAAGTATTTTGCTAACAGATACTTGTATAAAAACAGAAAAACATATGTAAATATGAATTTCTGAAAAAATATGATTTCCGGAAAACGAAGAATCAGGGTAACGGCTCTGGTGAATCGGCTTCCGGAAATTTTTTTTAGGGATAGAAAAAAAGTATGTATAGGTGTATTATCTAAAAGTATGTTAGTATAAATAAAATAACATGATAAGATAAAATACATGATATCTGTCATGACAGTAAACGATATGTAGAATATTGATCAGATAGAAACAGGAGAAATCATATGCTTGTAAATGATACGATCGCCGCGATCGCAACCGGTATGGGAAATGCCGGAGTTGGTATTATAAGGATCAGTGGTAAGAATGCAGTTGAAGTCGCTTCAAAGGTGTTCAGACCGGCAAATAAAGAAAAAAAAATAGAAAGCATGAAAAGCTACACGGCAGCATTTGGACAGGTATATGATGGCGATAAAGAGCTGGATGAAGGTATTCTGCTTCTGATGCGTGCTCCGCATACTTATACATGTGAGGATGTGTGTGAACTGCAGTGTCATGGAGGAATGGTTGTATTAAGAAATGTACTTGCTGCAGTAATTAAAAATGGTGCAAGACTTGCAGAACCGGGAGAATTTACCAAAAGGGCATTCTTAAATGGAAGGATCGATCTGTCACAGGCAGAATCAGTTATGGATCTGATCAGTGCGAAGAATGACTTTGCGGTGAAATCTTCTCTTATGCAGCTGCGTGGTGATCTGAAGAATCAGATCGTAGATATGAGAGAACAGATTTTATATAATGTAGCGTTTATAGAATCGGCACTTGATGATCCGGAACATTACAGTCTGGATGGTTATCCACAAAAACTACAAACAATTGTGGATAAATTGGGTGATGATGTGGATAAATTACTGCGAACTTTTGATAACGGAAGAATATTAAAAGAGGGAATCAAGACTGTTATCGTTGGTAAGCCTAATGCCGGAAAATCCTCACTTCTCAACATGTTTTTGGGAGAAAACAGAGCAATCGTTACGGATATTGCAGGAACGACAAGAGATACATTAGAAGAAGTTGTCAACATAAATGGTATTATACTGAACATTGTGGATACAGCAGGTATTCGCGATACAGAAGATATTGTGGAAAAGATGGGTGTGGATAAAGCACTGAAATTTGCATCACAGGCAGATCTGATCTTATATGTGATCGATGGATCTGTACCGTTAGATGACAACGATAAGCAGATAATATCAGAGATTAAGGGCAAGAATGTCATTGCCGTTATGAATAAAAACGACTTACAAACAGTTGTGGATAAAATGTGGATAACATGCGAGCTTGGTTGTGATATCGTAGAATTATCTGCTTCTACAGGAGATGGAAAAGAAAAGTTATATGATCTGTTAAATGACAAATTCTTTTCCGGAGAATTGGATTATAATGACCAGTTGTACATTACAAATGCGAGACATAAAGAAGAACTGATGAAGACCGAAGAAAGTCTTTTAAAGGTAAGAGAAAGCATTGATATGGGTATGGAGGAGGATTTCTTCTCAATTGACCTGATGGATGCTTATGAACATCTGGGGCTTATTATAGGAGAAACGAACAGAGATGATCTTGCAGATAAGATATTTGAAGAATTCTGCATGGGTAAATAGGAGGATGGATAAATGCCAGTGGTTGAAGAAAATTATGATGTGGTAGTTGTGGGGGCCGGTCATGCAGGCTGTGAAGCTGCACTTGCTTCTGCTCGGCTTGGACTTGAAACGATTCTTTTTACAGTTAGTATGGACAGTGTAGCCATGATGCCCTGTAATCCAAACGTAGGTGGAAGCTCGAAAGGACACCTGGTAAGAGAACTGGATGCACTCGGCGGGGAGATGGGAAAGAATATTGATAAGACTTATATTCAGTCCAAAATGTTAAATGCATCAAAAGGACCTGCTGTTCATTCTCTTCGAGCGCAGGCAGATAAGTCAAATTATTCCCGTACAATGAAACATACATTAGAGAATACCGATCATCTGGTATTACGTCAGGCTGAGGTATCAGAGCTGATGGTAATAGACGGCGTGGTTAAGGGTGTTAAGACATTTTCCGGTGCAACCTATTATGCAAAGGCAGTTGTTCTCTGTACAGGTACTTATCTGAAAGCAAGATGTATCTATGGAGATGTCGTAAATCATACAGGACCAAATGGACTTATGGCAGCCAATCATTTGTCGGATTCCATGAAAGAAGCCGGAATCGGTATCCGCCGGTTTAAGACAGGTACACCTGCAAGACTGGATAAGAGAACGATTGATTTCTCTCAGATGGAGGAACAAAAGGGTGATGAGCATATCGTTCCATTTTCATTTACAAATACAGAAGAAGATATCAAGAGGGATCAGGTATCCTGCTGGCTTTGTTATACAAATGAGGAAACACATGAGATCATTCGTGAGAATATCAACCGTTCTCCATTGTTTTCCGGTGTGATCGAAGGTACAGGACCTAGATACTGCCCTTCGATCGAGGACAAGGTTATGAAGTTTCCGGATAAGACGAGACATCAGATTTTTATAGAGCCGGAGGGTGAATTTACAAATGAGATGTATATGGGCGGAATGTCCAGCTCTCTCCCGGAGGATGTTCAGTATAAGATGATTCGGAGCATGAAAGGACTTGAGAATGTCAGGATCGTAAGAAATGCTTATGCGATTGAGTATGATTGTATCAGTGCGATCAATCTGAAGCATTCACTGGAATTTAAGGATGTGGAAGGCTTATTTGGAGCAGGTCAGTTAAATGGAAGCTCCGGTTATGAGGAAGCGGCAGCACAGGGACTTATGGCCGGTATCAATGCAGCCAGAAAGGTGCTTGGAAAAGAGCCTGTTGTACTGGATCGTTCACAGGCTTATATAGGTGTGTTGATCGATGATCTGGTTACAAAGGAGACAAAAGAACCATACCGAATGATGACTTCCAGAGCAGAATATCGTCTGCTGTTAAGACAGGATAACGCGGATCTTCGACTGACCGATATAGGTCATGAAATCGGGCTGATCGACGATGAGAGATATGAGAAATTCTGTCAGAAACGTACAATGATCGAAGAAGAAACAAAGCGTTTAACTGAAACGATGGTTGGCGGAAACAGTAAGATTCAGGAATTCTTGCGTTCTATGGAAACAACAGAGTTAAAGACAGCAGTAAGTCTTGCAGAGCTGATCCGCAGACCGGAGCTTTCTTATGAGAAGATTGCACCGATCGAT
Source organism: Clostridium sp. BIOML-A1 (assembly GCF_009874105.1). Classification (NCBI taxonomy): domain Bacteria; kingdom Bacillati; phylum Bacillota; class Clostridia; order Eubacteriales; family Clostridiaceae; genus Clostridium; species Clostridium sp. BIOML-A1. The sequence goes on along the minus strand of NZ_WWTL01000006.1, from coordinate 144,468 downwards.
TCTGAGAGACAGCCGTTGCCTGCGGATGTGATCGAACAAATTGATATATCGATCAAGTATGAAGGATATATCAAGAGACAGACGGAACAGGTACATCAGTTTAAGAAGCTGGAAAAGAGAATGATCCCGGCTGATCTGAATTATGATGATGTATCGAATCTTCGAAAAGAAGCCAGACAGAAGTTAAAGGATATCAAGCCGGAAAATATCGGTCAGGCATCCAGAATCTCCGGTGTATCACCGGCAGATATATCTGTGCTGCTGGTTTATCTGAAGATGAAGCAGCATGGCGTAGAGTCTGAAAATAAATAAAAAAGCAGATATGAAGATAATATAAAATTATCTGTAGGTAAGTGTTATTTTTGAAAGCATATAATATGAGATGTAATATATATGTTCAGAAATATATAGAAAGGATACCATAAATATGGATCGACTATATGAAGTAGCAAAGAAGATAGATATTGAATTAAGTGATCATCAGTTAGAACAGTTTCAGAAATATTATGAGCTTCTGGTAGAGTGGAATAAGGTTATGAATCTGACAGCCATCATAGAGAAGGAAGATGTCATTATAAAGCATTTTGTAGATAGTCTTCTACTTGCAAAATATAAAAAGTTGGATGAATCTTTATCAGTCATAGATGTAGGGACCGGAGCAGGATTTCCCGGAATACCACTTAAGATCGCATTTCCGGGATTAAAGGTAACTTTGATGGATTCCCTGAATAAGCGTGTAAAGTTTTTAAATGAAGTTATCCGCACGCTTGAGCTGGATGATATAGAAGCTGTTCACAGCAGAGCTGAGGATGGGGGAAGAAATGTACAGTATCGTGAGAAGTATGATCTTGCGGTATCAAGGGCAGTTGCCAATCTTTCTTCTTTATCGGAATTTTGTATGCCATTTGTTAAGACAGGTGGATATTTTATTCCATATAAGGCATCCGGACTGGATGAAGAGATCCATGCAGGAAAGAAAGCCATTCGTATCCTTGGAGGACAGGTAGAGAATATCTTCCATACAACGATACCTGATACGGATATGGAACGTTGTTTTGTCTTCGTGAAGAAGATAGCAGCAACACCGGAGGAGTATCCAAGAAAAGCAGGAACAGCGACAAAGAAGCCTCTTGGAATGAAAGAAAAATAAAAAAGTATAGTAGAAATGAAAATATATAATATGAAAAATATATAATATCAATGAAAGACATTATATAAAAATGGAGCAGGTATTTGTAAACCTGCTCCATTTTTATTAGGAAAATATACAGAAAAATGATCTGTTCGTTTTATTATCAAATGTTAGAATATTATCTTGTAGCACGAGTGTGCCGTTTTTCTTTACGTCTCTCTCGAATTTCTGTCTGTTTTTGTTTGATAGCTTCAACACCGTTTTTATCTATTGGTTTAATTGTTTTAACAACATAGTATTTTCCGTTATCAAGTGGTTTAAATTTTATCTTTCCACTGAAATAACCATGGTGCCAGCATTTCCCTGCACAGATGTAAGAAGACGGACTGTTTGAAAACCATTCAAGCCTCTTATTGATCTTCTTGTTACATTTGTAGCATCTTATACAGGTAATATCTTCATCGTCCATTGCTTCCTGCTTGCTTGAAAATTCTCTTGTAATGTATTCATACTGATTATTATGTATGGCTACAATTTCCTCTTCCTTTTTTGTAGGATGAATATACAGATCGAAGCTGTATAAATCTTTCAAATTTCTTGGATGCATCTCTTTTAAAACAAGAGCGGTATATCTGGCATCGTTTACAGCAGAATGAAAAGGTTCATCTTCCGGTATATTAAAATCTGCAACTGCTTTTTCCAGTTTACTGACGGTAGAACCGGTTGGATCGACCATGTTTGCATATATCTGCTGAAGATTTAAAAATTTCAAAGGACGAGGAAGCTTGTCCATATAGTAGAAAGCCATATTTGTCTGTAATTCGGTAAGATCCATGGGACCCCAGGTACAAAAGATATAATCTTTACCGCACCATTCCAGAAATTCCGTACAGACTTCTTTAAATCCTCTTCCTTTTGCCAGATCCGTTTCATCATAATTTAAAATGGTTCTGATTTTTGAATGTAATTTTTTATAGATCCGGGGTTTTATCAAACTGGAATATTCATCAATGATGCGATAGTTCTTATCTACTTTAACTGCACCAATTTCGATAATTTCAAAAGGCATTCGGGGATGTTCTCCGATATGACCGGAATAACTTTGATTCCACTCAAGATCCATTACGATATAGTTCATGTGTATTGATCCTTTGATTTGTTATATGAAAATAACTGTCGTATACTTTCAAATTAATTAATTTACATCTATGAAATTCTGAAAATAATTTAAAATATAAGAATTTCATAAAAAATGCACCTGGCGGGATTCGAACCCACGGCCTTCCGCTTAGGAGGCGGACGCTCTATCCTGCTGAGCTACAAATGCAGACGAGTTAAACTTTATAGAAACCCTAACATTACTATGATACCTAAGAATATTAGAAATGTCAATTTTTAAAAAATGACATTTCCCTGCAGCCAGATTTCACCTTTAAAACGGCGCCCCGGAGCCGGTAGCCCGAGAAGATCTTTTTCATTAATGGCTATGGTCATAAGCATTTCATTTGTTTCCACGTTCAGAAGATAGACATTATCATTTGTATAATCATTCTTACATAAGGTGTAGTCCAGAATATTTCCTATAATAGAATAATGTTCTGTCTCAATACCATATGGCATGAAATTTGTTTCTACAATAGAAAGAATGTCTTCATAATGTGACCGACGGTTTACCTGTGTATAGATATCCATGTCATCCAACGTAAGACTTTCCATTGCGGTGCGATCACCTTGTCTGGCAGCTTCAATTAACTTGTTTCGGTTAGCAGAAGAATGATTGTGTTCTTTTGTTGATGGTGGAAGCTGTTCTATATCAAGTATGATCTTACCATTTGTAGACAGACCGGACATATAAGCCTTATTGATCAGATGGTTGGAGTAGTTCATCCATTTTGTATTTGCATAGTCGGAAACATTGGTAAGAAAGAAGATAAGTGTCATGCCGAGATTATAATCCTCACATACACCGGCAAAAGATTCTTTATCTCCGTGCTTTTCTATATAGATGCGTTCCTGATTCATTACGGAAGAACTGCGAACATAAGGAAAGTAATATTCAAATGAAACTGTGTTGTCGATATCCATTTCACCAACAAGTGAAATGCCAAAGCCTTCTCCAAAGTCTTTGGTCAGTTGGACAAGACGTGTGTCTGCATCAACAGTTATAATATTTCTTGTTGTTGGATAGGCAATGATTTCTTTTGTGATCGGAGTCAATTGCCTTCTGTTTTTTATATCGGAAAAACCAATTGAACGCAGATAACTGTGCATACAGACACCTCCTGTCTTACATTTTTATAATTTAGTCTAATTTACTATGGTCAAAAAAGTCTGTTTTATATAATTAAGCTTCAATTTTATCCTTGCCACCCATGTATGGACGAAGTACTTCTGGAATTCTTACTGAGCCATCTTCCTGAAGGTTGTTCTCGAGGAAGGCAATTAACATTCTAGGTGGAGCAACTACAGTATTATTTAAGGTATGTGCAAGATACTTCTTACCATCTTCGCCCTTTACACGAATCTGAAGTCTTCTTGCCTGAGCATCACCCAGATTTGAACAACTTCCTACTTCAAAGTACTTCTTCTGACGTGGTGACCATGCTTCTACATCCAGTGATTTAACTTTCAAATCTGCGAGGTCACCTGAGCAGCATTCCAGAGTACGAACAGGAATATCAAGTGAACGGAAAAGATCAACTGTATTCTGCCATAATTTATCAAACCACATCTTGCTTTCTTCCGGTTTACAGACAACGATCATTTCCTGTTTCTCAAATTGATGAATACGATATACACCACGTTCCTCAATACCATGAGCACCTTTTTCTTTTCTGAAACATGGAGAGTAGCTTGTTAATGTCTTTGGAAGTTCTTCTTCCGGAATAATCTGATCGATGAATTTACCAATCATGGAGTGCTCGGATGTACCGATCAAGTAAAGATCTTCGCCTTCAATCTTATACATCATCGCATCCATTTCCGCAAAACTCATAACACCTGTAACTACATTGCTTCGAATCATGAAAGGAGGAACACAGTAGGTAAATCCTCTATCAATCATGAAGTCTCTTGCATAAGAGATAACAGCAGAATGGAGTCTTGCAATATCACCCATCAGATAGTAGAAACCATTTCCTGCTACACGTCTTGCTGAATCAAGATCCAGTCCGTGAAGATGTTCCATGATCTCTGAATGATATGGAATCTCAAAATCAGGAACGACCGGCTCACCAAAGCGTTCAATCTCTACATTTTCGGAATCGTCCTTACCGATAGGAACTGATGGATCAATGATATTTGGAATGACCATCATGATTTCTTTTACTTTTGCTTGAAGTTCTGTTTCGTTTTCCTGTAATTCTGATAAACGCTCAGCCTGTTCTGTTACCTGTTTCTTAATTTCTTCAGCTTCTTCCTTTTTACCCTGAGCCATTAAAGCACCAATCTGCTTGGACAGTTTATTCCTATTCGCTCTCAGATCATCTGCTTCCTGCTGTGTAGCTCTTGCCTGTGCATCGAGTTCAATTACCTCATCAACAAGTGGGAGCTTGCTGTCCTGAAATTTGTTTTTAATGTTCTGTTTTACTACATCTGGATTCTCTCTTAAAAATTTAATGTCTATCATTTTTTGATATTCCTCCTAGTTTATATGAATATTGTATATCCATATGTTTTTATATTTTTTTGACTAAAGTCATTATTGTTCTGAAAATTATTATTGTTCTATAATATCTTCAATTTCTTCATCCAGAGTTTTTGCACGTTCAATTGCTTCTTTCTCTTCATCGGAGAGAGCAACATAAGATTCTCCTCGAATCAATTCTTTAGCATATGCAAAACATCCTTCTCTGGAATGCATACAGTTTAGAACAATACCATTGTTATTGCTATCCATAAATGCAATAGCAAAGCTGAGACTTCCACCCATTCCTTCAAAGGCATCGTATTTTACAAGACCAATCTTACTTATGCAGGAGGCAAGAGTTTCCTGTATCTCTTTATGTTCCTTTGTAAGACGTTTGGAATTATTTTTAACAGCGTCCATTTCAGCAAAACGATCAAGAATAATGTCTTCCATATCGCCTGCTGTTTTCCCGTTTAGAAGACGTTTGATATCTTTATTTCTTTTTCGTATATTTGCCAGTATATAGAATATAAATATAAACTGGGCGATGATTAAAATGAATAAAATGATGAAAAGGATAGCAGGATCCAGACCAATCTTATCAAGTAATGTATTGTTCATCTGATATAGTTCCTTTCCGTTTATTCTCTGTTGATGGAATATAACATCTCTGTTATTCTTTCCAATTCATCCTGAGAATAGTAATTTATTTCAATTTTTCCTTTTTCATTGTTCTTTGATTTTATAGCTATCTTTGCACCCAAAATATCTTTTAAACGACTTTCAATATCATTATAGAAGATAGATAAATCGTTTGTGGCTACAATATTTTCTTTCGACTCTTTCGGAATACTTAAAAGCTTTTTAATATAAATCTCTGTGTCGCGAACACTAAGTTTATTATCAAAGATAAAATTGGCCGCTTCTGTCTGTAATTCAGCGTCTTCAATCGGAATTAGTGCACGAGCATGACCGGTTGTTAGTTTATCTTCAATAATCATCTGACGTACTTCGTCGCATAATTTTAAGAGACGAAGAGAATTTGCGATAGTTGATCTGTTCTTGGACACCTTTTCAGCAACTTCTTCCTGAGTCAGACTATATTCATTAATCAGGCTTTCATATGCCAGAGCTTCTTCAATTGGGTTCAGATCTTCACGTTGAATATTTTCAATGAGAGAAATCTCCATAATTTCACGATCTGTATATTCCCGAATGACGACAGGAACTTCTTTTACACCGGCAAGTCTGGCTGCGCGCCATCTGCGTTCACCGGCAATAATCTCATAAAATTTGCCTTTTTTTGTAACAATAAGGGGTTCTAATACACCATACTGTTTGATAGAATCTGCAAGTTCCTGTAATGCATCTTCATCGAATTGCTTTCTGGGCTGAGATTTATTTGGCTCAATCTGTGTTATCTTAACTTTTTGTTCTACTTCTTTTACAACTTCCTTTACAACTTCTTTTGTAATGGTTTTTGTTGTTTCGCCAGGAGTAGATTTGGATTTCGTTCTTGCTTCATCGCCTGTGGGAATCAGTTGATTCAGACCTCTTCCCAAACCTTTTTTTGTGGGCATGATTTTCCTCCTGTATTTTATTTATAATAATCATTTTCGATTACTTCATCTGCAAGCATCATATAGTGTTCAGCTCCAGCAGATTTTGGGTCATATTCAATTATAGGCATTCCATAACTTGGTGCTTCTGCCAGACGTACATTTCTGGGAATCATAGTGTTATAGATATGCTGATTCAGATTTTCTTTTACATTTTCTACAACCTGCATAGAAAGATTTGTTCGTGAATCATACATAGTGAATACGATTCCTTCAATCGTTAGTAAACGGTTAAGCTGTTTTCGAATCAGATTTACTGTATAGATTAACTGTGATAATCCATCCAGAGCAAAAAATTCACACTGAATAGGAACTAATACTGTGTTGGCTGCAGTTAAGGCATTGACAGTTAACATTCCGAGAGCAGGTGGACAATCTATAATGATGTAATCAAATTTTCGCCTTACACTTTTAAGATGATTTTTAAGGACATATTGTGGGTCTTCTACCGTAACAAATTCTACTTCAGCACCTGCGAGTTCTCGACTTGCAGGTAATAGATTCAAACCTTTGATATCGGGATAGGCATCAATAATCATACATTCGCCAAGGTTACAATCGCCATTTAGCATATCATATACACTGTATTCAAGTGCATTCTTATCGATACCGAGACCACTTGTCATATTACCCTGTGGATCCATATCTACAGCTAATACCTTCTTTCCCTTTTTTGCAAGGCAGGCTGCAAGATTAATTGCAGTTGTAGTTTTTCCTACGCCACCTTTCTGGTTGGCAATTGCGATTATTCTTCCCACTTGTTGATAATCTCCTTCTTAAAGTCTAATAACAGATGTTTCACGTGAAACATTTTATTTACAAATTTATTTTTTACTTTGTTGTATTATTTTTTCCTTGTCCATTATATCACTATAATAGAATTATTGAAATGAAAAAATCTCTATATATTATAAAATCCCGTCACACTAATTAAAAAATAAATTAGCAGAACGGGTACAAGAAAATGTCTATATAAAAGGAAAGATGTGACGTAACATGATATAGCGGGCTCCGGAAAGAGCAATTTAAAAAAAGGGGGGGATTAAATTTTGCTATATTATGTGTAGTCACATCAATCTTATCAAAACGTATAGACTGCGTTTCGATGGACTTATTATAACACTAATATGTAGAAATATCTACTATTATTTTGAAAAATGTAGAAAAAATTAAAAAAGATGTTCTCGTGAGATGAATTCCTCGCTGTGTTTCACGTGAAACAAGTAATGATAAACAAGTATGATTGTGTTTCACGTGAAACATATAATAATAAAAAATATGTCTGTGTTTCACGTGAAACATAAAATAGGATTGCTTCTTTATAGTAAGACAATCCTATCTTATGTTTGTTTACTTACTAAATTTTTATGTGTAAGAGTATCCTATCCGTTTATTCTATATATCTGTTAGAATATCATTAATTGCTCTAAGAATTTAGAAACCTCCACCCAGGCTTTTTTGGATTCCGGCATAAGGGTCATACCCATTTGAAAAACATGGAACATATTCTCATATATGGATAAACGAACTTTTACACCCTGGGCTTTTGCTTTTTCAGCAACAAGAACAGAATCAGATAAAAGCATCTCATTAGATCCAACCTGAATCAGCATCGGAGGAAAACCGGTAAAATCACCAAACAATGGTGAGATATAAGGATCACTTGAGTCATGAGCTCCCGGATAAACACTGTTGTAGATTAAGCTTTCATTTGTATTTCCAAAAAGTGGATCAATCTCAAAATTCTCTGTATAGGATGGACCACTTGCTGTCAGGTCTGTCCATGGAGACATAGCTACGATTCCGGCAGGAAGAATACGATCTCGATCTGCAAGATAATGGCATAATGCCATAGCTAATCCGCCACCGGCAGAATCACCGGCCAGAATGATATGGTTTTCAGAGTAGCCATGGGTTAACAGCCAGTCATATGAATATAAGGCATCGTTTAAAGCTGCTGGATATGGATTCTCCGGGGCAACACGATAATCAATGGAAAGAACAGATGCGCCTTTCCCAAGCTCTGAATATAAACCGGCAAACATACGATACTGTGTCTTAAAAGCTCCGACATATCCGCCACCATGAAATTGAAGGATGACATATGGATTATGGGAATTTTTCCATTTTAACATTTCCATTTTGAAATTCTTTGTTTCTATTAATTCGCTGGTAAAATGATCCGGATATTTATATGTTTTATCAATGTCGCTTTTGGAACGATTGTTATTTCTAATCTGTGTAAGAAGGTTGTTACTATTGAAATCTGCGACCAGTTCACATACAAGTTTTGCTTGTTTGCTCATTCCGGAATTATCAGGAGATGAGGAAGAACCGGAGGTTAATTTATCTAAAAGTGCCATTTAATAAAATCTCTCTTTCTAAATTTAGTTAATAGTAAGCAGTGCACAACGAAAAATAATTGCTGGCACTGCTTTTACTATAAGATAATTTGTATTTGTAGGTTATTACCTGTGATGTCATTTATAAAATAATATCCTATGCTTGAAATATAATTCTATATATGAAATATAATTTTATACATGAAATCTACGTTTTAGTTCTGTTGTTGCAGGTCGATCTCCGAATACCAGTGTACCACCGAGCAACAGAGCACTCATAACATCTGCAATGATCATAAAGAAATCATGTTTAAAGAACTTTCCGGTAAGCATAAGTATTGTCAGGATCACACAAATAATAATGATATATACCTGTAATAAAATATAGGATTGCCAATTTTCAGTATTAATAATCATCAAAACAAGAATTGCAATGTCTAGCATTGCAATAACACAAGGTATTGCAAAGTCGATTGACCATCCGGTATATCCAAGTATATAATCAACCAATACAAGAACGGGCATGATGAAAATTGCCTGTACCAGCATTTTCTTTCGATGACTCTTATTGTGCCTAAATGAATAGATCAGTGAAAAACAGGCATATGCAAGTCCGATTCCGCACAGGGCTGACCATTTTACCTTTGAATATGTCAGGTAATTGATCAGAATAAGGACACCTTCTACAACAATACTGCAAAATATTGTCAGTTTAATAACAAACCGCATACGACGCATTGCGGGCGTAATATCCGGATACATAACAGATTTTGACTTCTCACCGGTTCCTTGACTATGGTCAAGAAAGTCTTTTTCACTTTCCGGATCTTTCACCGGATCATATTCCAGAACTCCGTTACATAAAGGACATGAAAGGGAGTGATCCAGAACATCTATGTTACAACGTCTACATTTACTCATAATACACCCCGTTACTTTCTATCGATACATGAATTCCGTCTCGAACCATCTGGCGGAAAAATTCTTTTTGTATAAATGTTTCACGAATGGCAGAGCTGAAGGTGAAGACCAGTGTATCCTTATAACTGATGACACTTCCTTTGATGAACTGTCCTTTGGACATTGACAGAACGACATGGAAGCGGTCGATATATTCCTTATACATATCATCAACGGATACAACTCCAAGGTTTGTGATCGTTGATGTATTTGCTTTTAATGAAGCTTTATAAATACGGCGCATGGCGATGCTCTTAAAGACACGCGGAACGGCACGGATGATAAAATTTACTTCATTGGAAACGTTATAGGATAACAGCTTCTCCAGATTTTCTTTATTGATTTGTTCCTTCAGACTATCTGCGATGATGTGCAGAACATCTTCAAATGTATAAGTATCCTTCTCCGGCTTGAAGTAAGCGGAGACAACGGCAAAGAAGTTCTTCGTTGTATTGGAATTAAAATATGGGCGAAGATTTACAGGAACGACGGTGCTGATCGGACGCTTGGAAGGCTGACCCTTCAGGTATTCTTTGTAGATTGCCCAAGTAAATGTACCGAGCAGATACTGGTTGATGGTTACGCCATATTTTGCTGCCGCCTGTTTGATCTCGGCAACCGGGATGTAGCCGTGCAGGATAGCAAAATGATTAAATGGCAGCTTTTCCCCCTTTAAGATAACTGCTTTTTCCGTCTTATAGGAACGTTTGGCAGGTCGTATATAGTTCTTCTTATAGCTGTCCTCGATATCCAACGAGGAATCTGCATTTAAGGTATTACCTGCTTTTTCAGCAAGTTCCGGGTATTTGTACCGGAGGTACTGGTAAGTCAATTCCTTCAGAAAAATAAGAGCACCATTTCCGTCTGTTAGGACATGAAATACTTCCAGATTGATCCGCTTCTGATAGTAGGTAACACGGAACAGATATTCGTTATTTGTATAGGGATTGATATACAGACAAGGATATGTATCTTCCGGTATTACCCTTGGAGCAGGCCGATTATTTGCTTCAAAGTAATACCAGAAAATACCATTTTTTAGTTTGTGATTAAACACATCAAAAAATGGAAGAATCTTGTCCAATGCCTTTTGCAGAAGTTCTGCATCGATGTCTTCTGTCAATGTAACGGAAATGCGGTAAACATTACTTACATTTTCACTTACAATGACAGGAAACAGATTGGCTGTATTATCGAGTTTATCCCATTTAATTGTCTTATTTAATCGTTTAGACATGAAAGATCACCTGATTTACATAGCTTCCGGTGCATTGATTCCAAGGAGATCTAATGCATCGTGAAGTGTTTTCTTTGTAAGGTATGTGAGCATGACACGGGCATTCTTTACATTTTCCTCCGGCACGTTGATACGTGTAGAGTTGTAGAATTTGTTAAATGCCTGAGCAACATCTACAGCAAATCTTGCAACAACAGATGGTTCGTATTTCTCTGCTGCATCCGATACAACCTTAGGAAAACGGTTGATTTCTTTTAAGAGATTCATAGCGTCCGGTTCAGAGATCGTGCTATAATCAACCGGCTTTGCAGGATCAAAATTCTCAGCAAGTCTTACAACGCTGGAGCATCTTGCATGGGTGTACTGAACATAAGGACCGGTCTCACCATCAAAGTTCAATACTTTGTCCCAGCTAAAGGATACATCTTTGATACGCTGGTTATAAAGGTCATTGAAAAGAACAGAGCCAACACCGACGATCTTGGCAACTTCTTCTTTATCAGGAAGGTTTGGACTCTTTTCTGAGATGATTTCAAAACTCTTTTTAATTGCATCATGCAGGATGTCTTCTGCGTAGATGATATTTCCGCTTCTGGTTGAAAGCTTTGCACCCTCTAAGCTTACCAGTCCATACGGAATGTGAACCAGAGAATCCTTCGCCCAGTCATTTCCGAGAAGCTCTACTACTTTGAACACCTGTGCAAAATGCAGCTTCTGTTCCTGTCCGGTTACATATAAGCATTTTGTGAAATGATAGGTATTCTTACGATAGAAGATAGCAGCCAGATCACGGGTTGCATAGATGGAGCTTCCATCTTTCTTTGTAACGATACATGGAGCCATATCATAGTCGGACAGATCTACGATCATAGCACCCTCGCTTTCCTTTAACAGGTTCGCGTTTGTCAACTGGTCAACAACGTCCTGGCATTTGTCACGATAGAAGCTTTCACCGAGATAATAATCAAAATCCATACCCAGAAGATCATAGGTACGTTTGTATTCTACAAGACTGATGTCCTTGAACCACTGCCAGATTGAGAGGGCTTCTTCATCCCCATGCTCCATCTTGCTGAACCATGCTCTTGCTTCATCTACAAGCTCCGGATTCTTGTCTGCTTCTTCATGGAACTTCACATAGAGACGCATAAGCTCAGCAACGCCATCTTTCTCAACTGCTTCCTTTGTGCCCCAGTTCTTATATGCAACGATCAGCTTACCAAACTGTGTACCCCAGTCACCCAAGTGGTTGATACGGATTACTTTATAGCCGAGTTTGGAATAGATCTTATAGAGGGAATTACCGATGATAGTAGTTCTGAGGTGTCCAACGTGGAAGTTCTTTGCTACGTTTGGCGAGGAGTAATCGATACAGATAACCTTGTCTGCACCTTCGTCTGAACCACCAAAGTTGTCCTTTAATGCAGCTTCGATCATAGTCTGGACAAAGATATCTTTCTTTACGAAGAAGTTTAGATATGCACCCTGAACATCAATCTTATCGAGAAAATCAACATCACCGATAGCTTCTTTGATATCGGCTGCAATCAGATTTGGTGCTTTATGCATAGTCTTTGCAAGTCTGAAGCAAGGAAATGCATAATCACCAAGCTCCTGCTTTGGTGGTATCTCAATAAAGGTTGCTATTTCTTCAGCAGTCATGCCTTCTACATGATCTGCAATCAGATTTACGATTTTTTCTTTCATAATTAAGGTTGTCCTTTCAAATTCTTTCTTATATATTAAGGAAATGTCCTTATTTTTCTTTCATTTCATAATTAAGGGGGAGAACCCATAATCTACATTATTTCAATTGGGATAGAAAAACGGATATCTGTTCCACTAATGATATCACCATCTATCTTAAGTTGTCCATTTAACAGATAAATAAGCTCCTGAATGCGGTGAAGTCCACTGTTCCATGGAGAGGTGTGACTGTAATTCTTATCAATGCCGATGCCGTTGTCATTGATATGTACCGATATCTGATCGCTAAGAATCTGAATATTGATATCAATACGATTTGCATTTGCATGCTTATATACATTGTCCAGACATTCACACAGTATACGGATCAGACTGATTGTGATAATTTCCGGAATCTCGATCGAAGCGTCCGGACAGTCAATGTCAGATTCAATGACACATTCCGGGTGAGTGTCTTTATATCGGAAAATGGTATCCCTTAACAAGGTTTCAATCGGTACAGACGTATCGATGCCCCCGGTAAGTCCTGAAAGGATAGCATTCAGAGAATCTTTCATGGAAATTGTCCTTTCAATCAGTTCATCAAGGGTGACTGTTGCCCGGTTGATATCGGATTTGATCAACCATGACAGGGAATCCAGAGTATGTCTGGTTCGATCTAGCTGATCCAGAATATCGGTATGTAGGGTCTGTACCAATTTGTCCTGATCGTATTTCTTCAGACGCAAGATATTGAATCCATGATTGATAACCGGAAGATTTTCTTCGGTAGATTCATCATCTTCAAGTGCAGTTGATTCTTTTGTGAATTCATCTGCCAGTTCGTCCAAAAAAGTATCCAGTTTTCTGGTCGCTGTATGAAGGAGAGTGATCCTGCTTTTCAGCTCGTCAGCATCAGCCTGTAAGCTATGGATATTTGCTGTAAGTTCAGCATCAGAAGCATTTAGTTCTTTTAATTCCTGCTCAATCTGTGCTGCTTTTTCCTCCTGTGTTGTAGTCGTTGTAGAAAATGGAGAAAAAACATTATGTCCGGCACTGTTTTTAAAGGAATAGACCTCCAGTGTTTTCATAAGCTCATCAATTTTGATCTTCAATTCAAACTGCTTTGTTTTTAAAGACTGGATCTGTTCCAGCTTCGCTACATACAGTCCGTTGAAGTAGTCCAGCATTTCCTGATTGGAATCCCGCACTGTTTTCAGGTTTTCCGTTGTTGAAATATCCATGATATTCTCCATTCTCCTCTATAACCGATAAGAGGTTTTGTTGTTTTTATTGTACCTTATTCGTCAAGGTCATTATCAAATGTTTCCTGCAGCTGTCGTCGGCGTTCTTCATATTGTTTTCTTCTTGCTGCCTGAATCGCACGCTGACGTTTTCTTGCTTTCTGTATATGGATCAGATAGACCACAAACAATACGGCAAGAAGAAGCAGAACGGCAAGAATGATCCACAATGGATGGATCGACAGCTTCTTTTTTGCTACAGGGGCTGCAACTGTAGTATCAGCTGCATTCTCCGTGTTTTTTGATGACAGCTGTTTACCATCCGGGTTATAGCCGGTTACGGTAAGATCTGTTGTTCCTATCATATTTCCGCCATAGGAGAGGATCAGATGTCCCACGGTATAAGTATCTCCATCTTTTACCGGTTCTTTGTTATATTCGATACTGTAAGTTAATTTCTTAATATCATCATTTTTATTGAAATTCAGTTTATAGTCCTTATCAACCTGCAATGTAATATCAGAACCGGAATCAGCCTTGTAATAGGAGTTCAGATAATCAAGCGTCTGTGATATCTGGGTGCTGTCAAAGGTATAGTCGGTCAGAGGAGTCTGGAGACTATAATTCCGGAAGCAATACTCATAGATGGCCTTGCTGTCAGTGTAGGTATTTGCCGCACCGTTGCAGTTCATCAGAACACAGATCAGTTCTGTATCACCTTTTTTACTCCAGGTAACAAGGGTATTTAATGCATCGTTTGTATAGCCGGTCTTACCGCCTTCACAGTATTCATAGTAATATTTGCTGTCAGGATTTGTCATCTTGCAATGCTGCCAGAGCTGACGTTCTTCCTCACAGATATTTGTCGGTCCGATGACGTGATTTCTGGTACCGGTCACTTTACGAAATTCATCGTAGCCAAGACAGGCTTTGGTTATTAACGCCATGTCATAACAGGTCGTATAGTGATTCTCATCCGGCAGGCCGTTTGCATTTACAAAATGAGTGCCAAGGCAGCCAAGTTCGACTGCACGTTCATTCATCATCTTAGCAAAATCTTCGATGCTTCCGCCGGAGACAAATTCTCCGATGCCCCATGCAACTTCATTTGCGGATTCCAGCATCATACCATAGAGGGCATCCTCCATAGAGATTTGTTCACCTTCATCCAGACCGATATGGCTGCTTCCTCGATCAATGCCGAAGACGGCATCGTGTGACATTGTTACAGTATCGGTCAGCTTTGTATTTTCAATGGCAAGTAAGAAGGTCAAAAGCTTCGTAATACTTGCCGGGTACTGTTTATCAAAAGCGTTTTTTTGATATAGAATATTCCCAGTATTTGCATCCAGTACGATGGCATAGTTGGATGCAAGCTCCGGTGCTTTGCCCGGTTCGTCAGGGTACTCGGTTGTAACTAAGTATTCAGTTGTTCCATCCTCATCTGTGCTGTTATCTGATCCTTCGTTTGTAGAGTCATCAGATGCCGTATTCGTAACTGTACTGTCTGGAAGAAACAAATGGTCTGTTCCGGCAGCAGAGGATGACGTGCTGTCTATATAGAAAACGCTCATGGTAAATAACAGAACAGTGGACAGGATAACGACAGGAATTGCATGTCTTGTCCTGTTTTTCTTCGGGTTCTTTCTTATCTTCATGAACGGTTATTCTCCAATGCTATTTCTTTGTTCGATATGCAACCAGCCGGTTGATCGGAGTACCAAGAGCAGAAAACTTTGCTTCGTATTCTGTCATGATATTTCCTTCGTTGTATTCGGAATGGTGCAGATCATATGTGTAGTTTTCAAGTGTCCATCCTGCTTCCGGAACCTGCTCTAAGGAGAAGTCAAATAATGGGCGGTTATCTGTCTTGAACATAACACGTCCGTCCGGCGCAAGGATATGATCGTAGTGTTCGAAAAAGTGAGTTGAAGTCAGACGTCTCTTGGCATGGCGATCTTTTGGCCATGGATCAGAGAAGTTCAGGTAGATATTTGCTACTTCATTCTCTGCAAAGACATTCTCGATATATTCGGCATCCATTCTTATAAAATAAAGATTGGTCATGCCTTCTTCCTGTTCACGTTTCTCGATGGCGCGCACCAGAACGCTGGAATATTTCTCGATACCGAGATAGTTGATATCCGGATTCTGTCTGGCAAGCTCCATAATAAATTGTCCTTTTCCCATACCGATCTCGATGTGGATAGGATTTGTATTTCCAAAAAATTCGCTCCATTTGCCTTTCATGCTTTCTTCGTCATGCACGACATATTTGTTGTCGGCAATTGTCTCTCTGGAGCCTTTTACGTTTCTAAGTCTCACGAGGGTGTTCCTCCAAAATAATCTTAATTCGCAATGCCCACTATGTGGTCAATTCGCAATGCCCACCATGTGGTCAATTCGCAATGCCCACCATGTGGTCAATTCGCAATGCCCACTATGTGGTCAATTCGCAATGCCCACCATGTGGTCAATTCGCAATGCCCACTATGTGGTCAATTCGCAATGCCCACCTCGCCTGACGGCTTTGTGGTGGATCGCAATATCCACTATGTGGTCAATTCGCAATGCCCACCTCGCCTGACGGCTTTGTGGTGGATCGCAATACCCACTATGTGGTCAATTCGCAATGCCCACCTCGCCTGACGGCTCGTTGTAGTGCTTCGCACTATAGAATTACATATATATAGAACTCGCCGTAAGCAAGCTTCCGCTCGTTCTACATATATATAATTCTGCATTGCTCATTGTTCCATTATATCAATATTAGGGTTTTAAAGTAAATAGCAGGGCGGCTTTTTTTATGTTTTTTCGTGGGTTTTCATAAGGAAATCTGCGAAATAAAGGAACTTATTTCAGTTTCTTCATATAATGTGTTATAGAGGACTTTTTTACCGGAAGGATGGAAGGCGTTGATGGATGAAAAAAGTAATTCGGTTTGGAGGGGTGAACGATGCGGAATCAGAAATTTCAGAAAAAAGTGACAGCCCGTAGTTATTGTAATAAAGGATTTAACCGGTGGTGTGTCTGCCTGTATAAGGGGTATGAGGAAGTAAAAAAGATTTTAAATCAGGATTGTTGTAATAGAGAAAAGAAACCGCACTGCTACAATAGAAGAAGATAAAAATCAATAGGGAAAAAGTACAAAAATCCGCATAAAATCTATGCAAATAACCGATATTAAAAAAAGTTAAAATTTTTTGAAAAAAATGCTTGCATTTGGATAAACTATGTTATATAATCAATTTCGTTGTCGGCGAGATAACAAATTAAAAAAGACTTCGGGCCGCTAGCTCATTTGGTAGAGCACCTGACTCTTAATCAGGGTGTGCGGGGTTCGAGCCCCCGGCGGCCCACTACAAAAGTCCTAATTTGGCAGATATTTGAAGCTGCTGGGTTGGGGCTTTTTTTCGGTTTAGGAATATATATTTTTGATTCAGGTAGTTCTCTTTTTTTCAGGAATAATAACCGTTACGGAATAGATTCCATTTTCGTAATTGATCAGGCAAAATCCGCCGCAGGCTTCAGCAGAATTTTTTACATTCTTCAAACCATATCCATGAATAAAGTCCAGATTTTCTATATCTTCCGGTGGTTTTTCTCCAATAGGAAAATGGTAGGTATTTGTAATATAGATCGTAAAGGTATGTTCAATCGTCTGAATATTGATATTGATTTCTCCACTCTGTTCTTCCAGACAGGCATTTAATGCATTATCTAACAGGTTTCCAAGAATAATAGTCATATGATAATCGTCACATGGAACAAGGTCATTGTCGATTTTTAGTTTGGTTGTGAGTTTGATGTTGTGTCGGGCAGTCCGAAGCATAAGATTGCTTATAAAAGCGTCGATGACCAGATTTCCTGTATTTACAGTACAATATCTGGCTTCCAGATCGGACATGGTTTCTCTTGCATATGGAATGATACGATCATAGTGTTCTTCATTTACACAGGTCTCAATATAGAATAAATGCTTCTTGATATCATGCATGAATCCACGAATGTTTTTATAGGCATCTCCAAGCTGCTGGTATTTCTGTCGCTGATAGTTTACCTGCTCGGTAAGCTGTCCTGCTTCCTGGGCAAGTGATTCAGCTTTTAAGACGCTCTGAAGAAGAATGTAGTTTACGATATTAATAATAAGCAGAAAGATAACAAGGATCAGGTAAGCATCAGGGTTGGTTTTATTCATGTGGAAAAAGGATGGCAATAGAACCAATATGCAGGATAAGGCTGGAATAAGAATCAGAAGTGCTGCATATTTTTTTGACTTTACACCGGCTTTTTTCTTCTTAATAATGTGAATAATCATGATAATCAAGATTATTAACAGATCACATATAAAAGAAATGGATGTAAATGTTATCTCAGGGAGGGTGTCGAATTGGATCGTAACATCCGTAAAATGAGCAATAATATAGTAGGCAAGCTCCTCACAGATTGAGATTATAATGGAGTAGCTTACAATTACCAATACACGATAAATAAACCCGGAGACAAAAAAGAAAGAGAGAAGAAAGGTCCTCAGATTTGTCAGTGAGGTACGGAAAAAGGTAACCATGTTTGATACATCACCATTAAAAGGCGCAGTTATCTTCCAGAAGATAAAATCAGATAATAAAAATGCAAGTATCAGCCAGTAAAAGCGTACTTTATCTTTTCTTTTTTCAAACATCGTCTGAAAGTATAAATATAATACGATGTTATCAATTATAGAACTTAACAATGTAATGTATGTTGACATTGATTCTCTTTCCTCTATAAAAATAATTAGTTTAATACATGTATGATTCGATCTGCATATAACTGCTGTAATGGACTTATCTTTCTTCTGCTGATCGGAAGCTGTTCACCATTATCCATTAAAACATGTGTCTGCTGAATGATCTGGATATGACCAATGTTGATCAGATATCCACGATAAGTTGAATAAAAGCTGTGTGTTGCCAGACGATTTTCCCATTCCTGAATGGTTCCCTCGCCATATAGAATAGCATCAGTCAGATGATATTCAAGATACCGTTTTTCACCTTTCACTGCCTGAATATATAAAAGGTTATTAACGGGGATCAGATGTTCTTCTCCATTTGTATCGATCACAATTTTAGTTATGTGTGAATGTTGATAACGACGGATAATATCAGACAGTAATTTTTCAATTCTTACATAGCTTACCGGTTTTGTAAGAAACTGAAATGGTTGTACTTCAAAGCTTTCCTGCATGTATTCAGGATAGGATGTTACAAATACAATAAATGATTCATCATATAATTCATCACGCAGATATCTTGCAATCGTCATGCCATTGATTCCGGGCATTTCGATATCCAGCAGAAGAATCTGAAATGGATGTTTCCGCTGTGCCTGTAAAAGGGCTTCGCCGGATTGGAATGATTCGATTTCAAATTGGATATTGTAAGATATCATATAATGCTTAATGTGTTCTGTCAGACAGGCAATATCTAACTGAGTGTCATCACAGATGCCGAGTCGAAAGGTCATAAATTCCTCCTGTTTTTCCAGATACCGATGTATACACTTATTACGCCTTCCATCATACAGATTGTAACCATTCCCATATAAAGTATCTGTCTGCATATATAGAGGACGATCATAAGGATACTCATAATTATACAGGTTATTATACATCGGTGAAATAATTTTTTTCGCTGATCTACAGATAATCGTTTGTTCTTTGTATCAACCGGTGCAACAGGGAGGATCATACCCCAGAAAATCAGATATAGAATAAGCAGCCCGACAGGTTCTATATATGGTACAAGAACCGGACCGAGAAAAACAGTCGCCAGATAAATGCCATATGAAAGCAGGGTACACCCAAGTCTTGTATTTGCATGGAAGCCTCCGGCAAAATGACGGATCGGGATAGTAACCAGAAGATAGCAAATGGTAATGCCAAATCGATGGACGAGCAGACCGAAGATAAGAACTATGATATCATATAAGAGAGACTCGATCAGATAGTCAAAGAGATAAGCATATATGGATTGTTGTTCTTTTGGTATCTGTCCGTCTTCTGTTAATATATCTGCCAGATATGTTCCGGGTTGTTTCATCAGCAAAAATCCCCCTTTTTATTAATAAAATCAGTATAACATGAAATAGTAAAAAATGTATTTTTTTAGAGTGAGTGGTCGAAATTCGGGAGTGAATGGTACAAAAATTACCGTTCACTCCCGAATTTCGACCACTCACTCCAAAATCGTCACAATTTGAAAAAGATGTGCTAAAATAAAGACACGGTTTGGGCTTTAGCCGTTGTGATTAAAGGGCAAAAAAGAAGAAAGGGGGAGATACTTATGAAGAAGACAGTAACCAAACTAATCTGTAAGTTTGGCGCACAACTCTGTGCCGTGGCTATGGTGATCGCACCACTGGTATCTGATATATGTAGAAATAAGTATTATCAGCCGGAAGAGCCTGAAGGATTAGCGGCTTTTGCCAATAAGCATAGGGTTAGCTAGAGAGGCTAAAAGTAGAAAGTGATTCTTCAAATAATGAAACACGTCATATTTTCCATGTTGTTTATAATAAGAAAAATCGACTGTAAATGGAAAATATGACGTGCTTTTGTTAAATAAAAATATTGAGCGCAGAGAGGTGGATATCATGATAAAAATAGAACATTTGACAAAAAAGTATGGAGAAGGAGATTCCTGTTGTCTGGCGCTTAATGACGTTAGTGCAGATATTCAGGAAAATACATTTACAGTTATTACAGGCAAAAGTGGAAGCGGAAAAACAACATTATTAAATATGATCGGATTGATTGATAAGCCGGATTCTGGAAGCATATTGGTTGAAGACAGGAATATATTGGACTATGGTAAAAAAGACTGTTTACGATATCGTCGGGAAATGATTGGAATGGTATTCCAGTTTTTTCAGTTAATACCGGTTCTTACATGTCGGGATAATATTATGATCGCAAATGAATGTGTAAAGAAATGTAAGAAGGATTATTTTGATACATTGACAGAACAATTAGATATAAAAGATCTTTTAAATAAATATCCGGATCAGTTATCAGGTGGACAACAACAACGGATTGCAATCGCGAGGGCATTGATCAATCAACCCAGGATCATTCTGGCAGACGAACCAACCGGTAATCTGGATTCGGAGAACAGCAGACGTGTCATTGATCTGTTGAAACAGACAACAAATGAATATGGCATGACTTTGCTCATGGTGACGCATGATGCTGATATTGCAAAGCAGGCAGATCACTGTATTCATCTTGTTGACGGAAGAATCCAGCAGAATTAAGGAGGGGAAACAATATGAAGTGCCGATTGATATTTCACAATATCCTGCACAACAGGAAAAAAGCGGTTCGGGCAATTATAAGTATTTGTTTTTCTGTTATGCTTATCTTTTTCTCGATCAATGCATATATATCATTTCAGGATATGCGGCTGCAAAATGCGTATCAGACAAATGGAGAATATAATATTACTTTACATAATGTAACATATAAGGTTCGTGACTGGATATTGGAGCAGTATAAGGATCAGGCAACACTTGGTGTAGAAAAAATAGTTGCAAATGTAAATAATGAATTATGCATCGTGGATAGTGATGCAGCTTCGATCACTATGAATCATTACCAATTAGAAAAGGGCATTTTTCCCCAAAAAGAAAATGAGATTGCTATATCGGCAACAGCCAAATACAAAAATGTATATATTGCAAAACAATTTGATCTGGGAGACACAGTTACCTTCAAGGATCAGACCTATACGATTAGTGGAATTTTAAATGATTATGATTATAGTACACAGGATGTCTATAAGGTTGCGATCGTAAATGGAAGTATACGGGGAAATTTATACAACATCTATATTCATTTTAATGATCGACGGGACTATCAGCCGGGATATAAAGCAATAAAAAAATATATGGATCTGAGTTCCAAACAGATTTTTAATGGTGATACCGCCCATGGATTTATGGAAGGATACCATATGATTACAAATGGAGATCTGAATGCGATAGAGATTGACAGATCAGGCGGGCTGGAGGATACCAATATTGGACAACTCCTCATGGGTTTTATCATACTAATCATACTTACTTCACTCATTCTTGGTATTCATATTTTCCTGTCGTATATGAGTGAAAGAAGTAATCAGCAGGGAATCCTAATGAGTCTTGGATTTTCAAATAGCTATATTTTTTCGGCATATTTCCTGGAGGGTTTCATTCTGATAATTATTGGATGTGTGCTTGGACTTATACTTGGAAGATATATTACCATTTTGATCTTTAAGCTTATACAGTCATTACGAACCATCCCACTGGAACATTTCGCTCCACAGTTCCAGCCAATTTCATATATGGTCATTTGGGGAATCTGTGTATTGGATTTTATAGTTGGAATCTGTCCTGTATTAATATATCGTTCAAGAATGAAAATGATCGATATTATGAAAGGTGGAAAGAACAATTATAAGGTAAAGGATAAACGTGGATCTGAAAAAGGAAATATCATGATGCGGTATTCCATTCGGGATACCGGAGATTATGAAAAGGTATTTTCATTCCTGTCTCTTGTCTTGATCGGAATGGTAACGATGCTGGTTCTTATGGTAAATCGTTATGTATCATATCAGTTATTGTCTGAGGAAAGTCAGGATGTACAGTTTTCACTAATATCCGATGATGTCAGTCATATGGACGATTTTGAAAATCTGATACCGGGCGTTTCCTACTATGATGAGGTTTATGATACTATGGGTGAGTTTTTCATTGATCCTTCTCTTATCAATATGGACTATGCAGATGATTTGATATTTTCAGATGATGAAAAGGGTGTGTGGTGTGAGATTGTTGGTGTCAGTGAAAAACAATATAACCGAAAAATAGAGATGTCACAGGAGGTCAGCTATAATAAGTTTGTCCAATCTGGAGGAGTGATCATAATTGATAATTATAAGAATACAGAAGATTGTATTTTAAATGATATCCCGGATACACTAAAGTATGCGGGTCGTCAGGAGGAAGAAGGACCGGTATTTTCAGAGGGAGAAGTACCGGTTTTCGGAAGAAGCAGATTCTTAAACTGGAAGGATCAGAATGGAATCGCTATCATTGTTCCTGAAGAGCTGTTTAAAAAACAATTCGATTATACAAATGTACTTATTAATATAAATGTAAAGTCGGGTTATGAGTTAAAGGCAGCAGAGTTTCTGAATACACATGCACCTGTATATGAATATTCTTTTTTTGATACTTTGACAGATTACATCCGGGATCAGGATAATAAGAAAACGATTCAGGGTGGTACTTATGGAATTTTTGTAATCATTATGGTAATTAATTTCCTGGCAGTTTTATATATTCATGCACTGACATTCGTTCGACGCAGACACAACTTTGCCATCCTGAAGGCAATTGGCCGCACAGACAGCAGTATTATTTTGCCGATGCTTCTGACCAAGATTGGTCAGGGAATTGTTGTATCTATTGTAGCTGTCTTTATAGTGACACTTTTGTGCCGCTTATATTTGTCAGAAATAACAAAAAATATTGTGTTAGTTGATGGCTGGAAAAGCATAGCACTGGTGCTTGCATTTGTTCTGTTTATTCAGATAGTGGCAATTTTTATGGATGTTATTCAATTAAAAAGACAAAGAATCTTAAAGGATCTGAGAGAGGAATAAGGGAGGGTAATTATGAAAATGAAGGTAAAGATTCTTGTTATAGCATTAATGGCAATATTTTGTATAGCTCCTACGAGTGTTCCAAAGGCAGAGGCGGCTGGAACTTTAAAGACAATGTATGTACATCCATCTATCTGGAGCGTTCATGGTATATATACAAAAACATCAACAGGAAAAATAGTGTATGCAAAGAATGCATCTGGATTTGGTAAAATGGAGTACTGTTATGGACAAGTCCGTTCTAATATATCAGGTAGTTGGGCGGCATATTCATCATCAATTAAGTTATACAAGAACAATAAAAACACTACAATGAATCTTACTAACACAATAGATAAGAATAAAAGTGTTAGTTTGAGGGTTGTAGGGCTTGGAAGCAGTCAAACAAGTGATGACAAACAACAAATAACATTTATATACTAAGTAAGATAAAATATTATTAATTTCTCTCAGATTCTTTTATGATAAGAGCTGACACGATAACAATAGAATTGTTAGGTGTCAGCTCCTTTTTTTAAGATATATTATTTCAATTCTTTCAATATCTTTAAGGTATATTCCCATGTTCTGCGGACACTTTCAACGTTCATGGATTCATTGGTTGTGTGGATATCATCCATATCCGGTCCGAAGGATACACAGTCGAGCCCCGGCAGTTTCGACGCAAAGATTCCACATTCTACACCGGCATGGAGTGCCTGTATCACAGGTTCTTTTCCATATTGCTGTTTAAATATTTTTACCATCAGATCGCGAAGAGGAGACACCTCCCGGTATTCCCATGCAGGATAATCTCCGGTTATTGTCAGTGTTCCGCCTGCAAGAGTGGCGAGAGATTTCAGGCTGTTAAGCAGAGCATCTTTTTCACTTCCGATACTGCTTCGGACGGAGCTTTTAAAAGATACTATGCCATTTGTTGATTGATCGTCTGGTTTGATCGTTGACAGGATACCGAGGTTCAGGGAAGTCTGAACCAGTCCTGCGATATCTTTGCTCATTTTCCGGACACCATTTGGATAAGTCATTAAGACATCGATCACGGTATGGGTAGATGTATCCGTCATTGTGGCTGCCGGAAGATCAACAGGCTCTAAGGTGATACAGATATCCGGGTCTGTATGGGTGTATTCATGACGGATGATCTGATTCCATTTGGAGATGAGATCCTGAAGGCTTGAGTGCACAGAATTTGCTGGAATATTTGCATGGTCTGGTGTGTTTATGTCAGACATATCGGTATCAGAAAAGATAACGACAGCTTCTGCATCGGTCGGGATGGCGTTATCTTTTAAACCGCCGGAGAGCGTGGATAATTTCATATCAAAATCATTTGCAAGTGCGTTCAGAACACGTCCCAGCACCTTGCTGGCATTTGCACTTTGCTTGTTGATCTCGACACCGGAATGACCGCCACAGGCATGTGAGACAGAGAGTTTATAGGCCGATGCCTTTTCGTTCGTATTTTCCCATATAACGGGGATCTGAACATCTGCGGTTGCGCCGCCTGCACAACTGACAAGCAGATAGCCTTCGTCTTCAGAATCAAGATTTAACATGATACGGGATGAGAGTGGCGAACAGTCAAGAGTCGCCGCACCGAGCATGCCGATCTCCTCATCAACCGTGAAGACTGCTTCCAGTGGTGGATGTGGGATATCGTGAGAGTCGAGTATTGCAAGTGCAAATGCGACAGCGATTCCATCATCACCGCCAAGGGTCGTGCCTTCTGCGCTGATAATGCCGTTTTCCAATTTGAGTTTCAGACCGTCGGTATCCATATTGATCGGGCAGTCCTTTTCTTTCACAGCGACCATGTCCATATGTCCCTGCAGCATGACAGGGGCAGAAGTCTCATAGCCGGAGGTTCCCGGCTTGAAGATAATGACATTGTTGGAAGCATCTTTGATATATTTCAGTTCATGCGCTTCGGCAAATGCTGTCAGATAATTACTGATCGCATCGGTGTGACCGGAGCCATGTGGGATGGAGCAGATCTCTTCAAAATAATGGAATACATTTTGTGGTTCTATAGATGATAATACAGACATATGTGCCTCCTTGAAATAAGCTTACAATATAAAATGTGCATATCCAGTATAACACAAGATATGCACAGATAGTTGTTGTATTATTTTCCAAGGGCAGTTGTTCGTAAAAAAGATTCCTGATATTTTCTTGGAGTGACTCCAGTTGTCTTTCGAAATACTTCTGTAAAATAACTCTGGCTGGGAAATGCCAGAATTGATGCAATTTCAGAAGGCGAGAAATCAGAATAAAGTAACATATTTTTCGCTGTTTCAATTTTTTTATCACGAATATAGTTGCTGATTGTCTGACCGGTTTCCTTTTTAAAAAGCCGGGATAGATAGGAGATATTTAATCCTGTCAGCTTAGCAAGTTGTTCTGCTGTGATATGGGTATGAAGATGATCATAGATATAATCCAGACAGACAGCAATATGGAGTGATGATATTTTGGATTTTCGAAGGTTTCGCATTCGTTTCGCATAATCCATACACATGGCAGGATGAAGTGCTGCAACTTCCTCTGGCGTTTTGCAACGGTCCGCTTTTTGGATATAGAAATCGCTCAGACTGTAGGCATTTGACAATTCCATACCACCTTCAATGCAGTAACGTGCAATAATTGCTGTTGTAATGACATAATGGTATTTTATGTTTTGAAGATAGTGGTCGGACAAGGTGCCTAATCCTTCTTTATCTAATAAGGATTCCTGACACAGCTGTTTAACCTTTGCTACATCTCCTTCTTTTATCGCTGCATAAAAGGAAACCTCCGGATTGTATGGAGCCCGCAGAAGATTATTTTCCCTTTGAACAAATTCTCGGTATACAAGTTCTTTTTTTAGTTGCATATCCTATCCCCATTCGTATAAAGCAGTCATAAGACTATATAGTAAATATGACAGATAAAACAAAATGACTATTAGTAAATTTGTATAAATTGTATCATAAAACATGGCTATGGTCAATAAAACGATATAAAAGTAATATAAACGATATAAAGAAAACTGTAATCTTCTTATACTATTTGCATAATAAAAATCTATACGGGAGGTATGTATTTATGAAAAATGCAAAAAAGATTATTGCTTTTTTAATGGCTCTTACTCTTTTGGTAAGCACCATCCAGATGCCGGTTATGGCTGCAACAACAAAAAAAGCAACAATCAAGATGGTATCGATTGTAAAGCCTGAGACAAAAACACTTGTTTTAAAAGCAAAAAAATCATACCAGTTGAAAACAAAAGTAACTGTAAATGGAAAAATCAGTAAAAAGGTAACCTATGAATCTTCAAATAAGAAGGTTGCTACGGTAAGTAAAACCGGTAAAATCAAAGCACTGAAAAAGGGAAAAGCAACTATAACAGTAAGAAGCAAGGTGAATAAGAAGAAAAAGACAACTTTGAAGGTTATTGTTGGAACACCTGTTAAATCTGTAAAGCTCAATAAAAGCAAGGTGAAAACACAGGTTGGCAAGAAGGTAAAATTAAAAGCAACAGTTTCACCTAAAAAATCCAGTGTAAAGGGTGTAAAGTTTACTTCAAGCAATAAGAAGGTTGCAACAGTAAGTAAGAAGGGTGTTGTTACATGTAAGAAGGCTGGAACGGTTACAATTACAGCTACGGCTAAAGATGGCAGCGGAAAGAAGGCAAAATGTAAAATTACTATTAAAAAGAAGACCACCAAGCCATCCAATAAACCAGAAACCCCAAACAAGCCGGAGACCCCAAATAAGCCGGAGACACCAAACAAGCCGGAGACACCAAACAAGCCGGAGACACCAAACAAGCCAGAGACCCCAAATAAGCCGGACGACAAAGACAACAAGCTTTCTTATGATGGATATAATCTGAAATGGGAAGATGACTTTGATGGTGATGCGTTAAATGAGGATGACTGGAATTATGAAGAGCATGCACCAGGATGGGTAAACAGTGAATTACAGGCATATGTAAAGTCTGATCAGAATGTATATGTAAAGGATGGAAAGCTGGTTATCCAGCCTGTCAAGACAAAGAATGAAGATGGCACATATTCTATTACTTCAGGTAGAATCAATACACAGGGTAAGCATGATTTTACATATGGATTGTTTGAGGTAAGAGCTAAGGTTCCAAGCGGAAAAGGTTTCCTTCCGGCCTTCTGGATGATGCCAACAGATGAAAATCTGTATGGACAGTGGCCAAGATGTGGAGAGATTGATGCTATGGAAGTTATGGGTCAGGAAACAAATAAGGTTTATGGTACGATTCATTATGGAAGTCCACATGCTGAAAAACAGGGGACATATACATTAGAAGATGGAAATTTTGCAGATGAATATCATACATTTTCATGCGACTGGCAGCCAGGTAAAATCACATGGTATGTAGATGGAGTAAAATATCATGAGACAAGTGACTGGTTCACAGCAGTTGAAGGTGAGACAGAGGTTGCTTATCCTGCACCATTTGATCAGCCATTTTACATGATCTTAAATCTTGCAGTTGGTGGATCATGGGTTGGATATCCGGATGATGATGCAGATTATATCAATACTCAGAGTTATAGTATTGATTATGTAAAAGTATATCAGAAGGACAGCTACAATGAAGATGTAGAAAAACCTGTTAACGAAGTAATTATCCGTGATCCGGATGCAAATGGAAACTATGTAAACAATGGAGATTTTGCTAAGACAGAAGATCTCACAGATGACATAGACTGGAAATTCCTTACCACTTTAGAAGGAGAAGGAAATGCAGTTATTAAAAACAAGGCAATTGAAATACATACAGATAAAGCCGGAACAGTTGATTACAGTATTCAGCTTGTTCAGCCATCAATTCCTGCAGAAAAAGGCGGCGAATATACAGTAACATTTGATGCATGGGCAGATGAAGCACGTACTATGAAAGTAGATGTATCTGCACCAGATCGTTCCTACAAGCGTTATCTGAATGATACGGTTGTTGACCTGAAAACAGAGAAGCAGACCTATACTTATACATACACCATGACGGATAAGCCGGATGCAAATGCACGTCTGGAGTTTAATCTTGGTGCTACAGATTCAACAGCTACTGTATACATTACAAATGTATCAATTAAAAAGACAGCACAGAAGGAAATTGATAATAGTAAAAAACCTTTATCAGATGGTAACTATATTTACAATGGTGGTTTTCAGGAAGGTAAGAATCGTCTCGGTGACTGGACTGTGACAAATAACTGCCAGGCAGTAGTTAGCGTAACAGGATTGGCAGATGGCCGTCGTCTTATGGTAAAGGCTGATACAAAGAATAAAGCGGATGTAATCCTTTCACAGGATGGTCTTCCACTTAACGTTGAGACAGAATATGCATTGAGCTTTGACGCACAGGCAGATACAGATATGCAGCTTGATGTAGTTATTGCAGGTGAAACATTTACTGCAGATGTAACAACAGACAAACAGACATTTAATTATGTATTTAAAACACCGGAAGAGTTAACTGATGCATTTAAGACGATAACATATTTCCTTGGAAATAAGGGAACGATCTATTTGGACAATGTTCGCGTTGTTGAAAATACACTGATTAAGAACGGAAGTTTTAAGGCAGGTTTCTCCGGTTACGAAGTATATGCAGAAGGCAGCACAAATGTATCTTATGTAGTCGACAGTCAGACAGAAGATTATGCAGCAGATTTTACGATTAAGGATACAGGTGCTCAGGACTGGATGATCCAGTTAAAGCAGAACAATATTAGTCTTGAAGAAGGTCAGTGGTACAGACTATCATTAAAGGCAAAATCAGATATGAACCGTAAGCTTATGGTTGCACTTCAGAGAGATGGTTCATCTGATGATGACTGGACACCATATTCAGGATCAAAGACAGTTGATCTTACAGATGAATATCAGTCTATTGTTGTTGAGTTCAAGATGAAGAACAAGAGTGATCCTAGAACAATTTTAAGTATTTCTATGGGTGCTGTAGGCGGTGTTCAGATTAAACAGCAGCATAGAATCTGTATTGATGATATTATTCTTGAGAAAATTGATGCTCCAAAGGTTGATGAGACGGAGTCAGATGTGAATCTGATCAAGAACGCAGATTTCTCAGAGGGAGACAATGGACTTTCAAACTGGGAAGGTGGCATTATGGGTGATGCTGTTGGAACACAGACAGTTGATAAGGGTGTTATCACTTATGAATTATCAGATGTTGGAACTGCTGACTGGAATGTACAGTTGAAGCAGATGGGACTGGCATTGGAAAATGGAAAGACCTATGAAGCAAGTATTACTTTAAAGTCAACCGAAGCAAGAACGGTATTATTGAATTTCATGAGCAACTCTTATAAATGGTATGGTGGAGAAACAATTGTTCTTCCAAAGAATGAAGAGGTTGTAAAAACCATTACATTCACAATGAATGAAGAGACAGATACTGATGCTGGATTCTTCCTCTCTATGGGTAAGATTGCGGATGTTGATACTCCTGCATCTACAATCACAGTATCAAATATCTCTTTAAAAAAGCTTGCTGAATAATTCGCAGGCAGATAAACACATAAGTATTTGCACAAGGCAGGCATCGGTATTGTTACCGGTGCCTGTTTCTGGTACGCAGATAAATTATTGAGATATTATTGCTTGTTAAAGCTGTAAACTTCGGCAATCTCACTGATGGAGACATAGGCTTTATCGTCAAGTTCATGGACAATATTCTTCATCTTTCCAATCTGGAAACGGTTTACAACAATGTAGATCATGGTCTTTTCCTGATCTGAATAGAAGCCCTTTGCATCGATCGTCGTTATACCGCAGGAAAATGTATCCGAGAGTTCCTGACAGATTTCCTGTGGCTTCGTTGTAATGATATAGGCGGCTTTGGAACGGTCAATACCTTCTACGATAAAGTCGATGGTCTTAAGTGCAGCCATATATGTAACGATGGAATAAAGAGGTAAGATCCAACTGTTCAGGATGATGCCGCAGATGATGTAAAGCACTACATTATAAACCATAACAAAGGTTCCGACGGTGATGCCAAGGCGTTTGGCAAATATGATCGCAAGTGTCTCGATACCGTCCATTGCACCGCCAAAACGGATCGCAAGTCCGCTTCCCGCACCGGAGATCAGACCGCCAAAAAGTGCGCATAGAAGCAGATCGGAGCCTGCAAGTGGGGATACAAACCGGACATCGATAGGAAGGATGTCGGTAATCAACCATGCGCCCAGAGAGTAGATTGCAACAACATAGATCGCATAGATGGTGAAGGTAGATCCCTGTTTTTTCCAGCCATATAAGAACAGTGGAATATTTAAAATAATAAGGAAAACAGAAAGTGACAGGTGTTCCGGAGTGATCTGGCTTAGCAGCATGGATGTACCGGAGATGCCACTGTCGTAGAGATTAACAGGACTTAAAAATATCGTAATACCGAAGGCATTGATAAGCCCGGCAATGGTCAGCCCGAGGATATTTTTCCAGTGTAGGGAACGAAAGATGGTTTTTAGTTTATTCATATAAAAGCCTCCTGTTCTGTCATATACATTTTTTACTATGGTCAAATATTACACGAGAAAACTGTTGATTACAAGAGAATCGTGCTTAATTTAATTAAATCTTTACTGGAAGTTTATTGTTTTCTTGCATTCGTATTTGTCAGAGAGTAAGATAGAGTCATATATTATGTGATATTAGAGGAGATAGAATAACATGAAAAATGTTTCGGAAATTATAGAGCAGGGAAATAAGAATGCAGAGCTTCCGGCGTGGTTAAATATGCGGCATGCATGGAGTGCCAGTGATGCAAAGCGGGATGAAGGGCTGGCATATCCGGATAATGTAATTCAGATCAAGAATCTGGATTATAAGAAAGCGATAGACGTAAAAAAATGGAATGAATCTTTCCAGAGAGAAGATAATGAAAGAATCATTTATTATAATGATCCGGACGATGCTTTGAATCTTGATTCTGAACGTTATGCATCAAACAGTTTATTTGATATATATTATCCGGCTGAGCCGGATGCGCAGACAACATATCCGGTGATCGTCAGCGTTCATGGCGGTGGATGGTTTTATGGAGATAAAGAGCTGTATAGTTATTATTGCTGCCATCTGGCATCAAAGGGATTTGCGGTTGTAAATTTTAATTACCGACTGGCACCTCAGAATAAATATCCGGCAGCAATCGAAGATGTGGCATATCTTATCCGATATATTCATGAGAATGCAGGGGTGATTCATCTGGATATGGAAAAGTTTTATATGCTGGGGGATTCAGCAGGAGCGCAGCTTACGGCAAATTATTGCATTATTGCCGGGAATGCAGCGTATCGGAGCAAGCTGGATTTCTTTACATATGACAGACTTCCAAAGGCTGTGTGCCTGAACTGCGGAGCATATGAGATGGACAAACTGGAGGATAATATTTCTGACTGGTATATGAAGAAGGAAGATGGAAGTTATGCAGTATCTGAAGAGCAGAGAAAATTGTTTCTTTCACAGCTTGAGTATCTGACGAAAGATTTTCCACCGGCATATCTGATGTACAGTGTAAATGATAATCTGAGATTTCATACCATTTATTTGGATGGACGAATGGAGACGCTGGGTATCCGGCACGTGATCCGGTCATTTGGAGAGGAACATCCGGATAGCGGACATGTATTTCACATCAATTTGAAAAACCCGGAAGGCGTACAGTGCAATGAGGAAGAATGTGCATGGTTCCGTCAGTATGAATAAGTGCATGGCGATTCATATAGAAAGTATATGTATTTGTAAGACTTGAAAAAATATGAAATGAAATTTGGAGTATAAGAAAATGGCAGAAGGTTGTAATCATAATTGTAGTAGTTGTGGAGAGAGCTGTTCATCAAGAACTGCTCCTCAGAGTTTACTTGAAGTACCACATGAAGGAACAAAGATCAAACATATCATAGCGGTTATCAGTGGAAAAGGCGGTGTTGGAAAATCATCCGTAACAACATCCCTTGCAGTTACCTTGAATCGTCTTGGTTATAAGACGGCGGTTCTGGATGCAGATATTACCGGACCTTCGATTCCGACAGCATTTGGAATAAATGAAGAACCGGAGAGAGGCGACGATTTCCTGTATGCGGTTGAAACAAAGACCGGAATCAAGATGATGTCAATCAATCTGTTGATCGAAGATCAGACGGCACCGGTTATCTGGCGTGGTCCGATCATCGCGGGAGCAGTAAAACAGTTTTATACAGATGTTGTATGGGGAGATATTGATTATATGCTGGTTGATTGTCCGCCCGGAACCGGAGATGTACCGCTTACGGTATTCCAGTCTCTGCCTGTTGATGGCGCAGTTATTGTTACAACACCACAGGATCTGGTGTCTCTTATTGTGGAGAAGGCAGTCCGTATGGCAGACGATATGGGAATCCGTATCTTAGGTCTGGTTGAGAATATGTCTTATTTTAAATGTCCGGATTGCGGCAAAGAGCATAGCATCTTCGGTGAGAGTAAGGTAGAGGAGATACGGGATCGTTTTGGTATCGAGACGGTCGTAAAGCTTCCGATCGACCCTGCACTTGCCGGTCTGATGGATGAAGGTAAGATCGAGGATATGCCGGAATCAAAGCTGAAGGAATTCGCTCAGATGATCGTGGGAAAGATAGGATGAAACTTAGAAAACTACTGGAAAGCTGCCATCTGTGTCCGAGAAAATGTGGGGTGAACCGCATAAATGGACAGACAGGGGCATGTAATGAAACATTATCAATATCAGCCGCAAGGGCAGCACTGCATATGTGGGAGGAGCCATGTATTTCCGGAGAGAACGGATCAGGTGCGGTATTCTTTTCCGGGTGTTCGCTTGGATGTGCATACTGCCAGAATCACGATATATCCGGGGGCTTGAATGGAAAAGAGATCACGATAAAACGCTTATCGGAAATTTTCTTTGAGTTAAAAGAGCAGGGAGCCAATAATATCAATCTGGTTACGCCGGATCATTTTATTCCACAGATCATAGAGGCAATCGATATAGCAAAGGAGCAGGGGTTTGATCTTCCGTTTGTCTATAATTGCAGCGGGTATGAGGAGATCGAAGCCCTGAAGCTGTTGGATGGATACATTGACATTTACCTGCCCGATTTCAAATATATGTCGGCAGATCTGGCGGCAAGATACAGTCACGCACCGGACTATCCGGAGGTGGCGAAGCGGGCACTGGCGGAGATGGTACGACAGGTTGGAGGCGATCAGACGACATTTGACGAGGATGGCATTATGAAGCGTGGTGTTATTGTCCGTCATCTGGAGCTGCCGGGATGTATCGAGGATTCCAAGGCGGTCGTCCGTTACTTATATAAAACATATGGAAATAATATTTACATCAGCATTATGAACCAGTACACTCCGATGGAGGGTATCGGTGAGAGGTTCCCGGAACTGAACCGCAAACTGACAGAGCGGGAATATGATGAACTGGTTGATTATGCGATCTCGATCGGTGTAGAAAATGGTTTCATCCAGGAAGGAGAAACGGCATCAGAGAGTTTTATACCTCCATTTACAAATGAAGGGATATAGAGAAAGCGGGCCTTTTATAAGCCCGCTTTTATGATGTCGTTTTCATCGGAAAAAGTAATACAGTTGTATAAGAATAATACCTGATCGTAGTCTTCGACATTTACCAGATTGCTGATCGACTGATTCGTGTATCGCAGATCGATCATGGTTACAGTATCGTAGTTATTGATCAGAAACTGCATCATTGAATTCGCATAGCTGTCCTTGATCACAAGGATGGAACGCTTTCCGGAATCCGAAGTATTTGAAGCATTTCCTGCATCGGATGCTTTGTTACGGCTGATCGTTGCAACTGCAACATTCTGTCCGGTATAGGACGCGTATTTGTCTTTGACATTCAGATAGTCGTGGAAGAAGATGGAGTCATAGGAATTTTCTTTGTCAAATCCATTCGAGGTCGTCATGGATGGTGTTACACTATTATCTGCCAGAGTGTAGAAATCAATCTCATCTTTTGTAACAGACTGATCCAAAGTCTTTGAGAACAGGGTTCCCTGAAATTCTGTACTGGCGGTTTCCTTTGTAAAATCTTTCAGTTCATAAGGAGTATATCCAAGCTCTGCTCCGGCAGACTGATATGCATAGTAAGCACCAAGGGATGTCCAGTGGTGGTCGGTACGATAATAGATATACTCGCTATCATGTTCTTTTAATGTATTATATATATTGATCGGTGTCACGCCGGACAGCTCGCGATAATAGGATTCGATCATGTCTTTTTCGTCAACTGATACATTTATAACAGCTGCAGGCAGCAGGGAGTCTCCATAGATACCGACAGAGGTTGGACACAGCATGAAGTAGGTTGGAACCTCCGGATGCTTTGCAGCGAAGCTGTTAATAACAGCAAGATTTGTATGGATCTTATCAGCATTGTACGCGGCGCCGATATCATCATAATCTGAAAGCACCTGCATCATCTGATCATCCTTTGTATATACAGTTGAAATCTCTGTTTTTCCCATCAATCGTTCAGAATCATTCATGGCTGAGATCCACTGTTCCCTGCCATAGAACCGGTCAGAGAACCAGGAATCAAAACCGTTCATAAATGTCTCGTCCTTGATGGAGGAAAGACTGACGGTTGGAAATTCCGACAGATAACGATTTTCATTTTCGGAAAAAGGCGCTTTCTCTTTTGGCAGCTTAACAAGTGTCAAAATGGGAAGAGCGATGATGATACATGCAAATATGATAATTCCGATTTTTTTATGCATAAGGGCTCACCTCACAAAATTCTATAAATAGGCGTTTGCAAAACGCCATGCCAATCTCGCCTGACGGCTCGAAAAGGCTATCGCCGTATAGCATCCGAACCTCATATAGATGATTGTGAGCAAGCTCCCAACATCTATATGGGTTGCAGATGCTGCATGGCTCATTTTTTAAAAGTTGAAATACAAAAATGGGTTATAGCTTGCGTTGACAAGGTAGGCGGTGGAAAGCAGCATCAGAATCGCCATCAAAATGACGCTTCCGTAATTGCCGACAGCCGGAACTTTGTCTGCAAGCTTAGTAGCCAGCTTCTTTGGCAGATCCGTAGAACCGATGATCGCAATGATGAATAACAATCCGAAGTTCACAAGGATATATATGGTATAACTGTCGTAGAAGCTACTGCCAAAGCGGAACATCCGTCCCATATAGGAGAATGCCTGTGCGATCGTTGATGTATCAAAGAGTACCCATCCAAGCATGACGAGGACGATCGCATAAACACGTTTTATAATAGAAGGAATCTTTGTAAAGATATCCTGCTTTCCTGCTTTTGTCAGAGCAGTTGTAACCAGCTTTTCTATAATGATCAGAACACCGTACAGAGAACCCCACAGAATGAAGTTCCAGCTTGCACCATGCCAGACACCGGTTAAGAACCAGACAACTGCGGTGTTGAATATCGTACGGGCAAGTCCCTTGCGGCTTCCGCCGAGAGGAAAATATACATAGCTCTTGAACCAGCCGGAGAGGGTCATATGCCATCTGCGCCAGAATTCACTGATACTCTTCGACATATACGGATAATTGAAATTTTCCGGGAAATGGAAACCGAGCATCTTACCCAGACCGATTGCCATATCAGAATACCCGGAAAAATCAAAATAGATCTGTAAGGTATAAGCGGCAATACCAAGCCATGCGGTTGCAACCGGAAGCTCGGATAAGTCCATAGCTTTGACATTTGTCCAGACAACACCGATATTATTTGCGATCAGAACCTTCTTGCCAAGACCGACCGCAAAGCGGAGAACACCTTCCCAGATCAGGTCGATGTCGATCACACGTTCATTCAGCTCGGCAGCCACATCTTCATAACGAACGATCGGACCTGCTACGATCTGTGGGAACAACGTGACAAAGGCTGCAAAGGTGATCGGATTCTTCTGAACAGAGATGTTCTTCCGGTACAGGTCGATCGTATACGACATGGACTGGAAGGTAAAGAAGCTGATACCGATCGGAAGCAGAGAGGTCGGTGAACCATAGTGCGTTCCGAATATGTTATTAATATTTTCTATGATGAAATTGCTATATTTGAAAAAGCCAAGTAAGGACAGATTCATGACCATCGATATGATCAGTGCAAGCTTTCGAAGTGCCTGACGGTCGCCTGCCTTATAAATGACCAGACCTGCAAAATAATCGATCATTGTCGATGCGATCAGTACAAATACATAGATTGGTTCGCCCCATGCGTAGAAGAACAGACCGCTGATCAGGATGAACAGGTTCCGTAACTGCTTCGGGACAATATAATAGATAACCAGTGTAACCGGTAAAAAAATATATAAAAATGTCAAACTGGAAAAAACCATGTGATACCCCAACTAACTTCATTATTATGTCGACTTCTGTCGCCGTAACAATTATAAAGTTAACGTATGGTAGTGTCAATCGGATTAAATATTAAATATTTGTGAGAAACCGGCTAAGAAACGGGAAAATATATAGATTGTGTGCATAGTTACAATATCGGCAGGCATATACAGATATACAGCAGTATTAAGACTACAAATATAGGATTTTAAGGAGATGAGAAAAAATCAGCCCATGTGAAACTATACAATCTATATAAAAGAACTGCCTTACTAAGACATTAGCGAGGATTTCGTAATGAGATGCATATACGAGCAAATGTGGGTGCCTGTCTGAGCCTGAAAGGCGAGTTGGCACAGGAACATTTGCGAATTACGTATATGCAGATCATAGAAACCACAGCGAGTCTAAGTAAGGCAGTTCTTTTATATAGTTACATGGTTTTACATGGGTGTCCTTCTATCGGATAGCGTCCTTCATGCTTGCGACATAGTCTTTGATGTAAGGAACGCAGTCCCTGCCATATTTGGCGCAGAGCTTGACGATGGCAGAGCCGACGATCACACCGTCAGCGTGAGCAGCCATTTCCTTTGCCTGCTCCGGTGTAGAGATTCCGAAGCCGATCGCACACGGAGTATCCGTTACGGCTTTGACCAGCTTGGTCATAGCACCGATATCGGTCGTGATCTTGCTTCTTGTTCCGGTAACACCGAGAGAAGAAACACAGTAGATAAATCCATTTGCTTCCTTTGCGATCATGCTGATACGGTCGTGAGAGGTTGGTGCGATCATGGATACCAGATCCAGATCATACTTCTTACAGATACCGTCGAACTCATCCTTTTCCTCATAAGGGATATCCGGCAGGATCAGTCCGTCAATGCCGATCTCCTTACAAATGCTGATAAATTTTTCAGAGCCGTAAGAGAAGACAACATTTGCATAAGTCATAAATACCATAGGGATGGTGACTGTCTTACGGAGCTTTCTTACAAGGTCAAATACATCATTTGTCGTAACATGGTTTGCAAGTGCACGGATATTTGCACCCTGGATAACAGGTCCTTCTGCGGTTGGATCTGAGAATGGGATACCAAGCTCGATCAGGTCTGCACCTGCTTCTACCATGGCATATACGATCTGTTCTGTTGTTTTAAGATCAGGGTCACCACATGTAACAAATGGGATGAACGCCTTTCCGTTTTTGAATGCATTTTTAATATTACTCATAGAGATCCTCCCCTCTGTATCTGGCGATGGCGGCAACGTCTTTATCGCCTCGTCCTGAAATGTTAATGACCATGATCTGGTCTTTGTCCATCTGTGGTGCAAGCTTTATTGCATAGGCAACCGCATGAGCACTCTCGATCGCCGGGATAACACCCTCGATCTTGGACAGATATTCAAATGCATCAACAGCTTCGTCATCTGTAACAGCGACATATTCTGCTCTGCCGATGTCATGCAGGTATGCATGTTCCGGCCCGATTCCCGGATAGTCAAGACCTGCTGAAATAGAATAAACCGGTGCGATCTGTCCGAATTCATCCTGACAGAAGTAGGACTTCATACCATGGAAGATACCCAGTCTTCCGGTATTGATCGTTGCGGCTGTCTCAAATGTATCAATTCCACGTCCGGCTGCTTCACATCCGATCAGGCGAACGCTCTTATCCGGAATAAAGTTATAGAATGCGCCGATCGCATTGGAACCGCCGCCGACACAGGCGAGAACGGCATCCGGCAGTCTGCCTTCCTTCTCCATAAGCTGTTCCTTGATCTCCTTGCTGATAACAGCCTGAAAATCACGAACCATCTCAGGGAAAGGATAAGGTCCCATAACAGAACCCAGAACATAATGAGTATCATCGATTCTGGAAGTCCATTCACGGAAGGTTTCGGAAACGGCATCCTTTAATGTACCTGTACCGGTTTCTACCGGGTGAACCTTTGCTCCTAATAATTTCATACGGTAGACATTTAAAGCCTGACGGATGGTGTCTTCCTTGCCCATGAAGATTTCACATTCCATACCCATCATGGCAGCAACTGTAGCAGTTGCAACACCGTGCTGACCGGCTCCTGTCTCGGCGATAACTCTTGTCTTACCCATTCGTTTTGCAAGGAGCATCTGACCGATAACATTGTTGATCTTATGTGCTCCGGTATGGTTTAAGTCCTCGCGCTTCAGGTAGATCTTTGCACCGCCGAGATCCTCTGTCATTCTCTTGGCATAGTACAGACGGCTAGGTCTGCCGGCGTATTCATTTAACAGTTCTGTCAGCTCCCGGTTGAATTCCGGGTCATCTTTGTATTTCTTATATGCTTCTTCAAGCTCAAGCATGGCGTTCATCAGTGTTTCCGGTATGTACTGTCCGCCATGGATTCCAAAACGTCCTTTTGACATATATGTTTCCTCCTGTATGTGTTGTTTCTATATTATAAATATCATTAATGCTTTCAAATAAAGTTCGTTGTTCCTGCAGAAACAGGATCCGTTTCTATCCTATAGCTTCACCCCGTAACCATGCAAATGCGGCTTTCTTATCAGGGCTTCGCATAAAGGTTTCTCCGATCAATACTGCATCTGTGCCATTTCCCTTTAAACGGTCGATGTCCTCCGGTGTGCGGATGCCGCTTTCGGATACATAGACGACTGGGTTGCCGTTTATCGAATCCGGAATCAATGTCCGAAGTCTTACACTGTTCATGATGTCAACGATAAAGGTTTTCAGATCACGGTTATTCACACCGATGATATCTGCACCGATCGCGATCGCACGTCTGACTTCCTCTTCATCGTGTGCTTCTACCAGAACGGACAGGCCAAGACTTGTTGCAAGCTCGTAATAGCTTTTGAGCTGTTCGTCGGTAAGGATCGCACAGATCAGAAGGATCGCAGAGGCACCGATCACTTTTGCCTCGTAGATCATATAAGGATCGACGGTGAAATCCTTCCGCAGGATCGGAGTGGATACTGCTTCATGGATCGCTGTCAGATATTCGTT
Organism: Clostridium sp. BIOML-A1; assembly: GCF_009874105.1. Taxonomy (NCBI): domain Bacteria; kingdom Bacillati; phylum Bacillota; class Clostridia; order Eubacteriales; family Clostridiaceae; genus Clostridium; species Clostridium sp. BIOML-A1. The sequence goes on along the minus strand of NZ_WWTL01000006.1, from coordinate 104,531 downwards.
GCTTCCCTGAAAATAAAATGGTTCGGTCAGCACGGATATGGCGGATGCACCGGCGGCTTCATATTCTTTCGCAATCTCGATATATGGGAAATCCGGTGCGATCAGTCCTTTGGAAGGAGAAGCCTTTTTTACTTCGCAGATAAAGGATATTCCCGGCTTTGCCAGATTGTCACGGAAAGGAAAAACGGTATAAGGTTTTGTTCCGTTCTCTGTTTCCTTTTCTACGATTGCAAGAGCTTTTGCCTTCATTTCTTCAAATGAGATCTGCTCTTTGCATCTGGCAATCCGTTCTTTTGTTTTTGCTGCTATTTCATCTAAGATCATATATATTCCTCCATAGCGGTCCGGAGATTAAAGGTTCCGGGTCGGTTATGTGTTTTGCTTTTACAAATAATTAAGCGTTTGTTGCTGCTATAAAGTCTTCCAGCTTCTTCAGACCGCTGCCATTTGCCAGAATATCGGCTGCAAGGGCGAAGCCTTCTTCAAGTGAGATCCGGTTTGTGATATGCAAAGCCGCACCGGCATTTAAGATAACGGCTGTACGCTTGCCATCTGTGATCTTGCCGGATAAGATATCCTTTGTGATCTGTGCATTTTCTTCCGGTGTACCACCGACCAGTTCGGCTTTGTCACAGAGGGTGAAGCCGTATGCGGTTGGGTCTAAGGTATAGGTGTTAAATGTGCCATCGTTGAATTCACATACAGTTGTTGTTGTAACCGCTGAGATTTCATCCAGACCGTCGTTTCCATGAACGACCATACCACGTTTTACACCGAGGTTGCTGAGTACTTTTGCAAGCGAATCAACGAGGGAGGCATCATAGACACCGAGTAACTGAAGATTTGCTTTTGCTGGATTTGCAAGAGGTCCTAAGATATTGAATACTGTAGGAATCTTGATCTCTTTTCTTGGAGCGCCGACAAATCGCATTGCTGTGTGATATTTCTGTGCAAATAAGAAGCAGGTACCAAGATCCTTCAGACAGGCTTCGCTGACTTTACAGTCTGCTGCGATGTTGACGCCAAGGGCTTCCAGGCAGTCGGCTGTTCCGCATTTGCTGGATGCTGCACGGTTGCCATGCTTTGCCACCTTACCACCGCCTGCGGCTGTTACTAATGAGGAAACAGTTGAGATGTTAAAGGTTCCTGCGCAGTCTCCACCGGTTCCTACGATGTCGATCTCCTCATCGACACCCGGTGTAAATTCACCACAGTGTTTTCTCATGATCTCAGCAAATGCTGTGATCTCATCGATCGTTTCACCTTTAATATGAAGTGCTGTTAAGAAGCTTCCGATCTGTGCCTGTGTTGCTTCTCCACTCATAATTTCATCCATAACGGCCGCAGCCATATCCTTATCAAGATCCTTACCATTAACAACTGCTGCGATTGCTTCTATAATCATATTCATTTCCTCCTTTAATGTATGTTCTAATAAACATTTGCGAATCCTATAAAGTATATTCATGATTAAACATTCTGACTTGCCAAAACAGTGGCATTTGAGACCGCCGGTACTCACATTTCGTACTTAGTGAGTGCTTGCACGAGCTTAGAACGAAAGCGCACCCCTGTGGTGTGATGGTGCATTAGCAGCATCTTAGTACCGCTGCAGGGGTAACTGAGACCTTAGCGAGGCTTAAGCCGAGGTTAGTTCGAAGTTACACAGAGTGGAAACGAGCGGAAGCGTTCCCTGGTTGGTAATGGCAAAAATGTTTAATCTAAGTAGTGTATTGCAACCTGCAAATGTCTGGTTATGCCTCTAAAAAGTTTCGTAAGATGATCGTTCCTTTTGGTGTCAGAATCGACTCCGGATGGAACTGGACACCATATATTTCATAATCTTTGTGTTTGACTGCCATGATCTCATCATCATCGGTTCTGGCGATAACGGTAAGAACATCCGGGAAGTTTTCTTCGGAAGCGGCAAGGGAATGATATCTGGCAACCTCGATCCTTTTTTGAAGTCCCTTGAACAGTTTGCAGTTGATGTCGACATTTGCAACGGACATTTTGCCATGCATCAGCTTTTTGGCGTATGTGATCGTTGCACCGTAGGTTTCACAGATTGCCTGATGTCCGAGACAGACACCAAGGATCGGAACCTTGCCGGCAAAATAGGAGATGGCTTCTTCGCAGATACCTGCATCGGAAGGTCTTCCAGGACCCGGTGAAATGATGATCTTATCCGGATTCATTGCTTCAATCTCCTGACAGGTATATTCGTCATTTCGTATCACCTTGATGTCAGGATTGATCTTTCCTACAAGCTGATACAGATTGTAGGAAAAACTGTCATAATTATCGATCAGTAATATCATGCTTCGTCACCTCGTATCTTCTGAGAATTAATCAATGCATCCGTTACGGCTTTTGCTTTGTTGATGCATTCCTGGAATTCGTTTGCCGGTACACTGTCGGCTACAATGCCGGCACCGGAACGGACAAATACTTTATGCCCCTTGCGGTATGCGATTCGGATCGCGATGCAGGTATCCAGATTTCCTGAAAAATCGATATAACCGATCGCGCCGCCGTAAATACCTCGTTTGTTATTTTCAAGCTCGTTGATGATCTCACATGCCCGGATCTTCGGTGCACCGGATAAGGTTCCGGCCGGAAGAACCGCATCGACAGCGGAGATCGCATCCAGATCCTCACGGAGTGTTCCGCGTACGGTAGAGCCGATATGCATAACGTGTGAATAACGCTGGATGGACATATATCGTTCGACTTCGACCGTTCCAAACTGACTGACCTTTCCGAGATCATTTCTTCCGAGATCCACTAACATATTGTGTTCTGCAAGTTCCTTTTCATCTGCCATCAGGCTCTTTTCCAGTTCCAGATCTTCGACCTTTGTCTTTCCTCTTGGTCTTGTGCCTGCCAGAGGAAATGTATGGAGAACGCCATCCTCTACCTTGACCAGAGTTTCAGGGGAAGCCCCGGCAACCTCGATCGTGTCACCGTCAAAGTAGAACATGTAAGGAGATGGGTTTGTGCTTCGGAGCAGCCGGTAGGTATCGAACAGGCTTCCTTCCATTTCGGCTTCCAGTCGGTTGGAAAGCACGACCTGGAAAATATCTCCTTCATATATATAGTGCTTTGCCTTTTCTACCATCCGGCAGTAGGCTTCTTTGTCAAATAATGGTTTGAATTCTGTCTTAAGAACAGGAGCAGGAATATCGGCTTCTGCACCATGGAGAATGAGTTCTTTCATTTCTTTGATATCCTGTAAGGCTTTCTGATATCCTTCTTCGATATTTGCTGTGCTGGCATTTGCGATCAGGATCAGCTTGGATCTTACATTGTCAAATGCGATCACCTTGTCAAATAACATCAGATCGACATCTTGAAATCCTTCCTCGTCTTTCGCATCAAGCACCAGCTTCTTTTCACTGTATTTCAGATAGTCATAAGAGAAATATCCAACCAGTCCGCCGGTGAAAGTAGGGAAGCCTTCGATCTTCGGACTCTTATAATCTTTTAAAACCTCACGGATGAAGATTTCCGGATGGATGCCGGAGGTCTCTTTGATGACTGCTCCGTGCTCATCCTTTAATGTCAGGGTTCCATTCATACAGGTGATATCCAGCTTCGGGCTGTATCCAAGGAAGGTATATCTTCCCCAGAGCTCCTGATTCTCCACGCTTTCAAGAATGTAGCAATGCTCATTTTCCGCTTTCAGTTTCTTTAGCAGATTGATCGGAGTGATGATATCAGAGAGCATCTCATAACAGACAGGAACCATGTGGTATCCCTGTTCGGCGTATTCTTTTGCTTCGCTAAGTGTTGGTCGTATCATATGTTTCACCTCGTTCATAAATAGTAGTTTAATAAGTTATTTGAAATTGTGTCATGTATGGTGAGGTGCGCTTTGCCTAAGCTGCTTTTTATAAAAAGAAAAAGCACCGTCAGAAGATTGCATAAAAAAATCTCATCCAAAAGCAAAACGCTTATAGGACAAGATACAAATACAACACTCCTGCGGTGCCACCTATATTCATCAAAATCTGATGCACTCAACCATATACTAACATATATGTACTTTCTATAACGGGAAGTCTCCGTCGCCCCTACTAAAATCGCTCGTTCGGTTTGCCCTCGCAAGTCCATTCACTTAAGAAATCATCACTGCAATCTCACCACCTGCAGTTCTCTGGACATGTTGTTCATAAGCTACTCTTCTTGCTCATTGGTTTGTTTTATTGCATTCATATTGCACCAGTATGATATATTTGTCAAGAGCTAATTTTAAAATTGTTCGAAAAAAGGTACAATTATTTCGATGGAAAACCTTGTTTATTCGTTAAAAATCACTATAATAAAAGTAAGATGACTCGCTATGCGCAAGTATAGCTTTTAATACTGAAAATATACGGAACGTGTATGTAATGCATGATATATGATTCGTATAAATAATCAATGGAGGACTATAATCGTGGAAGAACGTAAAAATTTTGGCTTCGGTGTATTGATCGATATTTTGAAGAAAAATCCAAAAACAATTGTTTTGACTGAAGGTACTGATCCCCGTATTCTGGAAGCATCTTCAAGACTTCTTGCAAGTAACTTCCTGCATCCGATTCTTGTAGGAGATCCTGATAAGATTTATGAAGTTGCAGAGGAAAGTGGTTTTAATATAAGAGGTTCAGAGATCATCAATCCAAGAGATTTTGATCGTATGGATGAGATGGTTGATCTGTTTTGTGAGCTTAGAAAGAGCAAGGGCGTGACACCGGAACAGGCAAGAGAGATCCTGTATCAGAATAACTATTTTGGTACTATGCTTGTTAAGATGGGAATTGCAGATTCACTTCTTGGCGGTGCTACATATTCAACAGCAGATACAGTAAGACCTGCTTTACAGCTGATCAAGACCAGACCGGGCAACACACTGGTTTCATCCTGTTTCATTCTGGTACGTCCATTTGCAACAGGTGGTAATGAAGTGTTCGCTATGGGTGACTGCGGTATCAACATCAAGCCAAATGAAGATGAGCTGGTTGAGATCGCAGAGGAGACGGTTCGTTGTGCAAGAATCTTCGGTGTAGATCCAAAGGTTGCATTCTTAAGCTATTCAACCTATGGTTCCGGTAAGGGCGAAGATGTGGATAAGATGAGAAATGCAGCAAGAAAGACAAAGGAGCGTAACCCTGATCTTCCGATCTCCGGCGAGATCCAGTTCGATGCAGCCGTATCACCTAGAGTTGCAAAGAAGAAATGTCCACAGTCAGAGGTTGCAGGAAATGCAAATACCTTTATCTTCCCTGATATCAATGCAGGAAATATCGGTTATAAGATCGCACAGAGAATGGGTAACTTCTCAGCATATGGCCCGATCCTGTTAGGACTTAATTCTCCTATCAACGATCTGTCCAGAGGATGTACAGCAGATGAGGTTTATTCTATGGCGATCATCACAGCGGCATTAGCAGATAATAAAGATGCATAAATTGTAGATAGATAAAAGCCGGACACGATCTTTGGTTTAAAGAGATTGTGTCCGGCTTTTGTCTATTGTCTAAAGATGATTATTCTATTTGCAGGAATTCTGCGGCTGTTAATATTTGTGGCTTTTGAAGTCCTGATTCTGCTGATTTTTCAGTGCAAGAAAGTGTGATTTTTCTTGAAATAAATGGGTAAATGGTTTACCATAATATCATGAGTATTTAGTGTGGGATTGTAGCGCTTTTTTAGCGTGAAGGGCGAACAAATGACGCCTGTGAGACAGAAAAATTGGGACAGCATATTTGTAGGTGTCAGAATGGAGATTTGAATGAGTTTCGTGTATTCATTGTTTTTGAAGAGAGCAGGAGAGGAACTTTCACAATTTGATAACAGAATTTCTAACATGCTTCCAGTGGCTGCCGGTCTGGTTTTTTTTGATATGCGAAACTATCGTAATGATAATGGGGAATTTAATGTTTATATAGAGTGGAATGAGGAATTGAATTCCGTTCTGAACGACAGACTGCCTTCGGGTGGTTATTTTATAAAGGCAACAGGAAAACAGGCAAGACAGTTGGAAGAAAAAACAGGTGGAATTCCTGTTTATATGAAGTTGATCGCGCATGAGGGCAGGCTGTATCCGTATCGCACATATGTGATGTGGAATGGCAGGCCTTTTAGTGTGGAATTTAACGGAAATATATTGATTCCGGTTGATTATAAAAAGAAAGCTGAGACTGTGAAAATACAGGGTTCTCAGAATGGCAGTAAAGGAAATCGTATGGATGTATCTGGCAGCCAGATGAGTAGCAGTCAACGAAGTTTATTCGGTACAAGCCAGAGCGGATTGTTAACAGGCAGCAATCGAGAATTCTGGACGAGCAGCAATCGACCTTGGACATATGAGTGGGAATATGAGAATGGCAGCCAGAGAAGTTTATTCGGGGGCAGTCAGAGAAGTTTGTTTGGTACAAGCCAGAATGGATTCTTTTTTGGAAGCCAGAGAGAATTTTTGACAGGTAGTAATCGGGGCTTCTTTTTTGGAAGCCAGAACGGCTTTTTCTTTGGCAGTAACCGAGGCTATCTGACGGGCAGCAATCGAGAATTCTGGACGAGTAGCAATCGACCTTGGATGTATGAGTGGGAATATGAGAATGGCAGTCAGAGAAGTCTGTTTAGTACAAGCCAGCGTGGAATCTACTTTGGAAGTCAGCGAGAATTTTTGACAGGCAGTAATCGGAGTTTCTTTTTTGGAAGCCAACGCAGCCTTTCCTTTGGTAGTAACCGGGGTTATTTGACAGGCAGCCGGTACACGCCGACATTTTATCAGGCAACGGATGGTGGGGCAGATGATTATGATATTCCGCATTGGTATTACATGCCGCCGGAATGGCAGCTTATAAACCGGTCAAAACGACCATTCAGCAGAAAAGGCGGAAACAGCACATTTGGCTATGGGCTGGATTTAATATAGAGCGGAAGCGTCCCTTGGCTGAGAAGGTCAAGAGCCTGCAGCTAATTAATATTTAGCTGGTTTTGAATTATCTTGAAAGGACAACATATGGACGGATTTCATTCCTTATGGTCAAAACCGTATATGGCGGGAAAACAAGCGGAAGAATATTGGATGCAGGACTATGAGGTCCTTACGATGATTCTTTCGGCATTGATGTGGAGAAAATACAATGGGGGAATTCGTTTGTGTGCGGATGCAGAGGCAAGAGCATTTATCGAGAAGCTGGGACTTGCGCACATCTGGAATCTCGGAATCGAGGAAATTACAGTGCCGGAAGCGGTACCGGAAAAGGTGTTCTGGGCAGCCGGCAAATTATATTCATTGAAAAAAATGCAGATGCCTGCGGTCATGGTGGATCTGGATCTGATCATCTGGAAGGATATACGGAATATTATAAAGGATACGGACATCTGTGCAATTCACAGAGAAGGGATATTCCCTGACGTGTATCCGGGAAAAGAGTTTTTCCGGATGAAGCCGGAGTATCGGTTTGACCCGGACTGGAGCTTTGAGGTTCTTCCGGTCAATACCTGTATGTTATATATCGCGGATGAAGCGTTTAAGAATTATTATGTTGACAGTTCGATCACATTTATGGAGAATTGTCTGGAGACGGAGGAGAATCTCTGTCATATGGTATTTGCGGAACAGCGGCTTCTTGCGATGTGTGCAGAGAAGCAGGGAAAGCAGATATCATCTTTTTTTCCCGGTTCGGCACAGATCGAGAACCAGGATATATTCACACATTTATGGGGCTATAAGAACATTCTAAAATTCAATTATAAAGAAAGGGAAGCTTTTAACCGTAAAATGTATGATCGCATCGTCCGGGAATTTCCGGAAGAAGAGACGACACTCAAGCAGCTTCCGATATCAGGACTATAGGGAGAATGGTATGAAACTTTTACGCAAAATACCAAAGGAAATATACATATATATCGCGTGGGGCATACTCGTAGGGGCAGTGAACTTAGGGTCTGCCTGGTTTTTTATGTACAAATGCGGGATAAATGAGATCTATGCCAATTATATGTCGTGGATTCTGTACAATTATGTGTCATTTGCGACAAACCGCAAATCTGTATTCCACACAAAGGCTGCAACGATAAAGGCATATTTTATTGAACTGGGATTATTCTATCTGAGCCGGATATCTACACTTCTGATCGAAACGGGAATTATCTTTGCGCTTGTTACCGGACTGAAATGGAATGCGATGGGAGTGAAGGTATTTACATCTATCCTTGTGATCTTTTTGAATTATTTCATCAGTAAGAAATTCATCTTTTCCATTCAATACGAAAAGAAAAATAGCGGAGAAATGTTGTCGGAAGACGAAGTATGCCGCGAAATCGTGAGATAATTAATAAAAACTTTACAAGATTTATTTCCATATTTTTGTAAAATGTAGTACAATATCGGCGTAACCATGCATTCTGTGCAGTATGTGTGGTTTATACATAAGCTGACAAAGTAAATTTTTATAGAATTTAACAATGCAGGATTTCTTCTATATCTTTCACAGATAATCTGGATGGTATATATATGGAAGAAAATGGAAATCATACTTTATATTAAGGAGAATTATTGAATATGAGTAGAAGAGTAGTGATTACAGGAATGGGAGCGGTTACTCCACTTGGCCTGAATGTGGATGAGTTCTGGAACGGCTTAAAAGAAGGCAGACATGGTTTTGGACCGATTACACAGTTTGATGCATCAGAATATAAGTGCAAGGTTGTAGGTGAAGTAAAAGGATTTGTAGCAAAAGATTATATTGATCCAAAGGCTGCAAGAAGAATGGCAAGATTTTCACAGTTCGCAGTTGCAGCGGCAAAGGAAGCAGTTGCAGATGCAAAGCTTGACATGACAGCAGAAGATCCATACATGGTTGGAACCTGTGTTGGTTCCGGTGTAGGAAGCCTTCAGGAACTTGAAAGTGCATATGAGAAGATCATGACAAAGGGACCGAATCGTGTAAGCCCATTTACAGTACCTATGATGATCAGTAATATCGCAGCAGGTAATATTGCGATCCAGCTTGGCTGCAAGGGAAAGAGTATTGATGTTGTTACAGCATGTGCATCCGGTACAAACAGTATCGGTGAAGCATTCCGTACAATTCAGTATGGAGATGCAGATGTAATGATCGCCGGTGGTACAGAAGCAGCAGTTTCACCGATCGGTATCTCGACATTTGATGCATTAACAGCGTTGTCATCATCTGATAACCCGGACAGATGCTCAATTCCATTTGATAAAGAGAGAGATGGTTTCGTTCTTGGTGAAGGTTCCGGTATCGTTATTCTTGAGGAACTGGAACATGCTAAGAAGCGTGGCGCAAAGATTTATGCCGAGATCAGCGGATACGGATGCTCCAGTGATGCATTCCATATCACAGCACCGGAAGATTCAGGCGAGAGCCCTGCAAGAGCAATGTTAAATGCTGTAAAGGATGCAGGCGTATCACCGGAGGATGTTGCATATATCAATGCACACGGAACCAGTACACATTTAAACGATCTGGTTGAGACCAGAGCGATCAAGAAAGCATTTGGCGATCATGCAAAGGACATCAAGATCAATTCTACAAAGTCTATGACAGGACATCTTCTTGGTGCAGCAGGTGCAATCGAATGTATCGTTACAGCAAAGACGATCGAAGAAGGCTATATCCACAGAACCCGTGGACTTCATGAGAGTGAAGAAGAACTGGATCTTGATTATTGTAAGGAGCCATATGAGCAGGAGGTTGACTGTGCGATCAGCAATTCTCTTGGATTTGGTGGACATAACGCATGTATTCTTTTACAGAAATATAAGGAGCAGTAAAAAGAAATGTTATTTATAAAGAAAAAGGCAAAAGAAGCCGAGATGGAAAAAATGAAGGCTGTCGAAGCAGAGCAGCCAAAACCGGAGACTGTAAAATGTCCGAAATGTGGAGCTGAGCTTGATAAGCAGAGAGTTGTAAAGGCAAAATATATTTGTTATGAATGTGGTTCTTATTTCCGTGTTAAGACAAAGAACCGTATCAAGATGGTAACAGATTCAAAGTCATTTGAACCATGGTTTGAAGATATGCCGATGTCAAATCCGTTAAATACAGCCGGATATGAAGATAAGGTTAAGGCTGCGCAGGAAAAGACAGGATTGAAAGAAGCGGTTACAGTCGGTAAGGCTCTGATCAATGGTGAGCCGGCTATGATCGGTATCTGTGATGCCAGATTTCTGATGAGCAGTATGGGCTATGTTGTTGGTGAGAAGATTGCCAGAGCGGTTGAGCGTGCAACAGAAGAAAAGCTTCCTGTATTCATGTTCTGTTGTTCCGGTGGTGCCAGAATGCAGGAGGGTATCATTTCCCTGATGCAGATGGCAAAAACCTCCGCAGCATTGAAGAAACATTCAGAAGCCGGATTGTTATATGTATCGATCCTTACAGATCCTACAACCGGTGGTGTAACAGCCAGCTTTGCAATGCTTGGCGATATCATCTTAGGTGAGCCTGGTGCTCTGGTTGGCTTTGCAGGCCCTCGTGTTATCAAACAGACGATCGGACAGGATCTTCCGGAAGGCTTCCAGCGTTCTGAGTTCCTGGTAGAGCATGGTATTATCGATGGTATTATCACCAGAGATAAGATGAAGGATACCATGTATCAGTTGATTGTTACGCATAAACAGAGAACCGGTTATGCAAACTTCGATAAGGAAGAAGACGAGAAGTTTGATATCAGCGAGATCTTAAAGGAGAGATTGACTTCTGTTGAGAATAAGACTCCTTGGGAGAAAATTCGTGGTACAAGACAGATGACTCGTCCTTGCGCACTTGATTATATTGATTATATCTGTGAAGATTTCCATGAGATCCATGGAGACAGAACAATGAATGATGATAAAGCGATCGTTGGTGGTATCGGTCATATCGATGGACAGCCTGTAACAGTGATCGCACAGGTAAAGGGTTCCAGCATGACAGAGTGTATGGAGCGTAACTTCGGTATGCCGCTTCCGGATGGATACCGTAAGGCACTTCGTCTGATGAAACAGGCAGAGAAGTTCAACCGTCCTATCATCACATTTGTAAATACACCCGGTGCATTCTGTGGACTGGAAGCAGAGGAACGTGGTATGGGTGAAGCAATCGCAAGAAACCTTTACGAGATGTCAGCCCTTAAAGTTCCTGTACTTTGTATCCTGATCGGTGAAGGCGGCAGTGGTGGAGCACTTGCTATGGCAGTTGGTAATGAAGTATGGATGCTTGAAAATGCAGTATACTCCATTCTTTCACCGGAAGGCTATGCATCAATTCTCTGGAAGGACAGCAACCGTGCAGAGGAGGCAGCAGAGGTTATGCAGCTTACCGCACAGGATCTTTCAAGACTTGGTGTGATCGAGAAGGTTATTCCTGAGTATGGCGGAGCAGATAAAGAATCTGTCCCATATATCGGTAAATTCATTAAGATGAATGCCAAGGAATTCCTGAAGAAATTCGATGGAATGAGCGGCGAAGAAATTGCTGCTGCAAGATATAAGAGATTCCGTGAGATGTAAATAAAATAAAAAACAGGGATGTAACATTGAGGGCATCATAATATTATGTAGCAAGCCTGCCTGAGCGTCGGTACTTAGGTTGCGTCTTTTGCAACCTTATGTACCGCTACGACGAAGGTAGAGCGAAAGCGTCTTGCGGAATAATGATTATGATGCCCTCGATGTTACATCCCTGTTTTTGTAGCCGTCCTTTTTGTACACTTTGATTGATGACATTCAAATATCGTATATGTTATAATTAACATATGTACTGGTTTCAATTATACAAAAGGTTATTTCTGTTGGGGTTATGCAGAGCCTTTTGGTCAGGGAGATTAATACAGTGCGAAGCGGAGGTTTATCATTTAGAAATGGAGGGTAAAGAAATGAGAAAACGAATTGTAAGCAGTTTATTGTTAGGCTGCGCATTATTAACAGGAGGTGTGTCAACTGCTTATACTGTGCATGCAGAAGATTCGCAGACACAGACAGGCACGGCTACAATCATATTGGTTAATAACTGTGATTGGGAAGACAGCTCAGGATTTCAATTTTTGTTGGATGAAGACCATGATACATATGGTGATGTAATACCAGATAGTGGTCCGCTTAGTAGAAATGATGATGTCCCGTCATCTGTGTACGACAGGTTCGAATACAAAATACCTGGAAATGCAGATGGAGCAAGGGATACGCAAAATAGTATCCCATATGGTTCATCAGCCAAAATTACAATTCCGTCAGGAACATATGATTATGTTATTACAAATCCAACACCAGATGATAGAGTTTGGATCGTAGGAAATGGGGGAACAGATAAAGCGCGCATGGATGACTATGTTTTTGAAGCAGGAAAGGTATATACATATACTGTTTCAAAAGTAGGTAGTGGAGATGGAGTATATCTTTCCATACATGAACATAGTTATAGTAACAGTATCTGGAACAGTGATGAAAGCGGTCATTGGCAGGAATGTGACGATACAAATTGTCCGGATAAGGCATCAAGTGTGACTGCCAAGACAGCGCATATATCAAATGATGATGCAGATTGTACGACTGCTGCTACATGTAATGTATGTGGATATACAATTGCGGCAGGCAGATCAGAACATGCATTTGGGAAATGGCAACATGATGATGCTGCTGCAGGAATGCATATCCGGAAATGTGAGACAAATGGCTGTAACGCTTCTGAAACCGCAAAGTGTAGCGGCGGCAAAGCAACTTGTACAGAAAAAGCAAAGTGTGAGGTTTGTGGAGAAAGTTATGGAGATCTGAATCCGAGCAATCATACGGGAACAGAGGAGTGGATTCAGACAGCTGATACACACGAGAAGAAATGGAATTGCTGCAGCCTCGTAAGTGTTGCAAAAGAAAAGCATGAATGGAAAGATGGTGTATGTCAGAAATGCAGCTATAACTGTGAACATAGCGGAGGCACAGCAACCTGTCATGAGAAAGCAGTTTGCACAAGCTGCGGAGCAGAATATGGTGAATATAATTCTGATAATCATGCAGGAGAAACCGAGGTCAGAAAGAAACAGTCAGCAACCTGTACCAAAGATGGCTATACCGGAGATACCTACTGCAAGGGATGCGGGAAAAAGCTTTCATCCGGTTCGGTGGTTAAAGCAAAAGGACATAAAGGCGGTACAGCCACATGTAGTGAAAAAGCAAAGTGTGAAGTATGTGGTGAAGCTTATGGAGAAATAGATTCAGAAAATCATTCAGATTTCAAGCATGTTGATGCTAAGGCTGCTACGAAAAAGTCTGAAGGAAATGTTGAATATTGGTATTGTGATGGTTGCGGAAAGTATTACAGCGATGAAGCCGGAAAGAAAGAGATCAAAGCAGAAGCTGTAATAATACCAAAGTTAAAAGATGAACCGAAGTCTTTACAGACAGGTGATAACAGTGTACCTGTTTTGGCGGTTGTTCTTTTATTTGTTAGTGGTGGAGCTGCCATTGGAGTAATGAGCATTAAAAAAAGGAGAAAAAAATAAAAGACCGGTTAGCTGTAGGATATTTTACAGATAGCATAAAAACAGGGATGTAACGTTGAGGGCATCATAATCATTATTTCGCAAGACGCTTTCGCTCTATCCTCATGTAACGGTACTAAGCTCCCGCTTATCAGCGGATCGCTAAGGACCGACATTCGGATAGGCTTGCTACATAATATTATGATGCCCTTAACGTTACATCCCTGTTTTTTTACAAAACTAGATCAATGATTCATACAGCTTTGTGATATCTTCTACGCTTGTCTCCTTTGGATTGCCCGGACGGCAAGCATCATCATATGCAGACTGAGCAAGGAAAGGAATATCCTCCGGTTTTACGATATCCTTTAAGTCGGCTGGAATTCCAACATCCTGTGATAACTGACGAACAGCATCGATGGCTGCCTTTCTGTATTCTTCCTGTGTCATATCGTCAACACCGGCAACTCCCATAGCACGGGCAATCTCCCGATATTTCTCGCCGGTTGCTTCTGCATTATATTCCATAACAGTAGGAAGGATGATCGCATTTGCAACACCATGTGGTGTATCATACAGAGCTCCCAGAGGGTGAGCCATAGAATGAACGATACCAAGACCTACATTTGAGAATCCCATACCGGCAACATACTGGCCAAGTGCCATATCAGCTCTGCCTTCCGGTGTATTTGCTACAGCACCACGAAGAGAACGGGAAATGATCTCGATTGCCTTTAAGTGGAACATGTCAGATAATTCCCATGCAGCAGCGGTAATGTAACCTTCGATCGCATGTGTCAGGGCATCCATACCGGTTGCAGCAGTCAGACCTTTTGGCATAGAACTCATCATCTCAGGATCAACAAATGCAACGACTGGAATGTCTTTTGGATCCACACATACCATCTTACGGTTCTTCTCTACATCTGTGATAACGTAGTTGATCGTAACCTCGGCAGCAGTTCCGGCTGTTGTAGGTACAGCGAAGATAGGTACGGATTTATTCTTGGTAGGAGCAACGCCCTCAAGACTTCTGATATCAGCAAAATCCGGATTTGCGATCACGATACCAACGCCCTTTGCTGTGTCCATGGATGATCCGCCACCGATCGCAATGATGTAATCAGCTTCGGCAGCCTTAAAAGCAGCAACACCTGACTGAACATTCTCGATGGTTGGGTTTGGTTTAATGTTGGAATAGATCTCATATGCAAGACCTGCATTGTCCAGAACGTCTGTTACTTTCTTAGTAACACCGAACTTAATGAGATCAGGATCAGAGCAGACAAATGCTTTCTTGAAGCCACGGCCGATGGCCTCTGTAGCGATCTCTGCGATCGCGCCTGCTCCATGATAAGATGTTTCGTTTAATACAAATCTGTTAGCCATATAAATAATACCTCCTATTATGTAACTGTGTGCAGATAACTTATATATACTGCACAAATTAATTTATATATTCTTTACAAAACAAGGCAAAAACACCTGTTGAGTACAGTGTAATATACTTTACTGTTGTTGACAATATACAAATAATAAGAAATATTATAGTAATAATTATAAAAAGTATCTAAATTTACCTGCCGGCTGTATCTGCTTTTAATCCTGCGCGCCAGTTCAGATAAGAAATGCCGATGATAATGGCATAACCAATAAAGCTAAGTGCATCCGGTATCTGGCTGAAGAAGATAAAACCAAGGATTGCCGAGGTGATGATCTGCGAGTAATCGAAGATCGATATTTCCTTTGCCGGAGCATGTGAATAAGCGGCCGTGATCGAGAACTGACCGACAGCAGCGGAGGCACCTGCCATTAATAGACAGAACAACTGGAAAAATGACATCGGTTTATAAAATGCGATCACAAATGGCAGCATGACCAGAGTCGAAAATGCGGAGAAAAAGAATACGATCTGTGGATTCTTTGCACCGTGGTTGCTTAGATATCTTACTGCTGCGTAAGCAGCACCTGCACCCATACCGCCGGTAAAACCGATGAGACCCGGAGCAAAATCAGCGAAGTCCAGGGATGGTTTGATAACAAATAAAGCACCGATGAATACCCCGATCAGAGCAGCATATTGTTTCAGACTTGCCTTTTCCTTTAACAGGAAGATCGAGAAGATAACAGCGGCAAACGGTGACAGCTTATTTAAGATCGAAGCATCGGCGATGTTCATGTGATCGACTGCATAGAAGTTACACATGATACCGAGTGTGCCGCAGATCGACCGCATAAACAGCATCGGAATGTGCCGTTTCTCATAATGCAGTCCGAGATCACTTCGGATCAGGACAACAAGCGCGATGAATGCTGCGACCAGGTTACGGAAAAATGCTTTTTCAATCGTAGGAAGATCGCCGGATAATCGTACGAATACGTTCATAAAAGAAAAACCGACACCGGCCAGAATTATATAAAGAATTGCTTTTGTTTTCTCTCGCATATAAAAACACCACTTTCTGTTTGTTAGATATTTGCGGAAATAAACAGTATTTTCGCATTATGCCGGTATGTGAAGACACATTCCATAGCAATGCTCATTATAGCATGTTTTCGTATTTGTCAGCAGCCAAAGTTTTATGAAACACTTTATACTTGCTTTATAAACTATACACAATTTATTCAAAAAACTTGTCTATCATACTTTTAGAAAAAACAAAGTAGATACTATTTATATAGATATTACACAATATAGGATATATCAGTATAGATATCTTCGTTTGGTATAGAACAGACCATGATGTCTGACTACCTTATGAAGCAAACCTGTTCGAACGTCGGTCCTTAACGAATCACCGTAGGTGAGGAGTTTAGTACCGTTACGTGAGAATAGAGCGAGAGCGTTTTGCGTAATAAGGTAGTCAGACATCATGGTTGTCCGGATAGAAAAGGAGATCATACATGAGCAGGGTAATAGGAATAGATTTAGGAACGACAAATAGCTGCGTGGCCGTTCTGGAAGGAGAACAGGCGACGATCATACCGAATGCCGAAGGCAACCGTACCACACCATCGATAGTAGCCATTACGAAAAATGGCGACAGACTGGTGGGGGATGCTGCGAAGAGACAGCTTACGGTAAATGTAGACAGAACCATTGCATCGATCAAGAGAGAAATGGGAACGGCATATAGAAAAAGAATAGATGGAAAAGATTACTCACCACAGGAGATATCGGCGATCATTCTGTCAAAGTTAAGAGCAGATGCAGAAAACTATCTGGGTGAGCCGGTTCATGATGCGGTCATCACGGTTCCGGCGTATTTTGATGACAGCCAGAGACAGGCGACAAAGGATGCAGGAAAGATCGCAGGGTTAAATGTACTTCGAATCATTAACGAGCCGACATCAGCGGCACTTGCCTATGGTCTGGATAACGGACAGGCACAGAAGATTCTGGTATATGACCTTGGTGGCGGAACCTTTGATGTATCCGTGATCGAGATCGGAGATCATGTGATCGAGGTTCTGGCAACTGCAGGTGACAATCATCTTGGTGGTGATGATTTTGACGAGCGTCTGGTGCAGTATGTGATAAAGTCATTTAAGAAAGAAACAAGGATCAATCTGGAGAAAGATATAACCGCGGTACAGCGTATCCGGGAAGCATGCGAAGAGGCAAAGAAGGAATTATCCAGTACGCTGCAGACTCATATCAATCTTCCGTTTATCACGGTCGTAAAGAACGAGCCGAAGCATCTCGATATGCTCATAACCAGAGAGTTGTTCAATGAGCTGACAGATGATCTTGTAAAACGGACAGACGGTCCGGTCAATCAGGCACTTCGGGATGCAGGTATATCAGCCGGAAGTTTAGATAAGGTATTATTGGTTGGTGGGTCAACCAGAATCCCTGCCGTTATGGACGAGGTTAAGAGGATAACCGGAAAAGAGCTTTCGAAGAATCTCAACCCGGATGAGTGCGTTGCGATGGGAGCTGCGATTCAGGGAGGAAAGCTCAGTGGTGGTCTGACCGTTACAAATAAGGTAAATGATATTTTGCTGATGGATGTAACGCCATTGTCTCTGTCAATCGAGACCTTAGGTGGTATTGCAAATGTACTGATCCCAAGAAACTCACCAATTCCGACACGGGTATCTAAGATCTTTACAACGGCCGGAAATTTCCAGCGCGATGTAGAGGTAAAGGTGTATCAGGGCGAACGCAAATATACCAGAGATAATAAGCTACTTGGTAACTTCCGCCTGAGTGGGATCAAGCGAGCACTTGCAGGAGTTCCGCAGATCGAGGTTACATTTGACCTTGATGTAAATGGTATACTAAAGGTATCTGCAAAGGATCTTGGCAGAGGCGTGGAACAGCAGATTGTGATCACATCCAGCACGAATCTTTCAGAGGAAGAGATCCGTCGGGCAAGGGAAGATGCCATGCGGTACGAGAAAGAGACTCAGGGCAACAAGGAAAATATGGATATCTGGAACGAAGCTGAAGCATATGTATATAAAGTAGAAAATCAGTTAGAGGTACAAAGTCAGAATCTGGATAAGGCTCAGATCAAGAAGATTCGGAGAGATTTGGAATACTTAAAGAAACTGGTATGTCGGACGGATGCTGACCGGATCACGGATATAGAAGCGGGCAATATAAAGGATGCTTACAGACAGTTACAGGAATCTGCAATGATCCTTGGATAGGCAGAATATTACGATCGTCGGATCGGAAATATATAGATAGAATACATGATCTGAAGGTGCTGAAATGGCAGCAGATCTGCAGGGTAAAGAAAGAATGGTGCTTATATGAGAGATAAGATTTATAACTTTATGCGAACAAGATATGGGAATGATCAGTTTTCATCATTTCTGACCTGGATGGGCCTGATCCTGATCATCATAGATGTCTGGGCGAAGACAGGAGTTTTGTATTTCCTTGGACTTGCTTCTTTTATCTATGGATATGTGCGCATCTTTTCTAAGAAATATGACAAACGTGCGGCAGAAAATAAGTGGTTTCTAAGCCACACGACAGGCGTTCGAAATGTATTTAAACGGATGAAAAAAAGCAAAGAAGCCGGAAAAGATTATAAGATCTTCACCTGCCCACGTTGTGAGCAGATGATCCGGATTCCACGAGGCAAGGGCAGGATCGAGATAAGATGTCCGAAATGTGGGAATACTTTTATTAAGAAAAGCTGATTGGAGACAGGCGCGTGTTTGGATATATAGTAGTAAACCAGCAGGAAATGAAATTTAAAGAATTTGACGAATACCACAGGTATTACTGCGGGTTGTGCAGGGCGTTAAAAGAAGATCAGGGCGCAAAAGGTCAGTTGTCATTAAGCTACGATATGACATTTCTGGTGCTGCTGCTTACCGGATTGTATGAGCCGTCAGAGGAGCGGGGTACAAAAAGGTGTGTGGTCCATCCGATGACAAAGCATGAATATGCCAGAAATCTGTACTCCGATTATGCAGCGGATATGAACCGTATACTTACATATTACAAATGCATGGATGACTGGACAGATGATAAGAAGCTGTTTCGTAAGCTGTATGCGGAGCTTTTAATACCGAAGAAAGAGTTGGAAAAGGAAGACAGTCGATTATATGATTACAGACAAAAGATTGATACTATTGCAGATCGGCTTGCAAAGATCAGCGAGCTTGAGAAAGAAAACAGTGAAGATCTGGATCGGTTATCAGGATATTTTGGTGAAGTGCTGGCAGAGATATTTGCCGTAAAAGCTGATGCATGGGAAGAAAATCTGAGAAAGATCGGTTATTATCTTGGAAGATTTGTATATATTCTGGACGCTTACGATGATATTGAAAAGGACCGAAAAAAACACAGCTTTAATCCATTGATACACAAGCTTACATGTAGTGAAGAAATGAAGACAGAGGACATTCCGGTGGAGGAATGGCAGAAGCTTGCAGACTGGGTAAAAGAAGTCCTGATGATGCAGGCGGCAGAATGTGCCAGAGAATTTGAGAAGCTTCCGATTATAAAAAATGTGGAAATTCTCAGGAATATCGTGTATTCTGGCATATGGAATAATTATTATAAAGCAACTGCCGAAAGATGCGGTAGCAAAGCAGATAACAGGCAGAATGGAGAATAAATGAAAGATCCTTATGAAGTACTGGGATTGCCGCATGGTGCCAGTAATGATGAAGTAAAAAGTGCATACAGACGATTGAGCAGAAAATATCATCCGGATGCGAATATCAACAATCCAAATAAAGCCGAGGCTGAGGAGAAGTTCAAAGAGATCCAGCAGGCATATAAGGCGATCATGGATGGTGATACCGGTTATGGAGATCCATACGGAGCAGGTGGATATGGCAGCCCATATGGAAATGGTTCATATGGTTCGGGCAGTTACCGAAACAGCAACAGCGGTGGAAGAACTACTTATGATGAGTCAGATCCGTTTGGCGGTTTCTATGGCGGTTTTGACCCGTTTGGCGGGTTCGGCGGATATGCCGGCGGAAGACGGGAGGACTATGATCCGAACGATCAGGATTCCAGATATTTTCAGGCGGCAAGAAATTATCTGCGGTCAGGCAGTTATGAGGAAGCAAGAACAGTATTGAACCAGATCCAGGATCATAATGCAAAATGGCATTATTATTCTGGTGTATGCAATGCCGGACTTGGTAATCAGATCCGGGCGCTTGAGATGCTTCAAAGGGCGATACAGCTAGAGCCGGATAATATGGAATACAAGCGTGCATACGAACAGATCAAGAGCGGATCGAAATGGTATATGGATCAGGGACAGGGTTATGGCATGGATATGTCAGGCCGGGATATGACAAAATGCTGTAATACTTTCTGCACTACCCTGCTTTGTCTCTCCTGTTGTGGTGGAAATATGTGCTGTTTCCCTTGTGGCGGCTATTATTCAGGCGGTTATTAGAAGGAAAATCCCTTATGAAACTGTTCAGATATTGGTATGCCCCATAGGGCAAGAGCGTATAAATAACTATAAAAACAGAAAATAATTGAAAAATCATTGTAAAATTGCAAGATTAATTAGACTTTGGTCTAAAAAATATGTATTTTCCTACAAAAAATTAAGACATGTATTGAGAAATACATGTTTTTTTGTTAAAATGATATAGGTTTCTTCCAAAATTTCTCATGGTAAAACTGGATATTATGATGAATTAGGGTGAAAGAGATATAAAGGATGCGGATAATATCGGCATCTGATTATAGAAAAATCGTCAGGGATGCATTCTGGCGTGCAATTTTCAAGGAGGATACGATAAATGAAAAAGTTGATTGATTTCGACAAAGAGGGCTTCAAAAAAGAGGTTATTACAAATGTAAAGACATTGTACAGAAGACCAATCGAAGAGGCAACTCCACAGCAGGTATTCCAGGCTGTCAGCTACGCTGTTAAGGACGACATAATAGACAGATGGATAGCAACACATAAGGAATATGAGAAGAAGAATGTTAAGACAGTTTACTATCTGTCCATGGAGTTCCTGATGGGTAGAGCCCTGGGAAACAATCTGATCAATCTGACATACTATGATGCAGTAAAAGAAGCCTTAGATGAACTTGGATTTGATTTGAATCTGATCGAGGATCAGGAGCCGGATGCAGCACTTGGTAATGGTGGTTTGGGACGTCTTGCAGCATGTTTCCTGGATTCTCTTGCTACACTTGGTTATCCGGCATACGGATGTGGTATCCGTTATCGTTATGGTATGTTCAAGCAGGCAATCAAAGATGGTTATCAGATCGAGTTGCCGGATGACTGGTTAAAGGATGGCAACCCATTTGAGATCAAGCGTCCGGAGTACGCTGTAGAAGTTAAATTTGGCGGTTATGTAAGAGTTGAGAACAGAGACGGAAGAAATTACTTTATTCAGGATGGTTATCAGACCGTTCGTGCCGTACCATATGATGTTCCGGTTGTCGGTTATGGCAACAATGTTGTAAATACACTTCGTATCTGGGATGCAGAAGCAGATCAGGAGTTCTGTCTTGATTCATTTGACAAGGGTGAATATGAAAAGGCTGTTGAGCAGCAGAACCTTGCTAAGACAATTGTTGAAGTCCTTTATCCAAATGATAATCACTATGCAGGTAAGGAATTAAGACTGAGACAGCAGTACTTCTTCATTTCAGCGTCTGTTCAGAGAGCAATCCTGAAATTCAAAGAGAAAAACAGTGATATTCATAAGCTTCCGGAAAAGATCACGTTCCAGATGAATGATACACATCCAACAGTTGCAGTAGCAGAGTTAATGAGAATCCTTATGGATGAAGAAGGTCTTGAGTGGGATGATGCATGGGATATCACAACCAGAACATGTGCATACACTAACCATACGATCATGGCTGAAGCTCTTGAGAAATGGCCAATCGAATTATTCTCAAGATTACTTCCTCGTATCTATCAGATCGTAGAAGAGATCAACAGAAGATTTGTACTGAAGATCCAGTCTATGTATCCGGGCAACCAGGATAAGGTTAAGAACATGGCTATCCTTTATGATGGTCAGGTTAAGATGGCACATCTTGCTATCGCAGGTTCTTACTCTGTAAATGGTGTTGCAGCACTTCATACAAAGATTCTGGAAGAGAGAGAGCTGAAGGACTTCTATGAGATGAGACCTGAGCAGTTCAATAATAAGACAAATGGTATTACACAGAGACGTTTCCTTCTTCATGGTAATCCGCTTCTTGCAAGCTGGATCACAGATAAGATCGGTGATGAATGGATCGTTAAGCTTTCAAATCTGAAGAAGTTAAAAGTATATGCTACTGATGAGAAGTATCAGCAGGAATTCATGAATATCAAGTACCAGAACAAGATCCGTCTTGCAAATTATATCAAGGAGCATAATGGCGTGGATGTAGATCCTCGTTCTATCTTTGATGTACAGGTTAAGAGACTTCATGAGTACAAGAGACAGCTTCTTAACATTTTACATGTTATGTATCAGTACAACGAGCTGAAGACAAATCCGTCATATGATATGTATCCAACAACATATATCTTTGGTGCAAAGGCTTCCGCCGGTTATAAGAGAGCAAAGCTTATCATCAAGCTGATCAACTCTGTTGCAGATGTTATCAACAATGATGCATCTATCAAGGGTAAGATCAAGGTTGTATTCATCGAGAACTACAGAGTATCCAATGCAGAACTGATCTTCGCAGCAGCAGATGTCAGCGAGCAGATTTCAACAGCTTCCAGAGAAGCATCCGGTACCGGTAACATGAAATTTATGTTAAACGGTGCAGTTACACTTGGAACCATGGATGGTGCAAATGTAGAGATCGTTGAAGAAGTTGGTGAAGAAAATGCAGTTATCTTCGGTTTAAGAGCTGAAGAAGTTATGAAGTATGAGCGTGAAGGTGGATACAATCCAAAGGATATTTACAACAATGATGCAGCAGTAAGAACTGTTCTTACACAGCTTATCAATGGTATGTATTCTTCTGATGACCCGGATCGTTTCAGAGATCTGTATGATTCACTTATCAACGAAGATGTATACTTCATCCTTAAGGATTTTGCTTCTTATGTAGAAGCTCACAGAAAGATCGATACTCTTTACAGAGACGAGAAGAACTGGGCTAAGATGGTTATGTTGAATACAGCATGCTCCGGTAAGTTCTCATCAGACAGAACAATCGAAGAGTATGCAAAAGAGATCTGGAACCTCAAAAAGGTTAAAGTCACATTAGACTAATAATATATGTACGACCCGTGATCGTTATATAGTACATCCATTATTCCGCAAGGCACTTTCGTTCTATCCTCGGTGCAGCGGTACATAAGGTTACAAAAGACGCAACCTAAGTACCGGCACTCGGATAGGCTTGCTGCATAATGATGTACATATATAATGCTCACGGGTCTGTTTATGTATACAAAAAAAGACATATATACATTTATGCCGCAGAACGCTCGCGCTCTATTTTCACGTAGCGGTACTAAGCTCCCACCGTTTGGTGGGTCGCTAAGGACCGACGTGAGTAACTGAGATCTTAACGAGGCTAGCCGAGTTTAGTTCGAAGTTATACAGAGTGAACAGGTCTGCTGCATAAAGTATATAGGGGTCTTGTTCTATAAGTGATATTTTTATGACCGGCGGTAAGTATATAATACACATATTATTTCGCAAGACGCTTTCGCTCTAATCCTCGTGCAGCGGTACATAAGGTTGCAAAGTACGCAACCTAAGTACCGGCCTCGGATAAGGCTTGCTACATAATAGTGTATCTATATACTTACCGCCGGTTTGTTTTATTGTTACTTCAGACAAGAAATGTCTTATTTCTTATAGAACAGACTTAATGTACAAAATGAGGAAGGTTATACTATTATGAAGCAAGCCTTTTCTCGCGTCAGTCCTTAGTGATCCGCCGTAAGGTGGGAACTTAGTACTGTTACGCGAGAATAGAGTGCAAACGATTTGCGTAATAATAGGTATGATCTTCCTCATTAGTATAGAAGATGTTGATTGCTCTATAGGAAATAAGACATTTCCATTTATGATGGGGCTATTTCTTAAGCTTCACTTTTTTTGTGTCGGTGTAGACTTTCTTTTTGGTGGCTTTCTTTATTGTGTTGGAGTAGACCTTTCCGGTACAGGCTTTGTCGGCGTATACACCGAAGGTAACGGAAGAAATCTTGTTTTTGGTTATAAGGATCTTGGCTTTTCTTATGGTGAAGCCGGATCCTTTTTTATTTCCGGTAATTGTGTTGTTTGTAGCGGTAATTTTGTATTTTGTTGTTGCAGGCTGGATATAGATTCCTGCATTTGAACAGCCTGATATTTTATTTTTTTCGATCTTCAAAGTATTTGAGATACTTCCGATCAAGATACCGCTTGTTTTGGCATTTTTGATCGTGTTGGATGATATTGCCTTGCCAATAGATGACTTATTCAGGGTCTGAATTCCGTATTTGGTAGCAGATGATATCTTATTGCCATTAACACTTCCGGTAACCTGAGATTTCAGAGATACAACGATAGCTGAGTCACTACATTTTTCGATCGTGTTTTTATTGATCGATCCTTTTACCTTGGAAGAATTGTAAAGGACAATTCCACGGTTGGATGAGTATTTTGCGGCACCGGCCAGAATCTTATTTCCCGTCATGGAGCCGGTGGTTGATTTTAAACTGATCTTTATACCGGCCAGATTTGTATGTTTACCGTTTTTTCTGGTATCAGTGATCGTGTTATTTGCGATTTTGCCTGTTGTACAGTTATTATAAACAGAGATACCGCCTTCTTCGTTATAAGATGAAATTTTATTTCCGGTGATATTTCCCGAGGTGCAGTTATTGCTGATAAAGATGCCACCTCGTTTGCAGCTTTTGATCTGATTATCCGATATGCCTTCTGTGCATTGGCTTTTATCATATATCTGGATTCCGCGTCCGCCGCATTTGGAAAAAATATTTTTGGAGATCCCCTTTACGGAAGATGACTTCTGTACGAGAATACCGTTTCTGGTCATTCCGGATATATGGTTATTGTTTATGATAATATTTTTGGAATCCATTTCTACCAGAATGCCATCATGATCGTTTTTGGACGGATCTTTGGAAGAAAAATTCTGCCCAATGATTGTATTATCATATGCGCTACATCCGTGAGCATCAAGGAAATGAATGCCATGACCGGTGGTGTGGATTGTGTTGTCGGAAACAGTTACACCACTGATATAGTAGTTTCCGGCAGGAAGAATGAATCCGTCACCGCCCTTTTTTCCACTTTCCTGTTTGTATCCGGAGACTTTGATTCCTTCCGGTGTAATACAGCTAGGAGAATAACGGAGGGAGATATTATTGCCGCTGATAACTGTATTGAGTTTATAGCGGAAGGATGCTTTATATTTATTCTTGCCATCCAGAATTGAGGTGTTGATCGTATTAGCGGCAGCTTTATAGTTTTGAACAAGGATACCGCCACCGCAGTTCTTGATCGTGTTATTTTTAATTTCACAGTTATAATAGTTCAGACCGATAATGCATTCTTCCAGTACGTTATCAAAGGTATTGTTGTTTATCTTAATATTCTCATGGTAAGCGCCGATCAGCATCGTATGGCTTCCGAGACCTCTTGCAACATTTTTAAATGTGCAACCGGTAATCTCGACATTTTTCATCGGAGTGCCGTCTTCGTATATATTCGGGAATACAAACTCACGGCATGGCATATCGAGCTGAAGTGCTTCCTGATTTTCGTGGTTATTGATATCGGTTGCTTTTCCATTGTCCCGGAATGTACAGCCCGTTACATAGAAGCCGTTGATTGCAGCTACTTCCATCTGGTGAAGACAGCCGCCTCCTTTTAAGGTGATTCCGTTTAAATGAACATTGGTTGCATGGGAAAGACGCACGATTGTTGAGTCGTTTGATGGAATGCTGATGAATGTTCCGCCGTTTATGGTTATGTTTTTGAATCCGTTATAGCCGCTACATAATGAACTTGTATTATAGTTGTTCTGTCCTTTGTATGCGCCGTTTGTTCCGGTGGTGATCATGTTGATCGGTGTATCCGCTGTGCATTTGATACTTACACCTGTCAGGTTCAGTGTTGTATTGCTGTAGATATGTAAAGCAATGTCCTGAGTATAACTTCCTGCCGGAACATTGACGGTGATTATGTGTCCGTTGGAATCCGCAAGATCGCGTGCAGCTTTTAATGCGTCATTTAATACTGTTCCAATTTCACTTCCGTTTTTAGCGGAGACCGTAATCGTGTCGCCGGAAACAGAGTATGAATTTGCAAATAGTTCCGGTGAGGTGTCATTTGATGCTGTGCTTTCAGTAGCTGCTAAGTTGGCTGCAAATGTCTGTGTATCTGCTGTATAAGCAACACCGGAAACAAGCAGCAGTCCTGAAGCAAGCAGGATAAGATGTTTTTTCATATATATGTCCCCTTTCAGTTATAAATATGATCCCATTTATCTGAGAATAAAATAGTTCGTCTGGAAATTTCCGAAAATACAGATGTTTTCCACTGTTTTATATGCCCTGATCCGGTAATAAACCGGTTTGTTATTTGGCAGATCGTGTAGGGTATAAGATGTCTGTTTTGCATTCAGGTGGATAACCTGTTTGCTGGAAAAATCTGCATATGTGCTGTATTGTAATTCGTATCCGTCCATTCCCTTTACAGCATCCCATGTGATCGTTGCTTTATTTTTTCCATTATCTGTCGTAGTTTCGACTGTTGATGAAATGACTGTATTCATTTTCTGGGCTTTTTTATCGATGTAGATTTCTTTTTTTGCTATATCACTATATATATTATCATAGATTGACCCTGAAACGGAAGCTGCAGCATGGATTCCGTATTTGAATTTTTCAAATTCATTGGATGCAATCGATACTTTGCATTTGGATAGCCGGATACCACTGATTGAAGCTGAGCCGGATAATATATTTCCTGATATAGTGGTCAGATTCTTTTTTCCTGCGGCAATATTAATAGCAGCGTTCTTATTTTCATTCAGTTCATTGTGGGCAACGGTCAGGTCGTTTTCTATACTCTGGATATTGATGCCATAGTTATTACATTCTGTAATAACATTACCGGCGATGCTGTTCCGGACGGTTGCTTTTTTATCAAGTAAGATACCGTTTGTACCGCTGCCTGAGATATGATTGCTTTCGATATTATCACAGATTATGGAGGAATCGGTAACAGCAATAGCACTTTTTCTGGCAGAGGTGATATCATTACGATTAATCTGACCTGCTATCTTGGAATAGCTTTTAACGGCAATAGAGTATTCGTTTGTATTTGAAATTGTGTTGTTGCTGACTGATTCAGATAATCTGGAATCTGAATCAATCAGAATGCCGTAACCGGAGGAGTATTTAGACTTGGATGCATAGATCCGGTTGCTTTCTATTCCTTTTGAAGTTGATCTGCCGCTTACTACGATGCCCGAGGCAACCTCTTTTTTTCTGTACTCCCCCAGGTCATAAATCTGGTTGGAGTTGATATAACGGACAGTACTCATGTTGCTGATTTTGATGGCGGGATTACCGCTTACCGCTGAGAGTGTATTCCCGATGATATCGGAAGTCGTGCTGTTGTTTTCAACTATCAGACCACCGAAAGAACATTTTTTTATTATATTATTTGTTATATCATTTGCACAGATACTGTGTTCTGTTAATTTGATTCCGGACTTGGAACAGCTTTTAATATTGTTGTTTACTATGCCGGACAGAGAGGAACGATCATATATTACAATACCGTTTCTGGACATATTCTTAATAGAATTTCCTGTTATAGAGATATCGGAGCTTTGTTTATCAACTCGAATTCCATCTCTGTATCTGGCATATGGATCTTTCTTTGAAAATTTTGCGCCTTTGATGGAATTCCCTGCTATCTCACAATTTCTGGCATCGGATATGGTTATGCCATCACCTGCGGTTATGATCGTATTATCCCGGATAGATATAGAGCTGATATAATGATTTTCTTTAGGCAGAGGATAGCCGTCTCCACCAAGAGCATCATCAGATATATCCTTTCCGTATACATAGATTCCGGCTACGATCAGGGTTGTCGGATGGTAGACAATCTGTATGGTATTTCCGCTGATCTCGGTATTCAGGTCGTGGATGGTTGCGCCGGCATACACTTTACTTCCATCCAGTATTGAGGTATTCATGGAACGATCGTAATCTCTTGCATTTTCAACAAGGATACCACCACCGCAGTTTGTGATCGTATTATCCTTGATCTGACAGTTTACATAGTTCAGACAAATGATACATTCCTCCAATACATTTTCAAATGTATTATTACTGATATTAATATTTTCATGATAAGATCCACAAAGCATCGTGTGTGTTCCGACACCGCGGGCAATATTTCGGAAAGTGTTATGTGTAATCTCTACATTTTTCATAGGCGTACCATCCTGATAGACACCGGGATATACCAGATTACTGTATGGCATATCAAGCTGGATGGATTCCTGTTTTTGAAAATTAGTTGTGGAGTCTGCGCTCTTGCCATGATCCAGAAAAGTACAGTTGCGGACATAGAAACCATCGATGGCAGCGACCTCCATCTGATGTACACAACCTCCGCCAATCAGTGTCAAGCCATCCAGAGTGACATTCCTGGCATGAAAGAGCCGGATCATACTGCCGGCATTTTCGGGTGTGCTTTCCCATATTCCACCAAGTACCGTGATATTTTCAAAGGCATCATAGCCGGAACAGCCTTCACTGGAATTGAAATGTTCATAGCCGCGGTATGGGGCATTTGTTCCGCTGATGACCATGTTGATCTTCTTAGTACCCTGATAAGTAAAATGTACATCTGTTACATCAAGGGTTGTGTTGCTATATATGTGCAGGGACTTTGAGAGATAGTAATCTCCCTTTTTTACCTTGACGGTTATGATCTGGCCGGAGCTTTCTGCGAGGTCTCTTGCATTGATCAGAGCTTCACGCAGTTTGTCCGAGATATCACTGCCATTTTTGGCAGATACTTTGATCGTTGTTTCATCAGAGGAACTGTTTTCTGCGGCTGATACGGTTATCCTGGTCTGTGCGGAAAACAGAAGAAAGAACAGAGTCAGGGTAAGTAAAGTAAGTAATATTTTTTTCAATGGATGCGCCTTCTATACAAATTAATTTATTCGATCTATGTGTTCTTTATTTGTTTCGGAAATAATATAATGTGGACGATTTTTTACTTCCAGATAGGTCTTTGCCATATATTTTCCCATAATTCCCATGCAGAGGAATTGTAAGCCTGCAATGAATATAATGATACAGGCGAGAGATGGCCAGCCGGCAACCGGATCACCGAATATTGCTTTTCGGATAATGATAAATATGACCATGATAAATGACAAAATGGTCAGAAAAATACCGAGACCGGAGGCAAAGGACATAGGAGTTTCCGAGAAGTTGATAATACCGTCGATCGCATATTTAACGAGTCCCCAGAAGTTCCATTTGGTTTCTCCCGCGATTCTGTTGACGTTTTCATATTGGATCCATTTGGTCTTAAAGCCGATCCACCCGAAAATACCTTTTGAGAAACGGTTGTATTCACACATAGAAACAATGCTGTCAACCATTTCTTTTCGCATCAAACGGAAATCCCTTGCACCATCTACAATATCGGCATCAGAAATTTTGTTGATAAGCTTGTAGAATTTTCTGGCAAAGAAAGAACGGATCGGTGGTTCACCTATACGAGAGACACGTCTGGTCGCAACACTGTCATAATCTTCGGTTTCCAGACAGTTTAACATTTCGGGAAGCAGAGATGGTGGGTCCTGCATATCGGCATCCATAACAGCGGCATAGTCACCGTCGGAATTACAGAAACCGGCATACATGGCTGCCTCTTTTCCGAAATTTCTGGAAAATGAGATGTATTTATAGTGTGAGTCGGATGCACAGATTTCTTTCATGACAGTCAATGTCTGATCGGATGAACCATCATTGATCAGAAGAACTTCTGTATTATAGTTTGTCAGTTGAACTATGACCTTATTTAACTCTGCCGCAAACAGAGGAAGGGCATCTGCCTCGTTGTAGCAGGGAATGATCAGTGTTAACTTTTTCATGAAATTTCCCCCAAATAACTATTGATATATGATTAATTTTAAGTTACCGGAATGTAGGTGTCAAGCATTCCGGAGATAATACTGACAGAATTAATATTTGAAAACGGAACGATATTAAAGATATATTTTTTGAATACATGATCCTTCTCTCATTCTTTTGGCAGTGGGCTTTTGAAGGTGGCTTTTGAAAGTGACAGGATGGGTTTGCATAGCAAACAGGGGGTGTGTTATAATTAACAATTAGGGAAAATATGCCCATAAAAATGCAAATCGGGAGAAGAAAAAACTTTGAAGGGAATAAAGAATTTTATTGCAAAGCTGCCCGGTATCCGGGGATTTCTTCGTAAATGGAGAAACATGCTTGCTGAAATAAATGCACTTAAGAAAGAAAGTGCGGGTTTGAAAAAACAGATAACTGTACTAAAAAAGAAAAATGCTGATTTTTCCGGTAAGGTGAAACAGTTAAATGCAGAAAAAAAGATAATGAATACGGAGTTGACCAAGGCTGACAGGCAGATGAAGAAGCTGCGAGAGGATGCAGCAAAGGGATGCCTGATGGCAGATTTGGCAAGATTACAGGAACTTCAGTTTGAACGAAAGACTGAGCGGATGTTTTGGAAGGCAGATCCATCTCTGGAACAGAGCGGTG
Source organism: Clostridium sp. BIOML-A1 (assembly GCF_009874105.1). Classification (NCBI taxonomy): domain Bacteria; kingdom Bacillati; phylum Bacillota; class Clostridia; order Eubacteriales; family Clostridiaceae; genus Clostridium; species Clostridium sp. BIOML-A1. Next base: position 73,833 of record NZ_WWTL01000006.1, on the reverse strand, counting down.
AGTTAAAGCACATGGAGGAAATCCGTTTTCTGGAAGAAAAACGACCGCTTGTGTCGATTATACGACTGGATCAGAATGGAAAATGGAATCAGGATGCGGAAACAACAGAAAGTGAGTATCTGTTATTTGTAAATAAAGATACAGAAATAACAGATGGCTGGCTGGATGAGTTATTAATAGCTATGCGGGAAGCAGACAGACCGGGTGCAATTGGAGCGAAACTGGTTTATCCGGAGATCCCTGCCGGAATGGCGAATGAGGAAAAATCATATATGCTTCAGCATACAGGAATTGGATTTAAGGATGTTATACGGGAAAAAGCACATTTTATCCAACCATATAATATGAAAAATGGCCAGCCGGATTCAGATCTTAATATGGAGCTTCAGGAACGGATAGCAGTTTCGAAAAATGCCATGTTAATAAAGAAAACGGTATTTGATGAGATTGGTGGATTTGATGATCGATATATAGGCGAGTATGCAGATGTGGATCTGTGCCTGCGATTATATCAGGCAGGATATAAGAACTATTATTGTCCAAAAGCATTGGTATATAGTGATGGCGTTGAGGATCGTGTTGAAGATATAAAGGAAAAGAAACGTAGATGTACGCATGACCTGATGGTATTTAAGGGTAAATGGCAGAGATACCTTGCAAAGCAGTTATTCAATGATAAGATCAGTCAGTCACATATGTTCACAGAACAGAAATTGACAATTGCATTTGCCGTGTCGGATGCGAAGACCGGTACAGATGCAGAGGAATATTATCATGCATTATTCTTTGGGGCAGCACTTGAAGCACTTGGCTGTAAAGTGAAGATACTCAGCCGGACTGCGAAGAAGGATTGGTATAACGTAGGGGTTGATACAGATATATTGGTTCTTGTTTGTCCGGATTATGATATCGAAGCAGTGTATAACTGCAAGAATGATCTGATCAGGATATTATGGCAGCAGAAAGATAATACAGTTTGTCTGAAGTTGGAGATGGAAGCCGGACAGGATAAGGTGGCTGATATGGATTGTAGGTTTGATCTGGATTACGATTTGTATGATCTTAGCTGTATGAATGAAAAGACGCCGGCAGAGAAGAAAGAATATCTTGCGGAACAGAAAGCATATGTCATAAAGAATCATATATATGAGGATACTGCGCATGGATTTGTTCAGATGATCAGTGGGTGTTTTGATGTACCTGTCTGTTCGGATGAGATCGATATATGTGGGGCGATGCCGGATGATGAATCAAAAAAATACTGGGGAGACCAGCATTTTGCTGTTGGAATGAAAAAGGAATTTGAAAAGCTTGGGTATAAGGCAAATGTTCTTCCGAGAGACCGTTGGTATGATCAGAGCCGGGCGGGTTATGTGATCGTGCTGAGAGGGAAAAATCCTTATTACAGACCGATGGGAGATAACAGGAAATATATCATGTGGAATATTTCACATCCGGATGATGTGACGATAGACGAATATAATTCCTATGACTATGTATTCTTCGCTTCTCAGAAAATGCATGATGAGCTTGCCTCGAAGCTTCATGTGCCATCGGGAGTTGCACAGCAGTGTGTAGATGACAGTGCGATGGTATATGAAGAAGGACATGATAAGCAATATGAATTGTTGTTTGTAGGAAACTCCCGGCATGTATTCCGGCCGATCTTAAAGGATCTTATTCCAACAGAACATAAGCTGACAGTATATGGAAGACATTGGGAAAAATTTCCGGTTCAGGATTATGTTGTCAGTGATTATATGGATAACAGTAAGGTTGGACAGGCATATCATGATGCAAAGATTCTTCTAAATGATCATTGGGATGATATGAGAGAAAATGGAATTATCTCAAATCGTATCTTTGACGCATTGGCCGTTGGCGCATTCATAATCAGCGACGATATTCCAGAAATACATGAGTTGTTTGGGGATAATGTTGTGACATATCATGGACGAGAGGATCTGAAAGAAAAGATCGATTATTATCTGAAACACGAAGAAGAACGCGATGCAAAGGCGAAAGCCGGACAGAAGATTGCATTGAATGGACATACATTCCGTGATCGTGTTGCGGTTATGGTAAAGGTTATAAGAGAGATGCCGTTATAGACGGAGCACATTTTTACAGAAGAAATAATAAGACCCATATAGTTTATAGCAGAATTGAAATCTGTGTAATAAATCTATATGGGTCTTTATTATATGGTTATATGAAATTTGTTATATGGATTAGCCCATTACTACTTCTACAGCATGAGTCTTGCCATCACCGAATACAGGGAGAACATTGCCTTCAATAGCATTGCCATCTACAGTAACACTCTTGATACCCTTATTTACATGATCCGGATTTGTAACCTTGATATCATATGTAGCACCACGGAACTGACGTGTAGCATTCAGACCATCCCAAGCAGCAGGAATAGATGGATCGATCTTAAGACCATCGAAGTCTGCTGAGATACCTAAGATGTACTGTGAAATAGCTACCATGTTCCAAGCAGCTGTACCTGTAAGCCATGAGTTCTTACCCTGACCAAAGTGGTTGCCCGGCTTTCCGATATCGGAACCGGCATCCTTGCCACCGATCATCTGACCATATACATATGGTTCAGTCTTGTGGATATCAGATGTCTCCTCGGTGAAAGCAGGAGCAATCTCTGAGTAATATTTGAATGCCTGATCGCCGGCGCCTGCGTAAGCAGCAGCACAGATGATCCATGCATTGTTATGTGTGAAGATACCGGCATTCTCTTTGTATCCGCCCGGATATGTTGAGATCTCACCATACTGGATGTAATACTTTGTGAATGCAGGATTGTTAAGTACAAGTCCGTACTGTGTATTCAGACGCTCATCAATAGCAGCAAGTGTCTTCTTGTCGCAGCCCTGATCTTTACCGATGTCTGACATAATAGCGAAGCCCTGTGGCTCGATGAAGATCTGTCCTTCTTTACATTCCTTAGATCCCATCTTCTCACCGTTTGCATCGTATGCTCTTAAGAACCAGTCGCCATCCCAAGCAGATTCCATGATGTTAGCTTTCATCTTATCGATCTCAGCTTGAGCAGCTTCAGCTTCAGCGTCCATTCCGAGGTGCTTAAGAATAGCAACATAGTTAGGACCTGCATATGTAAAGAGTGTAGCAACCATAACTGACTCAGCAACCTTTGAGTATCCGCCTTCAGCAGCGAACTTAGGGTTGGTGTATGTCTGGAAACTTTCACCCGGTGTATCGGAGAAGCATGAAAGGTTGATACAGTCGTTCCAGTCAGCTCTCATTGCAAGTGGAAGTCCGTGTGGTCCAAGGTTGTTTACGATCTTGTAGAAAGAAACCTTTAAGTGGTCAAGCATCGGTTTAGCGATGGACATATCGTTGTCATATGGAACCATCTCATCAAGAATACCCCAGTCGCCTGTCTCCTTGATGTATGCAGATACAGAAAGGATCAGCCATAATGGATCGTCTGAGAAGTCACCACCGATATCTGCATTACCCTTCTTTGTAAGTGGCTGATACTGATGATAGCATCCGCCATCCGGGAACTGTGTAGAAGCGATATCAATAATTCTCTCTCTTGCACGATCAGGGATCTGATGAACAAATCCAAGTATATCCTGGTTGGAATCACGGAATCCCATACCACGGCCGATACCGGACTCGAAGTATGAAGCTGAACGTGAAAGGTTGAATGTAACCATACACTGATACTGATTCCAGATATTAACCATACGATTAACCTTATCATCAGGAGTATTAACATTTAAGATGCTTAAGAGGTTGTTCCAGTGTTCTTTGAGTTCTGCAAGACCTGCTGCAACCTTCTCAGGAGTGTTGTATTTCTCCATCATCTCAAGAGCCTTAACCTTGTTGATCGTCTTGCCATCAGCTTCGAACTTCTGGTCAACAGGCATCTCAACATATCCAAGAATAAATACAAGAGTCTTTGTCTCGCCCGGAGCAAGAGTGATCTTCTTGTAGTGTGAAGCGATTGGTGACCATCCATCTGCGAATGAATCATTTGCTTTGCCGGCTTCAACAGCCTGTGGGTTGTGGAAACCATTGTAAAGTCCGATGAATGAATCTCTGTCTGTATCGTAACCGTCAATCTCGTCATTTACGGTATAGAATGCGAAATGATCACGTCTGTCTCTGTACTCTGTCTTGTGGTAGATTGTAGAACCAACAACCTCTACACGACCTGTACTGAAGTTTCTCTGGAAGTTTGTGCAGTCATCCTGTGCATCCCAGAGACACCACTCTTCAAATGAGAAGAATGAGAAAGTCTTCTCTTCTGAGCTTTCATTTGTAAGAACAACCTGCTGAACTTCTCCGGCATAATTCTGAGGTACGAAGAAAGTAACCTCTGCCTTTAAGTTGTTCTTCTTACCGGTGATCACTGTGTAACCCATACCATGACGGCATTCATATTCGTCAAGCTCTGTCTTAACCGGTGACCAGCCCGGATTCCAGATTGTACCATTCTCGTTAATATAGAAATAACGACCACCCATATCGATAGGTACATTGTTATAACGGTATCTTGTAATTCTACGAAGACGAGCATCTTTGTAGAAGCTGTAACCTCCCGCTGTATTTGAAATCAGTGAGAAGAAATCCTGTGTTCCAAGGTAGTTGATCCAAGGATAAGGAGTTCTAGGAGATGTGATGACATACTCCTTGTTGGCATCATCAAAATAACCAAACTTCATGTAATATATACCTTCCTTTCATGTGTATTAAGATAAGTAGTGTCTGCCGTTATCAGGCAGTATCCGCTGCTTCATGATCTCTCCCTTACAAAGGACATAGCACGCCCTTTATAAAAACAGTCATATGGACATATTATATAATAAAATAGTATATTTGACAACAAAACCCAGGATAAAAGTGGAAAAATAATCATTGTAAAAAGAATCATCATCTGATACACTCAAAATGTGAACAGACATAAAAAGTTCACAAATACTATTTATTATTTTTTACTTTTAGGAGGAGAGATTATGAATTGTCCAAATTGCGGAGCAGAGACAAATGAATCTGTTTGTCCTGTTTGTGGGGCAGCAGTAGGTACAAGTGGTGGTTTTAAACTTGCGGGGAATGACCAGCCACAGCAGCCGGAGGGTGTTACATATGATGCACAGCCACAGCAGGGAATGGGGATGGATCCACAGTATGGTGGACCACAGTATCAGGGAGATCCTATGCAGAACGGTTATGCGGGAAATGCATATGGCACAGATTATCAGCAGCCAACCAAAAAGAAGAAATCCGGCGTAGGAGCAGTTATTGGAATCATTATTGCACTTGTGGTAATTGCAGCGGCAGTAATATTCTTATTTTCCGGTTCAATCGGTGGAGCAAAGAAGAGTAAAAAGCTGGTTGATGATTTCATGACCGGAATCGAAGAAGCGGATACAGCAAAGATTGTATCGCTTGTTGACAAAGAATGCGTTGCGGATAATGATGTAGCAACATTATCCAGCAGCTTCGAGCTTCTGACCTCTATGGGGGTTGAGTATTCTATTGATTACAAGATCACATCAACAGAGAAGGCAAACAGAGCAACTATCAAGAATATGTGCGAAGGTCTGTATGGTGATACATCTGTAGCAAGCAAAGTAAGATGTGCTTATATCTGTGATGTTGATTATACCATGACAATAAACTACCTTGGAGAGACAGAGACAGAGGATGACAAGATGTCACTGATCTGTTACAAGAAGGGCGGAAAATGGTATATCGGCGGAACGGTAGAGAACGAATAAGACCGAGCCTTATATGAAAACATGGCATATGCTATTCCTTACACAGAATACATATGCCGTGTTTTTTAGCTAAGGCCCTGTTTGCATGACGGTCTGACAATAAAAAGAGACATATATCATTCCTTTCGCAGAACACTTTCGTTCTATTTTCACGTAACGGTTCTAAATTCACCGCTTTTGCGGTTCATTAAGTACCGACGTGAAAAGAGGTCTGCTACAGGAATATGTATGTCTTTTTTTACTGTCAAACCTGTGTATGATGATAGATATAAAGTTAATGCTTTATTATAAACTATTTTCTACCGGACAAAGATTCGCTCGGTTACGGTTTTGGATTCGCCGGGAGCCAGTTCGGTGTAGCCGGTTACGGCAGGGTCGCCGGAGAGATTCGGAGCATCAATGTTCCAGCTCATAGGTTCCGGACAGAAGAATTCTTTCATGCCGTGATCATTCCACATGATCCAGTATTTCATAACATCACATACTTCGTAGCAGACACGGACGCCTGTAACTTTATCTGTAACGATGACGCCATAGAATGGTTTGCCGTCTAATTCATTCATCTCCGCGGTATAGAGGTCGTTGTCGATATCCTGAAGAACAGGAACCATGTCACCCTCTTTGTACATCATATCATATCTGGTAAGCGGCAGTGTTTTCTCGGTCGGGATGCAGGTGTCGCTGAGTTCCCATTTGTCACCGATTGGAACTTGTAAACGAACATTTGCGCCGCTTCCGCCATTTGTAAATGGTGCTTTGAATGCAATGTGGTTACATACACCATAAGGCATCTGCACCTTGGAAAGGTTAGTCAGTGTAAAGGAATAATCCAGTCCGTCTGCTGTCAGTGTAAAGACAAATTCAGCCTTGAAGCTGACAGGGAAAGTCTCGAAAAATTCATCATTTTCATCATATACATAAGATGTCTTTGCAACAGCACTTTCACCTTCTACATACATGTCATCAATTGTATGGCAGCGTTTGTGAAGGAAACCGTGAAGATGGTTTCCGAGTGGATCGTTACAAGGAAAATGATACATGGCATCTGAGGTTTTCAGATTTCCATGAGATAATCTGTTTGGAAGATATAAGGTAGGCATGCCATATACTTCGGCAGCAGCTTTTAATTCTGCCGGAGAAAGTGACAGATCATTTCTTAAAATATCAATATCAAGAGCTGTGTTTTCCAGCTTCATTACATTACTTCCGTTAAAAGGTGCGATCAACGCACGAAAATCTCCTGCGATAAGCTCAATACAGGTTTCGCCTTTAAAATCATAGTTTTTTGCGCTAAAGCTCATAGTTGCCTCCCATATAAAGTGATAAATATTTGAATATAAGATACATAAAATGGAAAAAGTCTGCAAGATAATATTATGTATGTGTGAGTGTGAAAACAGACTCATCTCAAAAATCTAATAGAATAGTAACACTTAAGTTAAAAAGTGTCCATAAAAATGAAACAAGATTTGTTAATTTCAACAATGGGAAAAGTCGAAAAACGACTAAAACTGCGAATTATGTAGAAATTTCAAAATCTGTACACTTATGTAAAGTGGTATGTTATAATGTGAACACTGATTAAATCGGGGTAATAACCCTTTCCTTTTATTAGAATGTAAGATCAAAAGAGGAAGCACAGATAATGGACAATGATAAACGATATAACGCAAAGCAGCATAACGCACAGGTCGACAGATGTAAAATTATTGCGGTCGCGGTAATTTTTCTGGCGAGTTCCATTGCGATATTTGCTACAAAATATAGACAGGAAATTATAGATTTCGGCAGGGATGTGAACACGGAAAATGTTGCAACAAAGTCCGATGCAGATCGAACGGAGGAGAAACCGACAACAGAGGATACGGAAGAAGCTACAACAGGAGTAACGACAGAGGCGCCGACAACAGAAGAACCGACAACGGAAACAGTAACGACCGGTGAGGAAGCATCTACTTCGGAAGCAGAAGGCGGAGCAACTTTAAAATATATAAATGATAAAGATCCGGATCTCTCATCAAAGGGAGATGACTGGTATGATAAAAAGCTTTTCAAACCGGCAAATGCAACGGATGATGCTTATTTTGATACCGCAGTTATCATTGGAGATTCCAGGACAGAAGGCTTGAGTTTATATACGGGGATGAGTAATCTGGATGCATTCTGTTCGAAGGGTCTGAATATCGAAAAAGTTATGACGGATTCAATCGTTTCGACAGATAAGGGAATGATAACGACATTAGAAGCTTTAAAGCTTAAGCAGTATGATAATATCTATATATCCTTCGGACTTAATGAGTTGGGGTGGGTTTATGATGATATTTTTATTGAGGACTATAAGACATTTATTGATTCAGTCAGAGAGATCCAACCGGATGCAACGATTTATGTAGAAAATATCCTTCCGGTTTCAAAGAAGCTATCGGATGAGGATGAGATCTATAATAATAAAAATGTCAAGAAATTTAATAAGCTGTTAAAGAGAATGTGTAAGGACTATGGAGATATCATATATCTGGATGTAGCAAGCAGTGTTACGGTAGACGGTGTTCTTCCGGCAGATGCAAGTACGGATGGGAGACATTGTAATCAGGAATATTGTAAGAAATGGCTGGAATACATCAGACAGAATGTATATGTAAGACAGTAGATCCGGAATGGATGATATTGTGATATAGAAAAAACAGAAGAACAGACAAGGAGTGTTATTGAGTAGATGAAGAATAAGATTTTAAAGATGTGTGCAATCCTTGGTATTGCAGGTATGCTTGCAGGATGTGGCACAACGGTAGGTGGAAACGGTGATTCGAAGGAAGCGCTGAATATAAACGTGACAGATATGGCAAATGAATTAAAGAACGGATTGACGTTTGAAGATTCTTTGTCCGAGTTAGATACAAATGTGGCGCTTACTTATTATGGGATTGATGCGGATAAGGTAAAGAACAGTGTAGTTGTTGTATCAACAGGTGCAACTGCAGAGGAGATTGCAGTATTTGAAGCAGCAGATCAGAGCTCTGCGGATGCCGTAAAGTCAGCATGCGAAGACAGAAAGGCAAAGCAGACAACATCCTATGCAGACTATAAGCCGTCAGAGACGAGTCGTCTGGATAAAGCGATTATCAAGGAAGATGGCAATTATGTTGTTTACTGTGTTACAGATGATACGGATAAGGCAAATGAGATCATCGACAAATATTTCAAATAATTATAAAAAGAAGCAGTTGGAGGCTGGTATGTACCGAAGGATTCGGATATATTAGATTTCAACTGCTTCTTTTTTAATATAAATACCCGGATGTGAAGATTGTCGGTTATTGTGATTGAGAATTTGAAATAGCATTAAAAATCTCTATATAGTCCCGGAAATGTTGTTTCTTTTCCTCGTCATCAGATGTCATGATCTCCACTACGGTGTGTGGGATATAAGATGGTATATCGTCAGTTTTCTGCACACCGCGGATCAAGTAATCCAGATCGATATTAAAGATATCACAGAGATCGATCATTTTCTCTAATGAGAGACTGGATTTGCCTCGTTCGATTGCGCTGCAGTGCTTTACAGAAATATCAAGCATTTCAGCGAGCTGGTATTGAGTTAGATTATTTGCGTGTCGTATCTGCACAATACGTTGTCCGATTTTGGCATATAAATTTTCCATAAAACTACCTCCACTATACATTATATTTAGAATAAAAAATCAAATAAACAACCTGTAAGGTGTATTGGCACATAACCTGATAGGTGCATAAAATGCGTATATACACGAATAAACAAAACGGCAAAGGTGTTGACGCTTTTTTTAGGGCTGGTGTATAATTCCTTTGCTTTTATAAGGGAAAATACAAGTGAGACGGACAGGAGAAGACAGATATGGCAACAGAGATAAAACCACCGATAAAATATGATATGGAATGGACTGTATATGGGAAACGAGCCGATTTTTTCGGAATCGGGGAACGTTTTCATATCGATCCGGTAACAGTCAGGGTGATCCGAAACCGGGATGTGATAACGGATGAGGATATCGATACCTATCTGAATGGAAGTCTTGATCGTCTGCATGATCCCGGGTTGATGAAAAATATGGAAAAGGGTTGTAACCTTATGCTTGAGGAGATTCGGAACAAAAAAAGGATACGGATCATTTCTGATTATGATGTGGATGGTGTGAGTTCAAATTATATCTTATATAAAGGCTTGCAGCGTGTGTGGGAGCATGAAAATGGTATATCCGCAGGAGATAAGATAGATTATGATATCCCACACCGGATCTACGATGGATATGGAATCAATATCCGTATGGTAGATGCGGCGGCAGCCGATCAGATTAGTACGATCATTACCTGTGACAATGGGATTGCGGCATTTGATGCGGTGAGAAAAGCGAAAGAATATGGTATGCGAGTGATCGTTACGGATCATCATGATATTCCATATGATACAGATGAAAAAAATATACGGATCTATAAAGTACCGGAAGCGGATGCGGTGATCGATCACAAGCAGCCGGGGTGTGAATATCCGTGCAAGGAGTTGTGCGGCGCTGGGGTGGCATATAAATTTATCCAGCTTCTGTACCGGATGTGCGGGATACCGGAGACGGAATGTGAGGCATTTATTGAGATACTTGGAATTGCAACTGTCTGTGATGTTATGAATCTGGTAGATGAGAACCGCATCATTGTCAGAGAAGCGCTGCGCCGGTTGTCCGATAGCAGCAATTATGGTTTAAAGGCATTGATCACAAACAGTGGCAGAGATGGAAAGAAGCTGTCAGCATTTGATCTGGGATTTATCATTGGACCGTGTATCAATGCGGCGGGCAGACTCGGGGATGCAAAAACCAGTTTGGAGTTCCTGCTCGAAACCGACAGCTATAAGGCAAATGAACGGGCGATTGAGTTATTGAATATCAATAATGCCAGAAAAGATATGACAGAGCAGGGAACGAAGACCGCGATCGAGCTGCTTGAGAAATCGGATCGCCTTCTGATGGGCGCAGTCCCGGAGACGGGGGTTGCGGCATTATCTGATAAAGTGCTTGTTATGTATATTCCGAAGCTTCATGAAAGTCTGGTCGGGATTATCGCAGGCAGGATCAAGGAACGGTATTATCGGCCGGTGCTGTTATTTACGGATGGTGAGAAAGAAGGAATCATTAAGGGATCGGGTCGTTCGATCGAAGGCTATAATATGTATGATGAGATCAATAAATGCAGTGATTATTTCACGAAGTTCGGCGGACATGAGATGGCAGCGGGCTTTTCCATGGAGAAGCGGAATCTTGCCAGACTTCGTGAAAAGATGAATACGAATTGTACATTAGATGAAAAACTGCTTACCCCGAAACTTCGGATCGATGTACCTATGCCGCTTGATTATGTAAGTATACCACTGACGGAAGAACTGGAGCTTCTGGAACCATTTGGAAAAGGAAATGAAAAACCGGTATTTGCCCAGAGTGGTGTGTATGTAAAAAGTGCGAGGATCATGGGGAAAAGACAGAATGTTCTACGGGTTACGTTCCTGATGGAAAACGGTGGCACGATCGAGGGCATAAGTTTTGCCCCGGAAGTGTTTATTTCTAACATAAAACAGTGGTTTGGAGCAAATGAATGTGATAAAATACTAAAAGGAATGCCCGGTCATGTTGTATTAGATATTGCCTATTATCCGGATATCAATGAATTTGCGGGAAGAAGAACGCTGCAGATTCGTTTGCTCGAATATCGAAAGCATGAGGGTTAGAGATTTAACCGGCCTTTTGATATTATGTGGATGGCGGAAAAGGAAAATGTAAATAAATGTAGAATATACATATATATGTAGGAGGAAGATTATGAAAAAGATAGAAGAATATGTTACAAGTATACCGGATTTCCCGGAGCCGGGAATTATTTTCAGAGATATTACCAGTGTGATCGGAGATCCGGATGGATTGAAGCTGGCGATAGATTCATTAGATGGTCTGCTTGAGGGCGTAGATTATGATGTAATAGCCGGGGCGGAGTCCAGGGGATTTATCTTTGGAACACCTCTTGCATATAAGAATGGAAAGGGATTTGCACTGGTAAGAAAAAAGGGCAAGTTGCCTAGAGAGACGATTGAGGCATCCTATGATCTGGAATACGGAAGTGCTACGATAGAGATGCATAAGGATGCGATCAAGCCGGGACAGAAGGTTGTCCTTGTAGATGATCTGATCGCAACCGGCGGAACCATGGAGGCGGCTGCAAGACTGGTAGAAGAACTGGGCGGCGAAGTGGTAAAGATCATATTCTTGATCGAACTTGCAGGCTTGAAGGGCAGAGAGAAGCTTGCCAAGTATGATGTGGCTTCTGTCATCTGCTATGATGGCAAATAAAAATGATCATCTGATTCACAGATGAAATTGGAATAGAAAAATTCGAATTGGGAAAAGTGGTGAAGATCATGGAAAACGTAAAAGATAAAGCAGAAAGCATGGATGAATTAAAAGAGCTTGCGGCAAAGGCGAGTGCAATGGAGAATAAACCGGTGAGGGAAAAAAGAGATATCGACTTGTCTACACCTGCGGATTTTACTCCGCCGGAGGATCTGTATAAGGAACTGATCAAGAAGATTCTGACCTATCATCCATCCACAGATATTTCGATGATTGAGAAGGCATATAAGGTGGCATCCAAGGCGCATGAAGGACAGCTTCGGAAGTCCGGGGAGCCATATATCATGCATCCACTCTGTGTTGCTATTATTCTTGCAGAACTGGAGCTGGATAAGGAAACGATCGTTGCAGGAATCCTTCACGATGTAGTAGAAGATACGGTTATGACCTCGGAGGAGATCGCGGCAGAGTTCTCAGAAGAAGTAGCGTTTCTGGTGGAAGGTGTTACCAAACTGACCCAGTTAAAGATGACAACGGATAAGATCGAGGTACAGGCAGAGAATCTGAGAAAGATGTTCTTATCTATGGCAAAGGATATCCGCGTTATCCTGATCAAGCTGGCAGACAGACTGCATAACTTAAGAACGTTACAGTATCAGTCACCTGCAAAACAGGTGGAAAAAGCACGTGAAACAATGGATATCTATGCACCGATCGCACATCGTCTTGGTATCAGCAAGATCAAGGTAGAACTGGATGACCTGTCTATGAAGTATCTGATGCCGGAGGTATATAAGGATCTGACAGCACAGATCGATGCGAGAATGCATGAACGGGAAGCCTATATCAAACGTATCGTTGCAGATGTAAAGAAGCATATCGATAATGCGCATCTGGATGCGGAGATAGACGGTCGTGTAAAGCATCTGTTCAGTATATATAAGAAGATGAAGAACCAGAACAAGACGCTGGATCAGATCTATGATATCTTCGCAGTTCGAATTAAGGTAGAGACCGTCAGGGACTGCTATTCAGCACTTGGAATCATCCATGAGATGTATAAGCCGATTCCGGGACGTTTTAAAGATTATATCGCAATGCCAAAGTCAAATATGTATCAATCCCTTCATACGACGTTGATCGGACCGGAAGGACAACCATTCGAGATACAGATCCGTACATTTGAGATGCACCGGACGGCTGAATATGGTATTGCTGCACATTGGAAATATAAAGAGAACATAACCGGTACGGTTATGCAGAAGGAAGAGGAAAAGTTGTCATGGCTTCGTCAGATCCTGGAGTGGCAGAGAGACACTTCGGATAATAAGGAGTTCATGAATTTCGTTAAGACAGACCTGGATCTGTTCGCGGAACAGGTATACTGTTTTACGCCTGCAGGTGATGTCAAGAATCTGCCAAGCGGATCTACGCCGATTGATTTTGCTTATGCTATTCATACGGCAGTCGGTAATAAGATGGTGGGTGCGCGGATTAACGGACGGCAGGTTCCGATCGATACCAAGTTAAATAATGGTGACCGGGTAGAGATCATAACATCCCAGAATTCGGCAGGACCGTCAAGAGACTGGTTGAATATCGTAAAGAGTGCACAGGCAAAGACGAAGATCAATCAGTGGTTCAAGCATCAGTTTAAGGATGAGAATATCAGCCGCGGTAAGGAATTGATCCTTGCATATTGTAAATCAAAGGGGCTTGATTATTCCCTGTATTCCAAGCCGGAATATCAGGAACGTGTTTATAAGAAATATAATTTTGCCGATTGGGAAGCTACGATGGCGGCAGTCGGTCATGGTGGAATCAAAGAAGGTCAGGTTGTCAATAAACTGATCGAAGAATATAACAAGGATCATACAGAACAGCCGGATGATAAGGAGATTCTGGAAGCATATGCATTAAAGCGGACACCTCATTCGTCCCACGGACAGGGAGGAATCATCGTAAAGGGTGCAGATGATGTAGCAGTTCGTTTCTCCAAGTGTTGTTCGCCGGTACCGGGTGATGAGATCATCGGATTTATCACCAGAGGACGAGGTATCTCGATCCATCGTACAGATTGTGTAAATGTGCTCTGCATGAGTGAGGAAGACAGAAACAGGATCATTGATGCAGAATGGCAGCAGGATGCGGTTGCAGATAATACTTACCTGACAGAGATCAATATCTATGCAGATGACAGAAGCGGAATCCTTTTTGATATCACGAAGATCTTAAGTGAGGCTAATATCAGTGTTAACAGTATCAACAGCCGGACAAGTAAGCAGGGTAAGGCGACAATCACGATCAGCTTCTCGATCAAATCGGTCGATCAGTTGAACGCGATCATTGCAAAGATTCGAAATGTTGACAGTATTATTGATATAGAGAGAACAGTGGGATAGGAGATCCGAATGGCAGAATTAGAAGTGAAATTATATCAGTTGGGTGATTTGGGAACCAACTGTTATATCGTAAGTAATCAAGAAACAAAGGAAGCAATCGTGGTTGATCCGGCGGATAATGCAGATTTTATTTATAAGAGTCTGACAGATGCGGGACTTACCTGTGTTGGCATCTTCCTGACACACGGACATTATGATCATATCGGGGCGCTGGATGATCTGAGAAAACTGACAGGAGTAAAAGCATATGCTTCCGAGGACGAGAAGCAGGTACTTGAGAGCAGGACAGGAAATCTGTCTGCAATGTTTGGTCATCCACTTGAGACGTCAGCAGATATTTATCTGCAGGATGGACAGGAGGTTGCAGTTCTTGGAACTGTAGTACGATGTATCAGTGTGCCGGGACATACGGTAGGTGGAATGTGTTATTATTTTGCAGAAGGACATCTGCTGTTTACCGGAGATACATTATTTGCCTCATCGGTTGGCAGATCGGATTTTCCAACCGGAAATGAACAGGATCTGTTAGAGGCGATCGAGACGAAGCTACTTGTACTGCCGGAGGAAACAGCCGTGTATCCGGGACACAACGGAACTTCAAGGATTGGCAGAGAAAAGAAGTTCAATCCATTTTTTTCATAAATAACGATAAGGAACTAGATTGACATGATTTGTCTGATTCAGAATGTAGAAGATTATAATAATGACCTGAGAGTAATTCTCATGGCGTTTTATATGGGTGTGAAGATTATTACCCCGGAAAATATAGAGAAGAAGCCTGAACTTGGTGCGGATATTACTGCAACACTTGTGGCAGAATTTGCAGAAGATCAGACAAAAATCTGGATGAAGGACGGCGGTCTGGATGTGGAACCGGATATCGTGATCGATCAGGACTATCATGACAGAAAGGTATTCCGTAATATTCTGAAGCGTGCCATGTACCGGATGCTGTCAGAAAGAACCGGAAGGGTTCTTCCATGGGGAAGTCTGACCGGAGTACGTCCGGTGAAGATTGCAATGGAAGCGGTAGAACGTGGATGTACAGATGAGGAGATACGGAAGCTGTATCAGGAGACTTATGTGGCAAGCCTGGAAAAGGCAGATGCCTGTGTGAAGATTGCCAGACGTGAGAAAGCGATCATTGAGACGATCGACGAGCGGAATGAATACTGCCTGTATATCGGCATACCATTTTGCCCGACGAGATGTCTGTACTGCTCCTTTACCTCTTATCCGATCGGTGTTTATAAGGATAAGGTCGATGCTTATCTGGATACAATGGAAAAGGAAATGGAGTATGTCGCAGCAAGTTATACAGAGAAGAAACTGGTATCCATTTATATCGGTGGCGGTACGCCGTCTTCGATCAGTGCGGAACAGATGGATCGTCTGTGCAGCATGATCGAGAAGCATTTTGATCTGTCGCAGGTTCGGGAATATACGATCGAAGCAGGACGCCCGGACAGTACGACGGCAGATAAGCTGCAGGTGATGAAAGCTCATGGCGTAGGTCGTATCAGTATCAATCCGCAGACGATGAACGGAGAGACACTGAAGCTGATCGGCAGAGCACATACACCGGAGCAGGCAGAAGAAGCATTTAAGAGAGCCAGAGAAGCAGGCTTTGATAATATCAATATGGATCTGATCGTAGGTCTTCCGGGTGAAGATGCAGAGATGGTGAAGCGGACGCTGGAAAAAGTGAAGAAGCTTGCACCGGAGAGCCTTACGGTTCACACCCTTGCGATTAAACGGGCAGCACATCTGAAACAGGAGATGGACAAATACAGCTTTGCAGGTGATGTGGACGAGCAGTTATCACTGGTCGGTCAGGCAGCAGAGGAACTGGGTCTTGCACCATATTATCTGTACAGACAGAAGAATATGGCCGGCAATTTGGAAAATGTCGGATATGCAAGACATGGACTGGAATGTCTCTATAATATCCTGATCATGGAGGAACGGACAGACATTATAGGAATCGGTGCGGGAAGCTCCAGTAAGCTGATCCGCAGGGAAGGTGATTCGGATCCGGTTACTGGAGAGATGATTACAGGAACCCGAATCGATCGTGTGGAAAATTGTAAGAGTGTAGACGATTATATCGCGAGAATTGATGAAATGATTGACAGAAAAAAGCAGGCGTTTGCAAAATGACAGATAAAGTTATAAACTTAGACATAGATAAAGAAATTGAATACTATGAACAGGATCTGAATGATGCCATCCGTCATGGAATGTGTGTCAGCCGGTTGTCGTCGGAGCTTGCCAGAGAACTGGGGCTGTCAGAAGATGAGATCCATAAGATTGCGGTTGCCGGAATGATCCATGATATCGGAAAGCTTCGTATTACACCATATATCTATGGTCGTGGCAATTCCATGAAGATTGAGGAAATGCGTTATGTGAGACTCCATGCGAAGCTTGGAGCGGATATCGTAAAAAAAGAAGGCTACGGAGATGATATTGCGGATATTATCCTGTATCATCATGAGAACTACGATGGCTCCGGTTATCCGTTCTGCCTTCAGGGAGATGAGATCCCGATCGGAGCAAGGATCATTCGTGTATGTGATGTGTTTGTCGCGCTCATAAGTGATCGTGCATACCGGAAAGCATTTGAACCAAAGACTGCATTATTGATGGTGATCGATGAAGTGCGGCATTTTGACATGAATGTATTTCTCGCATTTCAGAGAATTATAAATACAACCGATATTTTAGATGAGGTTCAGTCAATTTTAAAAGGAAGCTATAAATCACAGATCAGTTGATGTATAGTATAAAAATATGAACAATAGATGGAGGATGGAATATGATAACTCAGGCACCAAGAGGAACCAGTGACTGGTTCGGTGACAAGATGAGAACACGTACACAGGTAGAAGCAATGGCAAGAAATCTGTGTGAGAAATTCAATATAAAGGAAGTGATCACACCGGTATTTGAGCATACGGTTTTGTTCCAGCGTGGTGTTGGAGAGACGACCGATGTAGTACAGAAAGAAATGTACACCTTTGTTGATAAGGGTGGAAGAAGTATCACATTGAAGCCGGAAGGTACAGCAGGTGCGATCCGTGCTTATGTTGAGAATAAATTATATGCAGAACCACAGCCGGTCAAGATGTTCTATATCACACCGGCATTCCGTTATGAGAAGCCGGAAAGCGGACGACTTCGTCAGCATCACCAGTTCGGTGTTGAGTTTGTCGGATCTCCAAATCCAATGGCAGAAGTTGAGGTTATGACACTGGTATCAACTCTCATCAGGCAGATCGGTCTGTCAGATGCGAAGCTGCATATCAACAGTATCGGATGTCCAAAATGTAAGAAGGTGTACAATGATGCACTGATCTCCTATTTGAAAGGGCATGAAGAGGGACTCTGCAATACCTGTAAGGAACGTATGGTTAAAAATCCGCTTCGTGTTATTGACTGTAAGGAGCCGGGCTGTAAGGCGATCGTAAAGGATGCCCCAAGAACGATTGATTATCTGTGTGAAGAATGCGATGCTCATTTTAAGGAGCTTCAGAGACTTCTGACAGAGCTTGAGATTCCGTTTGAGGTTGACACCGGAATCGTTCGTGGCCTGGATTACTATACAAAAACAGTATTTGAATTTGTGAATAAAGAGGGCTTCACCTTATGCGGTGGAGGAAGATACGATAATCTGGTATATGAGATTGATGGAAAAGAGGCACAGCCATCTGTTGGATTCGGTATGGGAATTGAAAGAATCCTATATTTCCTTGAGAAAGAAAATATCAATCTCGCACCGGAAAAACCGATCGACTTATATGTCGGTATCATGGGTGATTCCGCAAAGGCAAAAGCTTATAAGCTGGTATATGATCTTCGTCTGGCAGGTTATATTGTGGAGACAGATTATATGAATCGAAGTGTAAAGGCGCAGATGAAATATGCAAATAAATTAAATGCGAGATACACGATCATTATTGGTGATAATGAATTAGAGACCAATACCGGTCGTATCAAGAATATGGAAACGGGCGAGCAGACCGAGATCGCGCTGGATCAGCTTGCAAGTGTATTAGAAGAAAGATAAGAACCACAGGAGGATATAGAAAAATGGCAGAATCAATGCAGGGACTGAAGCGTTCCCACAGATGTGCAGAGGTTTCAAACGCTCTTGAAGGACAGAAAGTAACCGTAATGGGCTGGGTTCAGAAGAGCAGAAATAAAGGTGGAATTATATTTGTCGATCTCAGAGACAGAAGCGGTATTCTTCAGATCATATTTGAGGAATCCAAATGCGGAAGCGAGTGCTTTGAGAAGGCAACAAAGCTTAAGAGCGAGTATGTAGCAGCAATCGAAGGTACAGTTTGTAAGCGTGCCGGTGCGGTAAATGAGAATCTGACAACCGGAGATATCGAGGTTGTAGCAACTTCCCTTCGTATCTTATCAGAGGCTGAGACACCTCCGTTCCCGATTGAGGAGAACAGTAAGACAAAAGAAGAATTACGTTTGAAATACAGATATCTGGATCTGAGAAGACCGGATCTTCAGAGAAATCTGGTTATGAAGAGCAAGGTTATGACCATTGCCAGACAGTTCATGGCAAATGAAGGTTTCCTTGAGATCGAGACACCTATGTTATGTAAGTCAACACCGGAGGGTGCAAGAGATTATCTCGTACCAAGCCGTATCCATCCGGGTACATTCTATGCACTGCCACAGTCTCCGCAGATCTACAAGCAGCTTCTGATGTGTTCCGGTTATGATCGTTATTTCCAGATCGCAAGATGCTTCCGTGATGAGGATCTTCGTGCAGACAGACAGCCGGAATTCACACAGATGGATATGGAATTATCCTTCGTAGATGTGGATGATGTTATAGATGTAAATGAAAGACTCCTTGCAAAGTTATTCAAGGAGATTTTGGATGTAGATGTACAGCTTCCAATCCGTCGTATGACATGGATCGAAGCAATGAATCGTTTCGGATCTGATAAGCCGGATCTTCGTTTTGGTATGGAATTAAAGGATATCAGCGATGTTGTTAAAGGCTGTGGATTCGGTGTATTTACAGGTGCACTTGAAAATGGCGGATCTGTCCGTGGTATCAATGCAAAGGGACAGGGCGCTATGCCTCGTAAGAAGATCGATGCTCTGGTTGAATTTGCAAAGACATACGGAGCAAAGGGTCTTGCATATATCGCAATTAATGAAGATGGCACTTACAAGTCGTCATTTGCAAAGTTCATGACTGAAGATGAGATGAACAATATCGTAGCAGCACTTTCCGGTGAACCGGGAGACTTATTGTTATTTGCAGCAGATAAGAACAAGGTTGTATGGGACACTCTTGGAGCACTTCGTTGCCATCTCGCAGAACAGATGGGACTGCTTGATAAGAATGTATTTGAATTTGTGTGGATAACGGAATTCCCACTTCTTGAGTGGTCAGATGAACAGAACCGTTTCACAGCTATGCACCATCCATTTACTATGCCGATGGAAGAGGATCTGGCGATCATTGATACAGATCCGGGTAAGGTTCGTGCAAAGGCTTATGATATTGTATTAAATGGTAACGAGATTGGTGGTGGATCTGTCAGAATCCATCAGGATGATATTCAGGAGAAGATGTTTGAATGTCTTGGATTTACAAAGGAACAGGCGTATGAAAGATTTGGTTTCCTGTTAGACGCATTCAAATATGGAGTACCACCTCACGCAGGACTGGCTTATGGTCTGGATCGTCTGGTTATGCTTATGGCAAAGCAGGATTCTATCCGTGATGTGATCGCGTTCCCTAAGGTAAAGGATGCATCCTGCCTGATGACAAATGCTCCGGATTATGTAGATGAGGCTCAGCTCAAAGAGCTGGGTATTGACATTACAGTGTTAGACGAACAGAAGACGGAAGAATAAAAAATAACAAGACTGCACACTGTATATTCTTATTGTGTATAAGCAATGAACCAAGGTTCGTGTTTACATCGGGCTTTGGCGGTTGTATAGGATATATGGGGTGCGGTTTTGTTTTTTAGGGAAACACAATGTGCAATAAGGCACATTGCGGATGCTATGATAGATTGAGAGAAAATGGAGCAGGATGTAATTAGTTTTATAAAGGAGAGAGGCATATGACAAAAGGTGTACAGGGGTTAAAGAAAAGCATCATTGCTGTAGTGACCGGATTTACAGTGGCAGCAGGAATTCTTTCCGGTGGAATAACAGGCCGCCTTGGTGGAGGACAGCAGGTACAGGCGGCAGAGGTTGCTTGTACAACTTATACAGGAGATAATATCGAAGATCAAAACTATGAGTATAGTCAGTGGGCAAAGCCGATCCGATCATATCTTACATATGAGAATGGAACTTATATGCGGGTACAGGCTGGGGCTGATGCCAACGGTTATGTCGTTGAATATTTTGATTCGTCTTTTACGATCACCGGACGGAAGATTGTTCCGCAGGAACTTCCTTTATTTGGTGGATTTTATGAGATGAATGGGAATTATTATATTCTTTCCGGTCAGACCAATAAGAACGAGTCGGATAGTGTAGAAGTGTATCGTATCACAAAATATACAAAGGACTGGAACCGGGTAGCTTCCTGTGGACTGTATGGAGAAAATACGACAGTCCCATTTGATGCCGGCTCTGCAAGAATGGCGGCTTATGGGGATTATCTGATGATCCGTACATCTCATGAAATGTATAAGTCAAAGAAAGATGGTTATAACCATCAGGCGAATGTAACGATTCAGGTAGATACATCTGCGATGAAGGTCACAGATTCATATACAAAAGTTATGAATGTAAGTTTTGGTTATGTCAGTCATTCATTTAATCAGTTTATTCAGATGGAGAATGGTAAGATCGTTGCGGTTGATCATGGAGATGCACATCCGAGATCTATCGTTCTGGTAAGGTATCCGTCTGTAGTTACTTCCAATGGATTCACCGATGTTTTTTCTACCTGCAAGGCAACAGATATTATGGCATTTGAGGGAAAATCAGGAGATAATTATACAGGAGCGACGGTTGGCGGATTTGAGATATCAGATACTGCATATCTGACGGCAGGAAGCGTTGATATTGACAGTACCGCCAAATATTCAGCAGGTCAGGATATATTTGTAGGTGTTGTATCTAAGAGTACAGATGCGGTGAAAGTAAACAAGATAACGAATTATACAGCGGGTCAGGGTACGACTGATACACCGCAGTTTGTGAAAATTGGAACAAACAGTTATATGCTGTTATGGCATAGAGGTTCTTCCGTATATTACACGAAGATCGATGGAAACGGAAATCAGGTCGGAGCTATCTATAGTCTGGCCGGCGATCTGTCAGACTGCGTTCCTGTTCTTGCGGGAGATAAGTTGGTCTGGTATACATGGAAAAATGAAATATTGCAGTTCTATCAGATCAACATAAATGATCTGTCAGACTATACAGTAAAAAATGTTGTGTTAGGGCATAGCTATCAGGTGAGTGCTACAAATGCATCAGATGCATCAGTGGTATTAACATGTTCAAAATGTGGTCAGTCGCATACGGAATATGTTGTTAAGTCTTTTGCCGTTTACTGGTATGGATCTGCAGATAATGGTTATTATTATACCAATTATGAGTCTAGATATGATACAGGTACGAAGCTCAAGTTCCTGTTAAGAAATCAGACCTATTCATCTGAATCTGATACGACCAATCAGAATAGCGAGATGGTATGGGAATCTTCAGATACAAGTATCGCAACAGTCAGTAATCTGACAGATGAAAGTGGAACCGTTAATATGCTTAAACCGGGTATTGTGAAGATCAGCATTTATCCAAAGTATAATCCATCTTGTAAGGAAACGGCTACATTTACGATAACAGAAGCAAAGAAAGATGACGGAAGTGAGACCAAACCGGGCGACGGAAGCGAGACCAAACCGGGCGACGGAAGTGAGACAAAGCCGGGCGACGGAAGCGAGACAAAGCCGGGCGACGGAAGCGAGACAAAGCCGGGCGACGGAAGTGAGACAAAACCGGGCGACAGCGGTAAGACGGAGCCGGGTGATGTACCTGCAATAATCACGGTAAATAAGACAACTATTTCCAAGGTGGAAAACAAAGCAACAGGTGTCAAGCTTACATGGAAGAAGGTTTCGGATGCTACCGGTTATGTTGTCTACCGTAAAAACTTAGGGTCCAAGTCATGGAAAAAGATTAAGATAGTAAAGGGCGCTTCGAAGAATACTTATACAGATTCAACAGTGAAGTCAAAGCATGGCACAGTTTATAGTTATAGAATAGAATCTTATAAATCTGTGAACGGACAGACGGCAAAGGCGGTTAGTAAAGAAAAGAAGATCCTTCGTCTGACTGCACCAACTAAGTTAAAGATTGCGAACCAGAAGGGAAGAAAGCTTTCAGTAACGTGGAAAAAGCAGAAGAAGATTTCCGGTTATCAAATTCAGTATTCTACCGGCAAGACTTTTGCAAAAGGGACAAAGATGACAAATATAGTTAAATCTTCCGATAAAGCAGTAATTAAGAAATTGAAAAAGGGAAAGACATATTATGTCAGAATACGTTCTTATCAGAAGTCAGGTTCGAAAAAGACATATTCTGCATGGAGCAGTTATACTAAGGCCAAAATAAAAAAATAATATGTGAAAAATCGGGGCGCATCAGATAGAAGTGGTGTACCCCGGTTTTGATAGAAATGTGGAGGATGAATTATTATGAAAAGAAGACATTATATTCTGGCAGCTGGCTTGTGTGTATTTGCAAGTCTGTGTGGTTGTGGAAAAAAGGAACAAAAGACAGAATCATCAACAGAAGAGGAGAATGTAACTGTCATTGTGCTAGATAATGACAAAGTGACTCTTACATATACAGGATATGACAAGGAAGCTGATGGTATGACGTTTACTGTTTCCAATAAGACGGGTGATCCTGTTAATATTTATTTTGGGGATGTAGCAATTAACGGAGAGACGATACAGCCATTGTTTGGTCCTGAACTGGAAGCAAATGCAACAGAAGAAGATGTGTGTATGATTGAGTGTGATAAAGCAGTTTCCGTATTGAATGGTATACTTTTTATTGATAACGATGCGGGAGAAACAGTTGGACATTATGAGGTTAAGGATGTTCCTTTATCTGGTAAGGCAGAAGCTTCGGGTGATCAGAGCTTTACATTAAAGGATGGTGCAGTTCAGGTGTTTGATAATGATAAGATTACCATTGCATATACAGGTATAGAGACTGACGGAGAGGGTGAAGATGCAGAGACTTGCCTGGCATTTGAAATCTATAATAAGACAGATGAATTAATTCAGGCAACATTTGACACTATCCTTGTAAATGGAACGGACGAAGAACCATCCTATATGACAGAGGCTCTTGGGCATACATATGGAAAGCTTCTGTGTGATGTAACAGATCCGGCAAGTATAAAAGAGTTAACCGCAAGCGTATCTATCTATACGGCAGAGGATGAGCTGATTGACAGTTATTCCATCGAAAAAGCAGCTTTAAAATAAAATGGTCAGATTTTTAATCTGATTTTAATCTTTCTCCTATTTTAGATTAATTCGTGGTTGGTATAGTAATACCATCAGCTGAGGAGAGAATAGAGAAAGAAGGAAAAAGATATGGATAATTTAGAAAAAGTAGAAAAGTTAAGAGAAAAAACAGGTGTCAGCTATGAGGAAGCCAAGGAGGCATTAGAAGCAAATAATTATGATGTGCTGGATGCGATCATTTATCTGGAAAAGAAGGGTAAGGTAAAAGCACCGGAAGTAACCGATTACACGACGGAACAGGCACAGCAGACATCAACAGAATTCGAACAGGCACAGCAGGAATATACTAGAGACTGCAATAAAAAGACCTTTGGTCAGATGATGGATCAGTTCTTTTCCTGGTGTGGAAGACTTTTGAAGAAAAGCGTTGATTCCAAGTTCATCATAGAAAGACGTGGCAGCACTATGGTGAATGTACCTGTTCTGGTATTGATACTTGCGATTATCTTCGCATTCTGGATCACGATCCCGTTATTAGTGGTCGGTTTATTCTGTGAATGCAGATACCATTTTGCAGGAATCGACAATATCAATGTAGATCTGAACAGTGCTTGTGACAAGGTTGCGGATACGGTAGAAACTATTAAGACAGACATTAACAAGAACTAATGTGAGAGATTAATTTACAATACACAGATTTATTTTAAGGGACATGAAACGAAAATACATTGTCCATGTTCTGATATACTATTATGCAGCAAGCCTTTGCGAATGTCGGTACTTAGCGATCCACGGAGTGGAGCGGTTAGAACCGCTACATGAGCAACAGAGCGAGAGCGTCTTGCGGAATAATAGTATATCAGAATATGGACATAGGTACTCAAGATACTCCCTTAAAATAAATTGTCACAACAAGGAGTAGAGATGAGCCGGAAGATTTTGATTGTAGAGGATGAAGAAAAGATTGCCAGATTTGTAGAGCTGGAATTGGTTCATGAAGGCTATGAAGTAATAAAGGCATTTGACGGGCGGACAGGTCTGGATCTGGCACTATCAGAACATGCTGACCTGATCGTGCTGGATGTTATGCTTCCAAGGCTAAATGGTCTGGAGGTCCTTCGCCGTATTCGTAAAGAAGGAAATAATGTTCCGATCCTGCTGCTTACTGCAAGGGATGCGGTAATGGACAAGGTGTCCGGGCTGGATGCGGGAGCGGATGATTACATTACGAAGCCATTTGCGATCGAAGAACTTCTGGCTCGTATCCGTGTAGCGCTGAAGCGGAAAAGCACCGACCGGCAGGAGACACATAAGCTAGAGATCCATGGGGTCAGCCTGGATACCGACCGGCATGAGGTTATGGTGGCGGGAGAACCGGTGGAGCTTACCAATCGGGAATTTGAGCTGCTGCATACTCTGATGGAGAATAAGAATATCGTCATGGATCGGGAAAAGCTGATGAATATTGTCTGTGGTTATGAGTATGTCGGTGAGACAAATATCATAGATGTATATATCCGGTATCTGCGTACGAAGATCGATGACCGGTTCGGTATCAAGCTGATCACAACGGTACGAGGCGTAGGCTATGTGATCAGGGAATCATAGGAAGGTGTAACGGGATAGAGTATACGGTCTGATGATAAGGGTAGATGCAGAAACAAGAGCAAGATTGAAAGAATGTATAAGAAAAGGTATCACGGATGAATGAAAATAAGAGGATGACCTCGATCGCCAGAAAAATAAATATCAGCTTCTGGCTGAAGGAAGTAGGCAATGTAATAGGAATCAATATTATCATTGCCTTTCTTATTATGGGAACCTGGATGTACTGGTGTACCACAAAGCTTCCGGATCAGGTAACAGGTGAGCATTATTATTTTAATGTCAATCAAGAAAAGCATACACTGGAATATGTGATCGATGGAAATGACCGGAAATCATATGCATATGATTTCCGGGATGTAAGGGATCTGGTAGCTGTACCGGGAATCATACTGTTATCGGCAGAAGGATTTGTGTTGTTCTTTGCGTTATTCCGGACTTCTGTTGTCAGAAGAAAGCTGAAGCCGTTAAATGATCTGGCGGTAAAGGCAGAACAGATCAGTAAGATGTCATTTGAGCAAAATGGTATGGAGGATCAGAAGAAACGTTCCGATAAGAAGTCTGCAAAGACATTTGACCAGAATCAGATGGATCATCTGGAACAGGCAATATCACATATTTCTCCGGATGATGCCGAACAGGGAGTCCATACCGGAGACAAGGAATTGAAAAGTATTGAGATCGCGTTGAATAACCTGCTTCGGAATATGAAGGAAAACGAAAGGCGGCAGGTACGGTTTGTATCGGATGCATCACATGAGCTTCGGACACCTATTGCTGTGATCCAGGGATACGTGAATATGCTGGATCGATGGGGAAAAGAGGATGAAAAGGTTCTGACAGAATCCATTGAAGCCCTTAAGAATGAGTCCCAGCACATGAAGGAGCTGGTAGAACAGCTTCTGTTCCTTGCGCGGGGTGACAGCGGAAGAAATACTCTGAATAAAGTGAAACTGGATCTGAATCAGATGGTCAGTGAGGTCTGGGAGGAATCCCAGATGATCGATGAGAAGCACCGCTATCTGTTTCGTGGAACAGATCCTGCATATATGACAGGTGATATAGCCATGATCAAACAGTCCATCCGGATCTTTGTACAGAATGCGGCAAAGTATTCTTCGGATGGTGCGGATATTACATTAGGAGTTATGCTGGAATCCGGTTATGTCAGTTATATGATTCAGGATGAGGGCATCGGAATGGAGTCGTCAGATGTCGTTCATATCTTTGAACGATTCTACCGATCGGACGAAGCGAGAAACAGCGAGACCGGCGGTTCCGGCCTGGGACTTTCCATAGCCAAATGGATCGTCGATGCTCACTCCGGCACGATCCAGGTCGTATCCCGTCCGGAGATCGGCACCCGATTTATTGTCCGTTTCCCGATGTGTGAGTAAACAAGAGGTTGTTGATGATTCTTGTGTTATTTATAGTTGTGATATTTTGGCTCTGCTGGTATGGATATATACATAAGACATCAGTGAAGTTTTCGTTGTGAGGTTTGCACTAGCTGTCAGCACCAAGCCCATGTCTGAACCCGTAAGGGTGAGTTTGGGCGACTGCTGGCAATAAGCGTGCAAATCCGAGCAGAAAACGGAACGGTCTTTGTATATGTCCATACCAGCAGAGCCAAAATATCATGGCAAAAAGTAGAGGTTGAACAACAACAACCTCTTTAGCGGAAAGGTCTGGTGCGGAATTCGTTAAAGACCATGAAGATGGCGACCGCTCCGGCAAGTCCATCGGCGATAGGGCCGGAATACATAATGCCATCAATACCCATAAAAAGCGGCAGAATAATTAATAATGGAAGAAGGAACAGGATCTGTCTGGTTAATGACAGGAATGTTCCTTTTTTCGGTTTGCCGATCGATGTAAAGAAGTTCGAAGTGATCGGCTGCATAAAGTTTATAAACGTAAAGAACAGAAAAATACGAAAATAGCTGATCGAAAACTGGAAGTAGCTTTCGGAGCCATTTCCGAAAATGGATATGATCTGCCTTGGCACAAACTGGAATAATAGAAACGCAATGAGCGCGATCACAAATCCACAGGTAGAGGCGAACAGATAGGCAGACTTTACCCGTTTGTATTTTCCTGCACCGTAGTTATAGCTGGTGATTGGCTGTAAGCCTTGTGATATACCGATAATCAGAGATAGAAATACCTGATTTACTTTTGTGATAATTCCGGCACAGGCGATAGGGATTGCTTCGCCATAGATGGAAAGGGAGCCATAGTATTTGAGAGATTTGTTCATAATGATCTGTACGATCATCATGGCAAGCTGATTGCTGCAAGGAGCAGTACCAAGGGATGTGACTTTCGCTATGATCGGTCTACTGATGCGGAGATGTTCTTTTCTTATCGTTACAGTCTTACAGTGGGATAAAAACCAGATGACAAGACCGGCGGATATTACCTGACCGATAACGGTTGCGATGGCTGCGCCTGCCATACCCATCTGAAGAACGGATACAAACAGAGCATCTAAGATGGTGTTGATCACGGCTCCGGTAAGGTTACAGATCATGCTGATCTTTGGTCTGCCATCTGCGCGGATCAGATGACCGCTTCCGGTCGTGAGGATCAGAAAAGGAAATCCAATCGCAACAATGCCTGTGTAAGTTTTTGCATAGGAAAGTACATTGTCGGGAGATCCAAAGAAACGGAGCAGAGGCTCTAGGAACAGCAGGGTGATCGTAGTTAAAATCACACCACAGCCAAAGAGCATGACAGCGGAATTGCCGATATAATAAACTGCTTTTTCCTTTTCTCCTTTTCCCATAGCCAGATTAAAAGCAGATGCGCCGCCGATGCCGAACAGCAGAGCGATCGCGATACAGGATATGGAAAGTGGAAATGAAATATTGGTTGCGGCATTTCCGAGTTCACCGACATTTCGCCCAATGAAAAACTGGTCAACAATGTTATAAAGAGAGCTGACCAGCATGGCTACTATACTTGGAATAGCAAATTGCATTAATAATTTTTTTACGGGTTGAGTGCCGAGAGGATTTTCATTCGTTGTCTGTGTATTCATGTGAGTTGTCCTTGTTTACAGTTTCTTGCGGGTGTAGGTCGTGCGGGTAAATGTAATGTCGTCACCACCGGATTCGCCGGTTGTAATATCGAATTCATCTGCATTGAATTCAGGGAAGAAGACATCTCCGTCTTCAACGACAGTATCAACTTCTGTGATATACATCGTATCAACCAGTGAAAGTGCCTCTTTGAACAGCCCATATCCACCGGAGATATAGACATTTCCCTCTTTTACAGCATCAAGAGCTTCCTGTAAGGAATGAACGGTAAGCAGGTTTTCACCGGAGTAATTGGCAGTATTTGACACAACGATATTCATTCGGTTCGGGAGAGGATGTCCGATCTCTTCATATGACTTACGTCCCATAACCACAGTATTCCCTGTTGTCAGTTCTTTAAACTGTTTCTGTTCTCCTTTGATCCGCCATGGGATCTGTCCATTTTTTCCAATTACATTATTTTTTGAACGTGCGACGATTAATCCTATCATAGTATGGGTTCCTTTCTCAGATGTCATATTTATTTTTCAGCATACCTGATCTTACGAAAATCAGCAAGTGGATTGCTGGTTTAAGCATGCCAGTTGTTGTTTCAGATATTCATATCTTAAACGTTTTTCTTCTTTTGCAAAATGTACTTCACGGAACTGCTCAGGATTGTTCTTATAAGAAAGAGTCTCATCACCAAACTGTTCACTGGTCAGGTCAAATATATGACCGTTGACATCGTTATAGCAATGATAGTTTCCGCCGGGACGCAGGATGCCATACACCTTGCCGCCAAAGATGTCCTGAACCAGAAATGCTGTGATAGAACACTGCCCCAAGGTTTTATTCTCCGGTGTCCAACCATCACGCAGTCTTGGTGCGCAAGTATCAGCGCACCAGATATCAGATAATCTGTCATACAGATCCTGTGGTGTATGGATTCCTTTATACTTGTTTGTTATGGCAGGAACGGTTGCCTGTTCCCAACCATAGAAGTTGTAGGTCTTCATTTTCAAATATCTCCTCATTTGCTATTGAATGAAATGTGTTGCTTTTGTTTGGATTTATAAATGATATTTATAGTATGCGTTTCAGTTTGCAGTTTTCGATTCCTGCGCTCCAGAATTCTGACAGCGGGATCCCTTTGACCTGACAGATGATACTGGAATTCATAGCTCCATGTCCGACAATCAGGACATCCTTTCCTTCGTCTAATTGTGGTTTTACAACCTCTTTTAGGAATTCTCCTGTTCTCGCAAATAGCTGTTTAAAGCTTTCTCCACCATCCTTTGGAACTTTATAGTTTGCCGGATCAAGAAAGAGATCTTTTATTGGACAGCCGGGAGTAGTTATGCAGTTTGCGGTTCCTTCATAGCTGCCAAAACTCATTTCTTTTAACCGGTCGTCCGTTATGATCGGAATGTTCCGCCCTTTTAATACGATCTCGGCTGTTTCCTTTGCTCGGATAAGGGGAGAGCAGTAGCAGATATCAAAATGGATATCGGCATATTCTGTTCTGGCATGCTCCGCCATCTGGCGTCCTTCTTCATTTAATGGAATGTCTGTCCGACCTTGTAGTTTCCGCATGGCATTCCAGTCTGTTTTTCCATGTCGCATGATGTATAACATTGTTGTATCTCCTATAGATATAATTTTTTATCTTCCGAATGTCTGACAAGCATCCAATTCTCTTTCCTCAAATATCTTTTTAATATGTCTCGATATAGTTGATTTATCCCTTTGAAACAGTTCTGCCATCTGGTCAAGTGATAACCAGACTGTATCATTTCCAAATTTCTCATATTTTCTCGTTGCTCTTATCTTTCACCATGTTTTCCGTTTTAATATAGTATGCCAACAGCCTAAGGACATAATCTGGAGCATTACACATTCCTCTTTCCTACGCTGTCTTTGCACTTCGTGCACGCCAATCGTGGACAGCTATCGCATGGTCAGTGCTAATGCTCCTTGATAAGGTTCAAGGAAGTTCTGCTCTCGCTTCGCTCGCCAGAACAACTGCGTTTCTAAGTTCAGACTTCGTGCGTTGCACTTGTCTTCTCTAAGAGAACGCAAGTTTCAACGTGCCCGGTGTGACCAAATTGGTCGACAACAGCGACTTTTTCGAGGTGGTAGCCGGCGGGAGTGAGGATGGCGATGTCACGGGCAAGGGTTGCGGGATCGCAGCTTACATAGACAAGCCGTTTTGGATTCATCCGGATCAGGGTGTCAAGGAGTACCTTGTCACAGCCTTTTCTTGGTGGATCGACAACGACGACATCTGCATGGGAACCATCGCCGCCTTTTTCGTAAATGGCAGGAACGACTTCCTCCGCTTTTCCGATAAAGAATTCGACGTTGTGGATATCGTTAAGTTCCGCATTTTTACGGGCATCCAGGATTGCTTGAGGAACGATCTCCACACCGTATACCTGTTTTGCTTTCTGAGCAAGAAACAGGGAGATGGTTCCGATGCCGCAGTACATATCCCAGACGGTTTCTTCGCCGTTCAGATCTGCATATTCCAATGCTTTTTCATAAAGTACCTTTGTCTGCACAGGGTTTACCTGATAGAAGGACAGAGGTGAGATCTGGTATTTTACATTGCCGATATAATCTGTGATGTATGGACTGCCCCACAGTGTTTTGCAGGTTGGCCCAAGAATCTTATTTGTTTTTTCTGTATTGATGTTCAGGCAGATTGAAGTCATTCCGGAAATCTTTGTCAGACGGGAGATGAGTTCATCTGCATGAGGCAGTTTTTTTCCATTTATGATGAGACAGACCATGACTTCGCCGGTTGTAAAACCAACACGGGTCAGAATATGACGTACCAGACCCTGTCCGGTTGTTTCGTTATAAGTGGAAATGTTATATTCCGTGAGAAATGCACGGATGATCGGCAGAATCTGATCATTTACTTCTGCACCGATCGCACAGGTATCGGAATCGATGATCGAATGGGTTCTGCCGGCATAGAAGCCGATCACGATATTGCCGTTTTTGTCTCTGCCAACCGGAAACTGTGCTTTATTTCGATAGTGGTATGGTTCTTTCATACCATAGATTGGTTCCATCAGAGTATCGGGATTCTCAATCTTGCCGATCCGGCGCAGACATTCTCTTACTTTATTCCATTTGTATTCCAACTGCTTCTCATAGGAAATGTGCTGAAGACTGCATCCACCACAGCTCTTTGCGACTGGGCAGACCGGAGTTACGCGGTAAGGGGATGGTGTGATCAGGCGAACCAGCCGTCCGTAGGCGATCGATTTTTTTGCTTTCATGATCGAGATCTCGGCTACGTCACCGATCACTGTATCTTTGACAAATACAGTGATATTCTGCACGTTATTTCCATCTTCGGATGAAGCTTTCGTGGAAATGTCTGTGCCTGTTTTGTTATTTGCTACATCAGAAAGAGAGAGATGGCCGATGCCTTCTCCCTCATTTCCCATGTCCGTTATTTCTATTGTATATATACTGTTCTTTTTAAGTTCCATAAAATAAATATCGTATCCTTTATTTTGTAGATCTGCGGATATTACTTTCTATCATTTTATTGTAACCAAGCCAGCCGGTCTCGTCCTTGCTGTCTAATGCTTCCATGAATGTCTGGATCTTGGCATCTGTATTATCGGCAAATGATAATGCAAGTGCTTCGATCAGGGCAGGCTTCTTTGGAGAGCCGTATTCCAGTTCGCCGTGGTGGGCGAGGATACAGTGCTCCAGTTCGTTTGCTTCCTTTGCAGGAAATTCCGGAACAGAATCACGAATCTTGTCGCGGATCATCATAGTACCCATTACGATGTGACCAAGTAACTGACCGGAATCTGTGTAATCGTTTTCCGGGAATGTTGAAAGCTCATAGACCTTGCCGATGTCATGAAGCATGGCAGCAGTCAGGAGCAGGTCACGATTTAAGATCGGGTAGTATGTAGTGTAGTAGTCACACATGCTGGTAACTGCCAGAGTGTGCTCTAACAGACCACCGACAAATCCATGATGAATGGATTTGGCAGCCGAATGCTTTTTGAATTCTTTTGCAAGAGCTTTGTCCTCTACAAAGAAGCTTTCCAGAAGCTTTTTGTAGTAAGGCTTTTCGATCGTTGCGATAATGCCAAGCAGCTTGTCAAACATTTCATCGACATTTTTCTTCGTGCATGGCATATAGTCGTTGATATCGTATTCCCCTTCTTCAGCGATACGGATCTTCTTAATTGTCAACTGGAGAGTGTTGTTAAATGAGGTAACCTGACCGTCAACCTTAACATAGTTCATGGATTCAAAATGCCCAATTCCGCTGTTCAGTTCCCAGATCTTACCATCCATTGTTCCGCTGGCATCTACCAGCTGCAGAGAATAGTAGGATTTACCTGATTTTGTCTTTCCTGTGATCTTGTTTTTGCAGAGGTAAACCTCTGAAACCATTTCGCCTTCGCGAAGCTCGTGTATATATCTCATAATGTAAGCCTTCCTGTTATTTTGTTCCGAAAATTCTGTCGCCGGCATCACCGAGACCCGGGCAGATGTAAGCATTTTCATTTAAGCATCTGTCAAGCTGACCAACATAGATCTGGATGTCCGGGTGATCCTTCTGAAGTCTTTCCAGACCTTCAGGAGCAGCGATGATACACATGAATTTGATATTCTTGCCGCCGTGCTGTTTGATAAATGAAACAGCTTCGGAACCGGAACCGCCGGTTGCTAACATTGGATCAACAACAAGGATTGTTCTCTGCTCGATCGGATCCGGCAGTTTACAGTAATACTCATGCGGCTCGTGTGTCTTCGGGTCTCTGTAGAGCCCGATGTGTCCAACCTTTGCTGATGGAACCAGAGCAAGGATGCCGCTTACCATGCCAAGACCGGCACGGAGGATCGGTACAACTGCCATCTTTTTGCCTGCAATCATAGGAGATTTGCAGGTTTCGATCGGAGTCTTGATCTCTACATCTTCTGTAGGCAGATCACGAAGTGCTTCGTAGCCCATAAGCATAGCGATTTCTTCTACAAGTGTACGGAATTCATTTGTTCCGGTGTTCTCGTTTCTTAACATTGATATTTTGTGTTTGATCAAAGGATGATTCATAATTGTGACATTACTCATATCGGTAACCCCTTTTCGTAAAATTTTTAACTGTGTATAATTCTACCATAAGACAACAGGAAATTAAACCCTGCGATACCGGAAAAATCAACGGAAATCATTTCAGACAGACATAAAAAATCATCGACCGCGCCAACAGAACAGTTTTTAGAATGATCAGGAAAAACTGTCGGTCGGCAGGACCGATGATTTTGTAAAATATAATATTAATCGTTGTAGTCCGGCAGATCGTTATAGTACATTTTGATCGCATTTGTGCTCTTTTCCAGAACTGCCATTGTCGATGGAAGAGGAACTGCGATCAGATCGTCGAATTCAAATTCACCAAGCTCCGGTCGGATCTCATATCCAAGATTTCGTTCGTTGATCGAGAAATCAGCTTGAAACTGGTAATTGTTTCCTCTGGCGTCCAAGCGGATCCATTTCTTGACATCCGGTTCAAATACTGCATTCAGTGCATGAAGTGCCAGCTTGTTATCATATGTGAATCGTTTGATCCTCTGGTAGCAGAATCCGGTGTAAATACCATTTGCACGCATCAGTGCGGCTAACAGATTTGCCTTTGAATAGCTGATACCGGTTTTCTTTTCCAGAACATCTGATGCAGAGATCGTGATCGTGGAATCTTTGGCGTCCCAGGTGTGATCAATTTCATCTCTGACAAAATAATATATGGTTTCTATTTTTTCGTAAACAGATCTGCAGTTTTTGGTAAGATCCATAGCCTTCTCCATAACCATGGGATTGTCGAAATCGACATATTTATCATACTGTAGATATGCTGCATCCCTATTTCTCTGTATTAGCTTCATGTTTACCTCCCAAAAGTATTACAAGTAAGATAAATGACAGAGGACCAATCTCTGAAACTCCAGCTATTTGTCGCTGGTTACTTGAAATATGTAGAACTTCAGATAATATGATTCATCTGCAGCCCACAGAATCGGATGATCAGGAGCCTGAGTACGGAATTCAACCTGTCTCAGTCGTTTGTGAGAGTTGGAAGCAGCCTGCCCGATGGTTTTTGTAAAGAGTTCATAGTCCATGAAATGGGAGCATGAACAGGTGGCAAGAAAGCCG
Organism: Clostridium sp. BIOML-A1; assembly: GCF_009874105.1. Taxonomy (NCBI): domain Bacteria; kingdom Bacillati; phylum Bacillota; class Clostridia; order Eubacteriales; family Clostridiaceae; genus Clostridium; species Clostridium sp. BIOML-A1. The sequence goes on along the minus strand of NZ_WWTL01000006.1, from coordinate 38,974 downwards.
CCATCTTTAACGAGCTTCATGGCTCTCAGATTTATTTCCCGATAACCTTTTACAGCGTTTTTAATTGAGTTGCGTGATTTTGTAAATGCAGGTGGATCCAGAATTACAACGTCGAATTTCTCGCCCTGTTCTTCCAGTTCAGGGAGCAGATCAAAGACATCTTTACAGATAAATGTAACCGAATCCTCCAGGTGGTTCAGCTTTGCATTTTCCTGTGCCTGTCTGACCGCAAGTGCGGAAGCATCTACACCCAGTACGCTTGCGGCACCGGCAATTCCGGCGTTCAGCGCAAAAGAGCCTGTGTGTGTGAAACAGTCAAGAACTTTTGCATCCTTACAAAGACGCTGGATCGCAAGTCGGTTGTATTTCTGGTCAAGAAAGAAGCCGGTCTTCTGACCGTCTTTTACGTCAACAATATAGTGTACGCCATTTTCAATAATTTCCACGTTCGTGTCGAATTCATCCCCAATGAATCCCTTGAATGGCTGCATCCCTTCATTTATTCTAACTTTAGCATCGCTACGCTCATAAACACCTTTGATTATTATACCATCCGATTTAAGGACATTTTTTAAAATATTTATTAACAAATTTTTAACTCTGTCAATTCCAAGTGCAAGTGACTCAACAACCAGCACATCTTCAAATTTGTCAATCACAATACCGGGCAGGAAGTCTGCCTCGCCAAATACGATACGGCAGCTACTTGTATCTACGGTTTTCTTACGATAATCCCATGCTGCCTGCAGACGCATGCGGAAGAAATCTTCATTGATCTCGGTATCGACGTGACGTGTCAGCATACGGACAGTGATCTTGGAATTCGTATTGATAAATCCCTTTCCCATCGGATATCCGTCAAAGTCTTTTACAATGATGATATCCCCGTTTTCAAAACTCCCCATGATGGTATCTATTTCATTGTCATAAATCCAGGCGCCGCCGGCTTTGATGGTTCTGCCCTCGCCCTTCTTTAATGTTACGATTGCGCTCATGTTACACCTCGTTCATTTTTTGATAAATTATAGTATATCATGGATGGCATGTTTTTTAAATCCGCTTTGCGGATGAAACAGTGGGAAGCAGAAGGTTCTTACAGAATAAAGAACAAATATTCGATTTACTCTGTACTTTTTTTAAATGGGATGATATATTAGACAGAGAACAATAATAAGAATATTGATTGTATTTATATAGATATATCAGGAGAACATAATGGATCATTTCAAATTAGTATCAGAATATCAGCCGACCGGTGATCAGCCGCAGGCGATCAAAGAGCTGGTGGATGGATTTAAAGAAGGAAATCAGTTTGAAACCCTGTTAGGTGTAACCGGTTCCGGTAAGACATTTACCATGGCAAATGTAATAGCACAACTGAATAAACCGACGCTGGTGCTTGCGCACAACAAAACGCTGGCGGCACAGTTATATTCGGAAATGAAGGAATTTTTTCCGGAAAATGCGGTAGAATATTTTGTTTCTTATTATGATTATTACCAGCCGGAAGCATATGTGGCATCGACTGATACTTATATAGCGAAGGATTCTGCGATCAACGATGATATTGACAAGATGCGTCACAGTGCAACAGCGGCCTTGATCGACAGAAAAGATGTTGTGGTCGTATCCTCGGTATCCTGTATTTACGGTATCGGTGATCCGGATGAATACCGGGAGCAGATGCTGTCGCTCCGTGTCGGCATGATCAAGGATCGGGATATGGTGATCGATGAACTGACGGATATCCAGTATGTCAGAAATGATATGGATTTCCACCGTGGAACATTCCGTGTACACGGGGATGTGCTGGAGATCCTTCCGGTATCGACATTTGAAGATGCTGTGCGGGTTGAATTTTTTGGTGATGAGATCGATCGTATCTGTGAATTTGATCCGTTGACCGGGGAGATCAGGCGCAGTCTGAATTTTACCTGTATCTTTCCTGCTTCTCATTATGTTGTCGGACATGAGAAGCTGGAACATGCACTTACAAAGATCGAAGCGGAATTGGCTGAACGGGTACAGTATTTTAAGGAAAATGATAAGCTGATCGAAGCGCAGCGGATTGAAGAACGGACAAATTTTGATATAGAGATGATGCGGGAGACAGGCTTCTGCTCCGGTATCGAGAATTATTCAGGACCATTATCCGGCAGAGAATCCGGGGAGACTCCGAGCACATTGCTGGATTTCTTCGGTGATGATTTCCTGTTGATCATAGATGAGTCGCATATGACGATTCCGCAGGTCGGAGGAATGTATGCAGGTGATCGTTCCAGAAAACAGAATCTGGTGGATTATGGATTTCGTTTGCCATCCGCATTGGACAACCGTCCGTTAAACTTTGAAGAATTTGAATCGAAGTTAGATCAGGTGTTATTTGTATCGGCGACACCATCCAAATATGAAGCAGAGCATGAGCTGCTCCGGGCTGAACAGATCATCCGGCCGACCGGATTGCTGGACCCACCGGTAGATGTCCGTCCGGTAGAAGGACAGATCGACGACCTGATGTCAGAGATATTGAAAGAGACAGAACAGGGACACAAGGTTCTGGTTACAACACTTACAAAACGTATGGCAGAGGATCTGACAGATTTCCTGCGTGAGAATGGCATTAAGGTCAAATATCTTCATTCCGATATTGATACAATGGAGCGTGTAGAGATCGTGCGTGATCTCAGAATGGGTGTATTTGACGTATTAGTTGGTATCAACCTCCTTCGTGAGGGACTTGATATTCCGGAGATCACACTGGTGGCTATCCTGGATGCAGATAAAGAGGGCTTCCTGCGTTCGGAGACGTCATTGATCCAGACGATCGGACGTGCTGCGAGAAATTCAGAAGGTCATGTTATCATGTATGCAGATACGATGACAGACTCCATGAAACGTGCGATCTCGGAGACAAATCGTCGTCGAAAGATTCAGGATGCTTATAATAAGGAACATGGGATCATACCGAAGACGATCCAGAAGAGTATCCGTGATCTTATTACAAATGAAGTCACAGAAGATAAACCGGTTGTGGATGCTGAGAAAGATATTGAATCCATGACGAAGAAAGAGCTGAAAGCAATGATCGATAAGCTGACAAAGAAGATGAACATGGCAGCCGCCGACCTGAACTTTGAAATGGCAGCGATCGTCCGTGATGAGCTGAAGAAGTATAAAGAAGCACTTCGGGACTATGATAAGTAGAAAATACAATACAGATCATGCTGTCGTACTAATTGAAAGTGTATAAACATGTATGATCATAATATTATTTGTTTGAATATTAGTTGTTAAACTAATATGAAAGATATCATTACTATTATGAAGTAAGCCTTATCCGAGGCCGGTACTTAAGTTGCGTTTTTTGCAACTTTATGTACCGCTGCACGAGGATACGAGCGGAAGCGTCTTACGGAATAATATGTAATGTATCTTTCATATTGTATAAAAGTAATAATAAATATAATGATCATACATGTTTATAAGATTCAAATAAAATGAGCAGAAAGAAGGTCAACCGAAATGGGTGATATTAAGTATATTACGATTAAAGGTGCAAAAGAACATAACCTGAAGAATATAGATGTGAAGATTCCGAGGGATAAATTTGTCGTTGTGACAGGTCTGTCCGGTTCGGGCAAATCCTCACTGGCATTTGATACGATCTATGCCGAAGGTCAGCGACGCTATATGGAGTCCTTATCTTCCTATGCAAGACAGTTCCTTGGACAGGCAGAGAAGCCGGATGTCGAGAAGATCGAGGGCCTGTCGCCTGCGATATCGATCGATCAGAAATCGACGAATAAGAATCCGAGATCCACAGTCGGAACAGTAACAGAGATCTATGATTATTTCCGTCTGTTATATGCAAGAGCAGGAATCCCACACTGTCCGAAATGTGGAAAAGTGATCAGCAAACAGAGCGTGGATCAGATGGTAGACGATATCATGCAATTGCCGGAACGGACAAAATTCATGGTACTTGCACCGGTTATAAGAGGCAGAAAAGGGGAACATGTGAAGCTGTTGGAGAAGGCGGCAAAGAGCGGTTTTGTCCGTGCGATCATTGATGGCAGTATGTATGAGTTATCCGAGGAGATCAAGCTGGATAAGAATAAGAAGCATAATATTGATATCGTTGTGGATCGTCTGGTCGTTCGTCCTGATATGGAACGAAGACTGACAGATTCTGTAGAGACAACTCTGCGGATGGCAGAAGGTCTGATGAAGATTGAGGTTATAAATACAGATGGAGAAAATGAAATCTTGAATTTCTCTGACAGCTTTTCCTGCCCGGATTGTGGAATCAGCATTGATGAGATTGAGCCCAGAAGCTTTTCATTCAATAATCCATTTGGCGCATGTCCATGTTGTGCCGGTCTGGGATTTAAGATGGAATTTGATCCGGATCTGATGATCCCGGATACCAAGCTGTCGATCAATGAAGGGGCAATTGTTGTGCTGGGCTGGCAGTCCTGTAATGATGGAAAGAGTTTCACAAATGCAGTACTTCGTGCATTGGCAGAGGAATATCATTTCTCACTGGACACACCATTTCAGGATTACAGTGATGAGATCAAAGATCTGTTATTATATGGCAAGAACAGCCGTCCGGTAAAGGTTCACTATAAAGGACAGCGTGGAGAAGGCGTCTATGATATTACATTTGAAGGACTGATCAAGAATGTCCAGCGAAGATATCGGGAGACCGGAGGTGAGACGACCAAGGCCGAGTATGAGACTTTTATGACGATCACGCCATGTGAAGAATGTAAAGGAAAACGTCTGAAACCGACAGCACTGGCTGTTACGATCGCCGATAAGAATATTGATGATCTGACCAGAATGTCGATCGAGGATCTTACAAACTTTATGGATAATATTAAGTTGACAGACCGGCAGATGCTGATCGGCGGGGCAGTTTTAAAGGAGATCCGGGCGAGACTGCATTTTCTGATCGATGTAGGCCTTGATTATCTGGCACTTTATCGTTCTACAGGCACATTGTCCGGTGGAGAGGCACAGCGAATCCGTCTGGCGACACAGATCGGTTCCGGGCTTGTGGGAGTTGCTTATATTCTGGATGAACCAAGTATTGGTCTGCATCAGAGAGATAATGATAAGCTGATCGGAGCATTGGAGCATTTGCGTGATCTTGGAAATACTCTGATTGTGGTAGAGCATGATGAAGATACGATGCGTGCAGCAGATTATATTATAGATATCGGTCCGGGAGCCGGTGAAAATGGTGGTTATGTTGTTGCGGAAGGTACAGCAGAGGAGATCATGAAAAATGAGAACTCGATTACCGGTGATTATTTAAGCGGAAGAAAAAAGATTCCGGTACCGGAGGTACGAAGAAAGCCAACGGGCTGGCTGACCGTTCAGAATGCGTATGAGAACAACCTGAAGCATATTGATGTGAATATACCACTGGGTATTATGGTATGCGTGACTGGTGTATCCGGTTCGGGAAAGAGCTCACTTGTAAATGAGATCTTATATAAGAAGCTGGCGAGAAGACTGAACAAGAGCCGTATCAAACCGGGACATCATGATCACATCGTGGGTTACGATGCACTCGATAAGGTGATCAATATCGATCAGTCACCAATCGGAAGAAGCCCGAGATCGAACCCGGCAACCTATACAGGTGTATTTGACATGATCCGTGATCTGTTTGCAAATACAAAGGATGCCAAGGCAAGAGGATATAAGAAGGGAAGATTTTCATTCAATGTATCGGGTGGACGATGCGAAGCCTGCCGTGGTGATGGTATCATCAAGATCGAGATGCATTTCCTGCCGGATGTCTATGTTCCTTGTGAGGTATGCGGTGGCAAGCGGTACAATCGTGAGACACTGGAAGTAAAATATAAAGGTAAGAGCATTTATGATGTTCTGGATATGACTGTGGATGAAGCCTGCGAGTTCTTTGCAAATGTTCCAAGCATTCTGCGAAAGATCGAAACGTTAAAGGATGTTGGCCTGGGCTATATCCGTCTGGGACAGCCATCTACCACTTTATCCGGAGGAGAGGCACAGAGAGTAAAGCTTGCGACGGAGCTTGCCAGACGTGGAACCGGAAAGACGATCTACATTCTGGATGAACCGACGACCGGACTTCATTTCGCCGATGTTCATCGTCTGGTGGATATTCTTCGCAGACTTAGTGACAGTGGAAATACCGTAGTTGTTATCGAGCATAATCTGGATGTTATAAAGACTGCCGATTATATCATCGACATGGGACCGGAAGGCGGTGTTCGCGGTGGAACAGTGATCGCACAGGGAACACCGGAGGAGATCGCAGAATGTGAGAATTCATATACCGGACAATATCTGAAGCGGTATTTATAAAGTGTGAAGATAGAGAATACAATTAAGCTCTTATATAGATATCAGTTTTATAGAATGTGTAGAATTGATATAGAGGAATTAGAGATATAGAAATTTGGAAACATAAGGAATTAGCAACATGAGGAATGATAAGATCATTGGCGCATTGATCGGCCTTGTAGGTGCGGCCGGTAATTCCGGCTGGACAGAGAAAACAGATCAGACGATCGCAAGTGCGTTATTACAGGAAGACAATGATGAGACAATAGAGGAAATACACCGGGAGAAATACCGACTTTCTCCCGGGTGTTCCACCTGTACGGCTCCATGCGGGAATACATCTGATTATGATATGAGCTGTTTCTGGAATGGCAGCCTGGAAGAACAGAAGCGTAAGCATGACATAATCAATGAATTACAGCAGGTGGCAGAACAGTATAACAGCGGAAATCTTAAGAGATTACCTGAGGTCTGTTTCCGTGCACTTGCATGCTTTTCCTATGGCATGGACGAAGCTGCATACGAGTCTTTAATGAGCGACTTCCATAATATAGCCGAAACTGTTTAAGAGTAGAACTGCAGATAGAGTTACAGTTATATCTTAGCGTTTATGTTCTATATAGATTTGCTTTTCAGGTAGCCAAGGCTGACAAATAACACTACGACTTCAACGATCGGCATAACAAACCACAGGCTGGATGCACCCAGACACAATGGAAATACAAGGATACAGATACTGCTTAAGATGATATTTCGGAGCAGTGAGATGCACAGGGATTGTGCAGATCGCAGTATCGCCTGTAAATAGTAAGAAGTCAGCAGGTTAATGCCAAATGGCAGGAATGCAAAAAAGTAGGTTCGTATACCCAGATTTGCAATATCAGTCAGTGTTGGATTCATTTTAATAAAAATACGACAGACCGCAGTCGGGAATAAGATTCCACTAAGCGAGAAGATGGCACCCATTATAAGGATAGTGGTATATGCCATCTTTTTTATTCCTTTGATTCGGACCCCATTTCCTGCACCATAATTAGTAGAGATAACAGGCTGGATCGACTGACCGACTCCGGTAAACAGGGAGTTGAACAGGATTACACAGTTTGAGATCACGCTGTAGATCGAGAGTGCATTTTCACCGCAGTATTTCAGGATCTGGATATTAAACAGCAGTACGATGAATCCATTTGCAAATTCATTGAAAAAACTTGGGATACCACCGACAATAATATGACGGATACTGGGAATCGTGTGAATCGGTCGGATGAAATGAAGACCGTTTTTGCGTGAGAAAAAGTGTGAGCCACCGACAATTACCTGGATAGTCATACCGAGAACGGAAGCGAATGCGGCACCGCCCATTCCCATATGCATAGGAAATACAAAAATGATATCCAGTGCGATATTTACGACGCCGCCAAGCAGAACTCCCGCCATTGCACGGTTTGGATCATTGTCGGCACGGATAAAGATTGCTACATAATTTGAAAATACAGCAACCGGAAGGAAAATGTTGATATAACGCATGTAGGACATGGCGTATGGGAATAATATGTCATTTGCTCCCATCAGATGAAGCAGCTCAGGCATGCAGGCGGCATAGATCAGCCATAATAGGGCAGTAACAGCCGCAAGCAGGAAAAAAGAGATCGTAAAATAACGATTGGATTTTTGGTGGTTTCCACTTCCTCGGTGAACGCTCATTTGCACAGAGCCGCCGACACCAAACAGGATTCCGGTTGACATCAGAATACAGAGAAGTGGTGTTGTAATACTTAGGGCTGCAAGGGCATTTGCGCCCACACCTTTTCCGATGACGATCGCATCTGTCAGTGTGTAAATAGACATAACCATGGCACTTCCAAGTGATGGTATCAGAAATTTGAAGTATAATTTTTTCAGATTGTCTTTTAATAAATCCATTATAAGTCCTCCTATGCTTTGCCGTTCACAATCAAAAAAAGAGCCGGATAAGATAATCTTATCTGGCTCATAACATTCATGTCCATCCGGGAATCCTGAATAACATTCAGAACACCTTGCAAGGTATATCATATATACCGTCCGATTCGTGCCTATTATACCAAGTTGATAGAAAATGTCAATCAATTTTATGGCATTTTTTGTATGCGGGTGTTATAATAGCATCCGCAAAAAACACAGTGAGGTAGGAATAAATGAATTTTATTAAGAAAAACTGGATAGGAATTCTGGTGTGTTTTATCATAGCAGCTCCTTCATGGTTAATTGGAAAACGGTTTCCGGTTGTCGGCGGACCGATCATTGCGATATTAGCCGGTATGTTGATCGCACTTGTATGGACGGATAAGGGAAAGGCAGAAGCCGGTATCAAATGGACATCAAAGATTGTTTTGCAGACAGCCGTTGTATTATTAGGATTTGGCATGAATCTCGGAGTAATCCTGCAGACAGGAAAACAGTCGCTTCCGATCATTATCTGTACGATCGGTACATCCTTATTGATCGCATGGATCCTTCGAAAGGTGATGAAGGTTCCGGCAAATACTTCGATTCTTGTGGGTGTTGGATCTTCTATCTGTGGTGGTTCCGCAATCGCAGCAACAGCACCGGTTATAGATGCAGACGACGATGAAGTCGCACAGGCTATTTCTGTTATCTTTTTCTTTAACGTGCTTGCGGCTATCTTCTTCCCGATCATAGGAAAAGCAATAGGATTTGATACGGCATCCGGTGATGCATTTGGAATATTTGCGGGAACAGCCATCAATGATACATCTTCTGTAACAGCGGCGGCATCAACATGGGACAGCATGTGGAATCTTGGAAGTGAGACTCTCAATAAGGCAGTAACGGTAAAACTGACCAGAACACTGGCAATTATACCGATCACATTAGTGCTTGCGGCAGTTCGTGCAAGACAGGCGGCAAAGACAGAGCAGAAGACAAATGGATTCAGCTTGAAAAAAGCATTTCCTATGTTCATTCTGTATTTTGTGATCGCATCTATAATCACAACGATCTGTATCAGTCTGGGCGTAAATGCGGATGTATTTGCACCGTTAAAGGAGCTGTCCAAATTCTTCATTATCATGGCTATGGCGGCGATCGGGTTAAACAGCAATGTTATTAAGCTGATCAAAACCGGTGGCAAGCCGATTTTGCTAGGTGCATGCTGTTGGATCGGCATTACCTTGGTCAGCCTGCTTATGCAGCATGTTATGGGAATCTGGTAAAAGCATGTAAGAACGCCCTTGGGGCATATATGGCAGAAAACCTGTAACAGCAATATGCCCCATATGGTTTATACAACAGAACACAAGTGGTCTGTGAAATAAATCCATATGGGGCATATTATTGTTATACGATATTCGTATTACGAAAGAAATTAGTCGTTAGCTTTGCCAACTGATCCGAAAAGTTCCATCTTTTCTTTAACAGTAGCCTTGATAGCTTCGAAACCAGGAGCAAGAAGCTTTCTAGGATCAAATCCCTTACCTTCAAGATCCTTACCAGCCTCGATGTACTTTCTTGTAGCATCTGCGAATGATAACTGGCACTCTGTGTTAACATTGATTTTTGAAACGCCAAGTGAGATAGCTTTCTTGATCATGTCAGCAGGGATACCTGTACCACCGTGAAGAACTAATGGCATAGTACCTGTCTTCTGCTGGATAGCATCAAGTGTTTCGAATGAAAGACCCTTCCAGTTTGCTGGGTACTTACCATGGATGTTACCGATACCGGCAGCAAGCATATCTACGCCAAGATCAGCGATGATCTTACACTCTTCTGGATCTGCGCACTCGCCCATACCAATAACACCGTCTTCTTCACCACCGATTGAACCAACTTCACACTCGATAGAAAGACCAAGCTGATGAGCAACATTAACAAGCTCTGTTGACTTAGCAAGGTTCTCTTCGAATGGATAGTGTGAACCATCGAACATGATAGATGTGAATCCGGCCTTAACACACTTGTAGCATCCTTCATATGTTCCGTGATCAAGGTGAAGAGCTACAGGAACTGTAATTCCTAAAGAATCGTGCATAGCCTTAACCATAGCTGCAACTGTTTCAAATCCAGTCATATACTTTCCAGCGCCTTCTGAAACACCAAGGATTACAGGAGACTGAAGTTCCTGAGCTGTAAGAAGAACAGCCTTTGTCCATTCAAGGTTATTGATGTTAAACTGACCAACGGCATATTTTCCAGCCTTAGCCTTTTCCAACATTTCTTTTGCTGAAACTAACATTATAAATTCCTCCATTATAAAAATTATTTTGGGCTTTCATCTGCCCGAATTGTCCACATTTATAATGTAAAAATCCGGTTAGATAACCCTACTCTGTCGCCATTATACATTATTTATTTCCAAAATAAAAGCCATTTACAAAAACTTGATAAAAATAAAAAAATACTGCGCCATAATAACCCTGATGTCGCAGCGTAGTATTTTATCATTATGTAAAACATTTATAAAAGAATCCGCCATTTCCTTGAAATGCTAAAACTGGGATGGTAAAATTTTTATAATATAATTCGTGGAGGAAACAATATATGCTTCAGTTAAAGAAGATTGTGAAGGACTATCAGACCGGAGATGAAGTGGTAAAGGCGTTAAAAGGCATTTCCATTAATTTCAGAAAGAATGAATTCGTATCGGTACTTGGTCAGTCCGGCTGTGGTAAGACAACGCTTCTTAATATTATAGGCGGACTTGATCAGTATACGAGTGGTGATCTGGTTATCAATGGCAGATCAACAAAAGAATTCAAGGCAAGAGACTGGGATTCATACCGGAATAATTCGATCGGTTTTGTATTCCAGAGTTACAATCTGATTCCGCATCAGACGGTTCTCGCAAATGTCGAGCTGGCGCTGACCTTATCCGGTGTATCCAAATCCGAGCGTAGAAAACGTGCAAAAGAGGTGTTGGAAAAGGTTGGTCTGGGCGATCAGATCTATAAGAAGCCGAATCAGATGTCCGGTGGACAGATGCAGCGAGTAGCGATCGCCAGAGCATTGATCAATGATCCTGATATCCTGCTTGCAGATGAGCCGACCGGAGCCCTGGACTCCGAAACCAGTGTCCAGATCATGGAGCTGTTAAAGGAGATCGCAGAAGAAAAGCTGGTCATCATGGTAACACACAATCCGGAGCTTGCAGACAAATATTCTACAAGAATCGTGAAGCTGTTAGATGGTAAGATCATAGATGATTCCGCACCATTTTCAGATGAAGACGAAGCGAAAGAATCAGAAGAAGCATATGCACCGAGAAAGACATCTATGTCTGTATTTACGGCATTTTCCCTCAGCTTTAATAACCTGCTGACGAAGAAAGGACGAACCCTTTTAACGGCATTTGCCGGAAGTATCGGTATCATCGGTATCGCGCTGATTCTGTCATTATCCAGTGGATTCCAGGGCTATATCAATGATGTGCAGGAGGAAACCCTGTCATCCTATCCAATCGAGATCCAGAAAAAGGCAATGGATTATTCTGACCTGATCTCGGAAATGGCGGGTAATACAAAGGAAGAAGATCTGAGTGATCATGACCCGGATCGTGTATACTCTGGTGATGTCATGGGCGATATGATGGTGTCCATGCTCTCAGAGGTAAAGGAAAACGATCTGGAAACATTTAAGAAATATATTGAAGATGATACAAATGGATTCAAGGATATCGTGAGTGATATCAAGTATACCTATGATACTCCGATGTATGTATTTAACGAAAATGCAGCAGGCGGTACACAGCAGGTAAATCCAAGTATCATGATGCGAGAGATGGGATTTGGCGATATGGAAGAATCCCAGAAATCCCTGTCAGGCTTCATGTCGGCATTCAGTTACGGAAATAATTCCATGGATATGTGGAAGCAGTTAATGAGTAATCGGGAGCTGTTGGAACAGCAGTACGATGTGCTTGCAGGACACTGGCCTCAGAATAAAAATGAAGTTGTACTGGTCGTTGATAAGAATAACGAGATCAGTGATTTTACCTTATATACATTAGGTGTCAGAAATGCTTCTGATCTTGGAGAGATGGTTCCGAAGATCATGGCAGGTAAAGATTACGATGCACCGGAGGAAATGAGCTTCTCCTATGATGATCTTTTAAATCTCAAATTCAAGCTCATTCTGCCGAGTGACATTTATCAAAAAAATGCAGACGGAACATGGGCAGACAAGAGTTCCGATGAAGATTATATGGCAGATGTGATCAGCAAAGGTCTGGATATTCAGGTTTGTGGTATCATCCGTCAGAGCGAATCCTCTTATGCAGCATCGATCGATGCGGGAATGATCGGTTATACCGCTGAACTTGCAGAGTATGTTGTATCCGAAAATGAAAAATCGGAGATCGTAAAACGGCAGCTTGACAATCCGGATACCGATGTATTTACAGGACTTCCGTTTTCAAACGGAGAAGATATCGACATGAGTCAGGTGGACATGCAGCAGATCGTTGCATCCATGAACCTGTCAGAGGAACAGCAGGCATATATTTCACAGATGTCTGATGAGCAGTTATTTGAAATGTTAAAGGAACAGGGCTATTTTGCACAGTCTACCGCAACCTATGATGATAATATCGAGAAGCTTGGATTTGCGGATCTGGCAAAGCCGTCCGTTATCAGCCTGTATTGTTCAGAATTCGCGGACAAGGATAAGCTGACAGATCTGATCGACAAATATAATGATTCACATTCAGACAGCGAGATCACTTATACCGATTATATCGGGCTGATGCTATCTTCCGTTACGAAGATCATCGATGCGATCACTTATGTATTGATCGCATTTGTAGCTATCTCGTTGATCGTATCATCGATCATGATCGGAATCATTACCTATATCTCTGTACTGGAGAGAACGAAGGAGATCGGTATTCTTCGAAGTATCGGAGCGTCGAAAAAGGATATTTCCCGTGTGTTTAACGCAGAGACATTTATTATCGGACTGGTATCCGGTGCGATCGGTATTCTGGTTACGGTGCTGTTAAATATCCCGATAAGCAAAGTGATAGAGAAATTTGTAAATGTGCCAAATGTATCTTCACTTCCGGTAAAGGGTGCGGTGATCCTTGTGATCATTAGTGTTGTGCTTACTTTGATCGGCGGTCTTATCCCATCTAAGATGGCAGCGAAGAAAGACCCTGTAATAGCACTTAGAAGTGAGTAACAGATAATTGTGAAATTAAAAATTATAAGTTATATATGAACAGTTTGAATTACCAAAACAGTGGCATTTGAGTCCGCCGGTCCTTAGATGGTGCATTAGCAGCATCTTAGTACCGTTGCAGGGCTAACTGAGACCTTAGCGAGGTTTACCGAGGTTAGTTCGAAGTTACACAGCGGGGAAACGAGCGGAAGCGTCCACTGGTTGGTAATGTCAATACTGTTCATATAAAAAAGAGAATATTTAATTCACAATTATCTGTCATGATAGAAAGGAGCGAGGCGGCATGAGTGCATATGTTGAGTTTAAGGATGTTAAGAAAATATATAAGACCGGCGAGGTTGAGATCCATGCTCTGCGGGATGTGAACTTCGAGATTGAAAAAGGAGAATTCTGTGTCATTGTTGGAGCGTCAGGAGCGGGAAAGACAACGATTCTGAATATCCTGGGCGGAATGGACACGCTGTCCGGCGGCAGTGTATATCTGGACGGAAAAGAAATCTCCGGGCTGAACAAGCGGCAGCTTACGGCATACAGGAGATATGATGTAGGATTTGTATTTCAGTTCTATAATCTGGTGCAGAATCTGACGGCACTGGAAAATGTAGAGCTTGCGGCACAGATCTGTAAGGACCCGTTAGATGCGGCAACGGTATTAAAGCAGGTAGGGCTTGAGGATCGTATGGCAAATTTCCCTGCACAGTTATCCGGTGGAGAGCAGCAGCGGGTAGCGATCGCCAGAGCACTTGCAAAGAATCCGAAGCTGCTTTTATGTGATGAACCGACCGGTGCGCTGGACTATAATACAGGAAAATCCGTACTCAAATTGCTTCAGGATACCTGTAGGAACACCGGAACTACGGTTATCGTTATCACACATAATCAGGCACTTACAGCAATGGCAGATCGTGTGATCACAGTTAAGAGCGGAACAGTAGAGAAGGTTGTTCTGAATGATAACATTAAAAATGTAGAAGATCTGGAATGGTAGGTATGTCTTATGAAATCAATGATGCGTCGTACGACATTTCGAGAAATTAAAAACAGTTTTGGACGGTTTGCAGCGATTCTCGCGATCATAGCGTTAGGTGTTGGTTTCTTTTCAGGCCTGAAGATGACCAAGCCGGCTATGGTGAAGACGATTACGGATTTCCTCAGTGATTCGGAATTCTATGATCTGCATCTGGTGTCTACGCTTGGCTATACAGATGAGGATGTGGAAGCATTTGCGGGTGAGGATGATGTCCGGTATGCAGAGGGCAGCTATTCATTTGATGTGCTTTATGATGGTATGGGTGATAATGAACGTGCACTCAAAACCTTGTCATTGCCGGAGCATGTGAATGACATCCGTCTGGTGGATGGCAGACTGCCGGAAGCGGATGATGAATGCGTAGTGGATGACAAGCTGACAGATGTGAGAATCGGTGATGTCATTACCGTGGCAGATACGAATGGTGATGCCACTGAGACAAAGCTCCGCTATAGGAAATTTACGGTTACCGGAACCGTACAGTCCTCCCTTTATATTAATTTTGAACGTGGAACGACTACTCTCGGGACCGGTAAATTAAGTGGATTTGTATATATGAAGCCGGAAGCATTTGACTGTGAATGCTACACTGACGTCTATGTCAGGTTTGATCAGGACTATGCGTTATACGATGATGCGTACGATACCTATATGGACGAGAAAAAGGATGCCTGGGATGCTATCTGTCATGACCGTGTTACGAAACGATATCAGGCGCTTTTGATGCAGACCGGGCTTACCGAAGATATGGTTGCCGGCGTAACCATAGATGACGCACCGGATGTCAGTTATTATATTCTTGGCAGGGAGACGAATGTCGGTTATGTCTGTTTTGAGAGTGATTCCGATATCGTGGATGGTGTAGCAAAGGTATTTCCGGTGTTCTTTGTATTGGTTGCTGTGCTTGTCTGTATGACGACGATGAATCGTATGGTCGAGGAACAGCGAACAATGATCGGAATGCTAAAGGCACTTGGATACAGTGAGCATACGATCATGAGCAAATATATGATCTATTCAGGGCTGGCAGCAGTTATCGGATGTATAGGAGGCTTTTTTGCAGGAACGTATGCATTCCCACGGGTAATCTGGAAAGCATATCATATGATGTATCTGAATATTAGCTTAAAATATATTGTAGACTGGAAGCTGGCAGGAATTGCTATGCTGGTATCTCTGGCATGTTCGGTAGGAACGACATGGTTTACCTGCCGGTATGAGCTGTCGGAGACTGCGGCAGGTCTGATGCGGCCGAAGGCACCGAAGGCGGGCAAACGTGTATTCCTTGAGAAAATATCATTTGTATGGAAACGATTAAAATTTCTGCATAAGGTATCGGTTCGAAATATCTTTCGGTATAAGAAGCGTTTCTTTATGATGGTAATAGGAATCAGCGGATGCACAGCCCTGCTTCTGACCGGATTTGGTATCAATGATTCGATCGCCGGTTTTGCAGATCGTCAGTTTGATGAGATCCAGATCTTAGACGGAACGATGACCCTTGCAGAGAGTGTTGATGACGTAAAGAAAACGAATGCTGCTTCTAAGGAAAATCAGAAGGATCAGCAGGAAGCAACGCAGACGGGTTCAGAATCAGCGGCAGCCGGTAATCTGTATGATAAATTAGACAAATATATGCAGGACTATGATTTTGTCGGTGAGACAAGCTGGGATCTGATAGAGTCCGATGGCATTAAGAGCATTAATCTGGTTATTATGAAGGAACCGGAGCATTCGGACAAATATATGGATTTTCACAACAGTAAGAATGAGAAGGTCGCATATCCGGGCAAGGATGAGGCGGTTATCAACAGTGCTTTGGCAACCCGGTATGATCTGTCCGTTGGGGATACCATTACGATCCGGAACAGTGATATGAAAGAGATCAAGGCAAAGATTTCCGGCATCTTTGAAAATTATGTATATAATTATGTATATCTGTCGCCGGAAACATACATGGATCAGATGGGAGAAGCTCCGGTATATCATTCCGTCTATTTCAATCTGAAGCCTGATATGGATGCACATGAAGTGGCTGCCGATCTTATGAAAGAAAATGTAGTTTCTGCAGTAGTCGTGAATGGAGATATGCGCGAACGTATCAGCAATATGATGAAGAGTCTGGACTATATCGTTCTGGTCGTTATCCTGTCGGCGGCAGCACTGGCATTTATCGTGCTGTATAACCTGACAAATATCAATATTACAGAACGAATCCGGGAGATTGCAACCGTAAAGGTGCTTGGATTTTTCAGAAATGAAACCTCATCTTATGTGTTCCGTGAAAACTGGGTGCTGACGGCAATCGGAATAGCGGTCGGTCTGGTGCTCGGAGTATTTCTGCATAGCTTTGTTATGGATCAGATCCGTGTGGATATGGTTTCATTTGACACTTACATTTCACCGCTTAGTTATGTGTACAGCATTATCCTGACGTTTGCTTTTAATGGCTGTGTCAACCTGTTCATGTCGGTGAGACTGGAGCGGATCAATATGGCGGAGTCCCTGAAATCAGTGGACTAAGGGAAAGCGTAAAAATGGAATCATGAAATATAGAAAACAGATACTGTATTGCGGTTGATGCAATGAAAAAATACCGTAAAGAACTGTGGGTGAACAAGAAGCCCGCAGATAGAAAAATATACAAATAAAAATATAGTGGCAGGAGGAAGAAAAGAATGACAGTTACAAATGATATTAAGTATATCGGTGTGAATGACCATGAGATCGATCTGTTTGAGGGACAGTATATTGTGCCAAATGGCATGGCATATAATTCTTATGTGATCATGGATGAGAAGATTGCCGTTATGGATACGGTGGATCAGAATTTTACAGATGAATGGTTTGCAAAGCTGGAAACGGAGCTTGCAGGCCGGACACCGGATTACATCGTGGTTCAGCATATGGAGCCGGATCATTCGGCGAATCTTGCAAATTTCATGGAGAAGTATCCGACAGCAACAGTTGTTGCAACAGCGGCAGCATTTAACATGATGAAGAACTTCTTTGGAAAAGATTATGCTGATAGAAGAATGATGGTGAAAGAGGGAGATACCTTATCACTTGGAAAGCATGAGCTGACATTTGTCATGGCTCCGATGGTACACTGGCCGGAGGTTATGATGACCTATGACAGCACAGATAAGGTATTATTCTCCGCGGACGGCTTCGGCAAATTCGGAGCCTTGGATGTAGAGGAGGACTGGGCATGTGAGGCTCGCCGTTACTACATCGGAATCGTAGGAAAGTTCGGTGCACAGGTTCAGGCATTGTTGAAGAAGGCAGCAGGACTGGATATCCAGATCATCTGTCCGCTTCATGGACCGGTTCTGACAGAGAATCTCGGATACTACATCGGTTTATATGATACATGGTCATCGTATGGAGTGGAAACAGATGGCGTAGTGATCGCTTACACATCTGTTTATGGACATACAAAAGAAGCAGCAGAGCTTCTTGCAAAGAAGCTGACTGAAAAGGGATGTCCAAAGGTAGCAGTCAATGACCTTGCCCGCTGTGATATGGCAGAGGCAGTAGAGGATGCGTTCCGTTATGGCAAACTGGTGCTTGCAACAACGACCTATAACGGTGACATTTTCCCATTTATGAGAGAGTTCATCAATCACCTGACAGAGCGTAATTTCCAGAACCGCACGATCGGTCTGATCGAGAATGGCGCATGGGCTCCAATGGCTGCAAAGGTTATGAAGGGTATGTTTGAAAACAGCAAGAATCTGACATTTACTGATACAACAGTTCAGATCAAGGCGGCATTAAATGACGCAAGCCTTGCACAGATCGATGCACTGGCAGATGAACTGTGTAAATAATCGATTCTTATATAGAAGTATTGTTCTACCACTATGATAAAGAGGTCGTACATATAAATGACAGAATGGAGAAGCTATGAGTCTGGTAAAAATCTGTGGAATCACAGAAGAACAGGAAGTTGAATATGTAAATGAAGCCGGCGTGGATTTTATGGGAATGGTGATGTTCTTTCCGAAAAGCAAGCGGAATATCACAGTAGAAAAAGCATCTTCCCTTATAAAGATGCTGAATCCTAAGATTACATCCGTAGCGGTAACGGTAGAACCGACGCTCGATCAGATCCGGGAGATCGAAGCTGCCGGAATTCAGATGATCCAGATTCATGGGGATGTCAGCGAAGAACTGCTGCAGGAGATCCGTATTCCTGTTATCAAAGCATTTAATGTACATGATCTGTCTTCTTATGAGAGATATCATCAGGCGGACATAGTAAAAGGATATATCTTTGATGCACAGACACCGGGCAGCGGGAAGACCTTTAATTGGTCTGTGCTCTCCGATATTCCGCACGATGAGAAGTTTGCCCTTCTTGCCGGAGGTTTAAATCCTGACAATGTGGCAGAGGCATTTGCCGCAACTCATGTGGATGGTGCAGACACCAGCTCCGGTGTGGAGAACGACACCGGAATCGGCAAAGACCGGGAGAAGATCCTGAGATTTGTGGAGAATGTGAAGAATCAGTAAGAGATGTATTATTTCAGGCACTCTGTGGGCAGTGATACGTTTTTGAGCAGACATTGGTTATTTTCATTGACTGTTTGAAAGGTATCATGCTTATAGGGTGCTGTTTTATTGTGCGATTCGCAGCAATGCTTTTCGTACATCATCCAGATAATTTCTTCCGACCGTCTGGGTTTGTTTATTTGCAAGATAGATCGTGGAGCCGGATAATGAGGTGACATGATTTATATTGACAATGCAGGACTTGTGACACCGTATAAATGGTTCGGGCAGATGCTGTTCCATGTTTTTCAGCGAGGTTCGTTCTGTGTATAATCCGGAAGCTGTTGTGATACAGCAGTCATGCCCCAACCTGCTTATGGAAATGATATCATTGAACGGAATCCGTGTGATGTTATTGTCCTTATGCAGGCAATAATAGTCTGAAGAATGCAGTGAAATATACTGATCCAGGCAACGTTCGATCGCTTCAGGTGAAACAGGTTTTAATAAATAGTTGATTGCCTGTGCCTGATATCCGTCAAAGACATATTCACGGAAGGCTGTAAGAAAAATAATATCTCCTTGATATCCGTTTTTCCTTAATTGTGTACAGATATCGATTCCATTTTTGATGTGATCATCGGCAGGTATATTCGTGTCGGCATTTTTCAGTTCAATATCGGAAAACAGCAAATTACAATCTTTCATAAATGCTGATCCTAAAATAGAAGTTTCATCGTGAAACCATTTGACAGAAACAGCATATTCCTTTTTCTCAGCCCAGTTATGTATAACTTCCGCTAATTGTTTATAATGTTTTGGAATGTCTTCCAGTACAGCGATATTTATATTCATTCGATCAATTCATCCTTTCGTTTAAGTGGCAACAATATCTGGATCATAAAGGTATCCGTCGTTGGTTGAATGTTAAAAATACCATTATGATCGTTTATAATACTTTGGATTCTCGACAGCCCCAATCCATGTTCGGGTGTATCCTCTATGGTTTTCGTTGATAGGAAATGATTCTTCTTATCTATTCTGTAATATCCATTTGTCCGGTTGCTTATGGCGATGGAAAGCATATTCTGAAATGGTTTCATCGAAAAATCAATCGAGCGTTGTTCTGTTTCCGGAAGCTGTTCACATGCTTCGATGGCATTGTCAAATAAATTACCAAGTAAGGAACATAATTCAATATCCGATAGCGGAATGTTGTCCGGCAGAAATACCGAGTATTCAACCTGAATCTGTGCAGATTTACATTGGATCAGTTTATTTGTGAGGATGCTGTCTACCGTGGAGTTGCCGCTCGCAAGAATGTAGTGGTTGTTATTTACGGTTGCGGTCAGGTCCCGGATAAATGCCTCTGCTTCCGGATATGCATGATTTACCATCAGGGCGTGAAGGGTGTCCAGATGATTGCTGATGTCATGCTTCAGATAGCGAAGCTCTGATATGGAGCTGATGATCTGGTCGTATTGCTTACGCTCCATTTCTGATAGGAGCTGTTGCCTGGACAATTGGATATTTTTCTCACGTTCTATGCCGAGATGGTACAGGTATATTGTCAGGGAGACAAATAAGATCAAGATCAGGAAACAGATGGCAGACAGAAGATCTGCATAGGTTTCCGGGCTTCCGGTATGGATATTTACCTGACCGGCAACGATAAGATTTTCAATCACGATGCATAAGACTGACAACAGAACGAAGATTATTTTTTCTGTTCGTGAGAGCTTGAAGGCTCTGGATGAGAAACAGAGCAGAATGGATGTCAATACCGTAAGGGTCAGAAGATACAGGATCGTAACCGAGCTTTGTACTGCATAATCCGTCAGCATCCCATCGGCATCTGTGTGCAGCCATTCTACAGGGAATATGGTCGCTGTGAATTTGGAAGCAAGTTCTACTATGCAGAATATAACGACCCAGAACAGATTGCTGATCTGGAACGTAAAGAATATACAGGTATACAGGTAATGTAAGACCAATAGTATAGTCAGGGATTTGATGATAACGGGAGCCTGCATGACATCCAGTAATAAGGCACATTCTGCCAATACGAGAACCGACAGGATCTGTAACAGATAAGAATATCTGAAGCTTCGCCGGTTTAATTTTCCGTTTGCAAGTATCAGAAAAAGAAATGATACCCAGATATTTATAATAAATTCTGCAATATAGTCACTCAAAAATATCCCCTCGCATTCCCATATCGTTTGTGTTCATTTTCGATAAATCTACACTTCTACAATATTTATTGTAACATACCAGCCTTTGCTGTGAAGACTATAATTTCATTTCCGTATGTTGTTTGCATCCGGCAGGATGTTGTTTGCGCCGGCGTGCCTTGAACAGGGGAATGTGGATGGTATGATGATGAAAATCATTTACTTGCAAGGGATGATCTTTCAGGTGTATGGAATGAGCCATGGCCGTAAAATTGTCTGCTTGCAAGGTTGTTTAGGAAGGAGGGCATATCTATGATATTCGGACATGTATTAAAGAAACACATAAGCATGAATCCTGTCATATCCGGGTTGTTATTGTTGGGCGTTGTCATATGTGTATATTGTATCAGTATCATGCTTGGTCTGGCAGTTGGACAGTATCAGTTGGCTACCTGTAGCAATACGGAAGCATCTCTGACGATCGATATAGACGAGAAAAACGGTATAAATATGGATGAGATGTCTGCATATCTGAACAGCATTTCAAAGAAAGGCATGGTAAATGTATTATATTTCACAAGATTGGAAAACAAAAAAGTATTGGTAGGCTGGGATGGAACAAAAGGAAACAATTGGTTCCCGATTACTTCAGGAAATTTTTTTAACAAGGAGGAACAGGCAGCAGGTGAATATGTTGGTTTTGTATCTGATAATATGAAAAATGCAATAGCCGGAAGCGGAAGCTTTGAGGCAGGCGAGCATACATATGAAGTAATCGGTATGGGCTGGATCATTCCATGGTCCTTTGCTTCAGCCAGATCATCACAGTCACAGATCGACATTTTAGGGGAAGAAGCCGGTGAGGAAATGCAATATATGTTGATCCCATATAAATGCTATAAAGAAGAATTTCAACCGGAACAGATTTTGGCGCAATTCAATTATGCATCTTATGAGGATTTGAAGAAATATGCAGAAAAAATACAGGATATGTTTCCATCGACACAAGTATATTTACCCGATAGCAATTCCGATGATGTGCTGGAAGAAGGACGGACGCAATATGAAATACTGGCATTTCTTTTGTGTATGATCGCCGGGATAACAGTGATCAGACTCATGGCAGAATGGATCACAACTTATAAAAAAGAGATCACCGTTTTGTGGTTGTGTGGGATGCCAAAAGTACGGTGCATGTTATTGATATATGGACACTGGCTTTTATATTATGGCGTTGGCAGTATCATTGCGATTATTCTGCAATATCTTACATTTCCATTACTTCAATATGTCTATGGAAATGCGTTCCCAATGCCTGACAGCCTGATATATATATTAGCTGTTATGTTTGGATTTTCGATATTATGCACGTTAAGACCGATGGGAAAGGTGGTTCGTTTATATACAAAGGGGGAGATCGTATGAATTTTCTTCGGATATGCAGGTATTTATATACAAAGAAGTTATTTGGGGAGATCGTTTTATTCATTCAGTTGATATGTATGCTTGAAATGTCATTTGTTGTATTAAAACCGGTCGATTCATATTTGATGGAGAAAAAGCAGGTAAAAGCGGTATATACATTAGACTTTGATTCTATGGTTCATTTTAGCAAGAATAATTCAATATATGCGCAGGAAATGACCGGAAATGGAACTGCGGCAAAAGAGATTTATGAGCTGCTGCGGGAGTCGAACGGTGTGAAAAAAGTAGATCGATGTGTATTTGAAAATGGTACTTATATGCAGACGGATGGGAAGATGAGCAGCGCAAATCTGGTTTTATATTCGAGTGAAATGTTAGATGTTATCCAGTTAAATACGGAATCAGCGGCGTTGAAAAATGTATCGGAAGGATATGTTCCGATATTGGTCAGCGATTCTTTGGCAGAGGAATTACCAGTTGGAACAAAGACGGAAATCAATCTTGCTTTTGATAATACGATAAAAATACCGTGTGAAGTGGTGGGTATCTTACAGGAAGACAGTGCGGTTCCTGTGGTTTTCAGTTATGGAGATATCATGGAACTGGGAGATATGGCAGTTCCGTCGAAAGATTTATCGGAATACAGATTTATTGTATTTGGCAAGGCTATGGATGAATTATTTGCTCGTTTGACAAATGTTAATTTCCTGATAGAACCGGAAGAACATATATCGGGAGAAAATCTGGCAACCTCTTTGCAAAGCAAAATGAGAAATTATGGAACTTTAAATACTTATCGGACGATAGCAGCAGGAGCTTTTAAGAATATGCTGGAAGAAAATGCATGGTATGTGCTGGCATTTGCTTTGTTGACCTTGATCGCAGTATTTGGATATGGAGGGTATCTGTATCTTATGATCGCACAGAAGAAAAATGAGTTTGCAGTATTTTATATATTAGGAATGACAAGAAAGAAGATGATAGCGGTTATCTTCTCATCCGGTGCAATTTTGCTGGCTGTGTCATTTGGAATAGCGGTACTTTTATATCCATGGTTTACAAAAACGGTATTAAAAATACAGGAGAGTTACGGATACATAGGGATATTTAGTTATGGATTTTCAGCAGGTGTGCTTTTGTTTATTTTGCTATTGAGCATATGGATGGGATTCCGGCGCACCGGAAAACAGGCGGAGATTGAATTATTAAAGGGTGGTGACTGATATGATCGAATTAGAAAAGATTGAAAAAATATATAATGCAGGAAAAGCAACCGAGACGCATGCATTAAAGGATATTAATCTGAGAATAGAAGAGGGGGATATGGTTGCCATTACGGGACCTTCCGGTTCCGGAAAATCAACTCTGCTGCATATTATTGCGGGAATTGATTCGCCGAGTTCCGGAGAATATCGTTTTTGTGGGAAACTGGTTTCTGATATGTCTGATAAAGAAAGATGCAGAATACGCAATCAAAAGATAGGGATGATCATGCAGGATTTTGGACTTCTTGGAAACGATACAGTTCTGCGAAATGTATGTCTGCCCGAAGTGATCGGAGGACGATATAACCGCAAATTTGAAAATAAAGCAAAGGAGATATTGTCGGCTGTCGGGCTTTCAGGACTAGAGCAAAAAAAGACAAATCAGTTATCCGGTGGACAAAGACAGAGGGTTGCGATCGCCAGAGCATTGGCAATGGATGCAAAAATAATTATTGCAGATGAACCAACGGGAGCGTTAGATTCTGAAAATACCGATAGTCTTATGGATTTATTGTTGGAACTAAACAGACAGGGGATAACGATCATTATCGTATCGCATGATCCAAAGGTTGCGATGCGGTGTCCGATCCGGTACAGGATAGAGGATGGAAGAATTGAATGAGTATATTTATCACCTGAAAATTGTTGAGTTTATAAAAATTACCACCTGAAAAATGCTATAGACGAACAAATTACCACCTGAAAAATGTTGATAAAATATAAATAAAAGCATATAATATTGGCATAACTGCTACGGATAAGTGCAAAGGTGGTATGAAGTTATGGAAAGAGATTTATTTATAAAGTTAGAAAAATGGAAGGATAAGAAAAAAAGAAAACCTTTAATTATCCAAGGTGCCAGACAAGTTGGAAAAACATGGATTATGAAGGAATTTGGTGCGCGATATTTTAAGAATACAGTATATATTAACTTTGATAATAATGAAATTATGAAAAGGGTATTTCAAATTGATTTTGATATTGCGCGTATTGTATCTGCTATTAAAATTGAGTATGGAAAAAGTTTTGAAGCAGCAGATACATTGATTATATTTGATGAAATACAAGAAGCGCCTGAGGCTCTTACATCGTTAAAATATTTTTATGAAAATGCACCACAATATGCCATAATTGCTGCAGGATCATTATTAGGAGTAGCACTTCATAGTGGTACTTCATTTCCTGTTGGAAAGGTAGACTTCATGCAGCTTTATCCTTTGAATTTCAGCGAGTTTTTATGCGCAAATGGTGAAAATGAGTTGGCAAAATTATTACAATCGCGTGATTATGAAATGATAAATGCCTATTCTATAAAATATACGGAGCTATTAAAAAAATATTACTATATAGGTGGAATGCCAGAAGTTATTCAAACATATTTAGATACAGATGACTTTAATGAAGTAAGAGAAATCCAGAAGAATTTACTGAAGTATTATGAAGAGGATTTTAGTAAGCATGCACCCAGAGATGTAATTCCAAGAATTATGATGGTATGGAATTCTATTCCGGCTCAGCTTGCAAAAGAAAATCGTAAGTTTATTTATGGTTGTGTGAGGGAAGGCGCCAGAGCAAAGGATTTTGAATTAGCAATCCAGTGGTTGGAAGATGCCGGTTTGATTATAAAAAGTTATCGTGTTAGTAAACCGGATATTCCTTTGATTGCATATATGGAGATGAGCAGCTTCAAGATGTTTATGATTGATGTAGGGCTTCTTGGGGCAAAGGGAAATATTGCAGCAAAAGTGTTGCTGGATGGGTGTAGAATTTTTGAAGAATTTAAAGGAGCATTGACAGAACAGTTTGTTGCACAGCAGTTAAAAGCAGCTGATAGAGAATTGTATTATTACTCTACAGAAAATTCCAGTGGGGAGATTGACTTTTTGATACAACAGGAGATGCAGTGTATTCCTATTGAGGTAAAAGCAGAAGAAAACCTACGAGCAAAGAGTTTGCGAGCTTTTTGTGAAAAATATAAACCTGAAATGGCAATACGATCTTCTATGTCGAAATTTAGAAAACAAGATTGGATGGTGAATGTTCCATTGTATATGCTGGATCAATTTCTCAGCACCCTATGAGTAACCATAGGGTGCTTTCAGAAATTTACTTCAACACCGTGCCATCTGCAAGAGTGATGGTGTAGCCGTTGAAATTGATCGTGCCATTATTGGTAAGGCTGCTGATCGTGCAGTTACCAGTCAGATTCCAGGTGCTTCCGGAATCAATCGTAACAACGGCATTGTCGGAGACAGCAGTACCACCATCGGCATTATCGATAATGTTGATCGTTCCGTTAAAGGTGCTGTTATCAGATAATGTCATATCAAGCGTGGAGATCGTATCCACAACGATATCACCGTCTAAGGTCTGGTCGCTTGCGGAAAATGTTACCTGTGCGCCATTTGCTCCAGCGGTACCCCAGCCATGGGAAGCGGAGTTGCCGCAAATATTCATCAGGTAGCTGTCGCTGTCTTTATTTGTGATCGTTCCATCGGAAAGAGAGATCACACAATTCGTATTTGTAATGTAAATATCGCTGCACGAGGATTAGAGTGGAAACGACTTACGAAATAATAGGTAGATGATATAGATGTACAGGAACTATTTAATTTACTTGTATTCTAAAAGGGAATCCTTAAACGAACTTTAAGACAGAGAAAAATACTGTCGGTGACAAGATAAAAATTCGCTTACCTGTATGCGCGGTTATAAAACAATCCGTTTCTTGTGTTGAAATACAAAAATGGATTGTTTTATAACTGTGCGTAAAAAAGAGCATAAAAAATCGGCGCGACAGGATTTGAACCTGCGACCTCTTCGTCCCGAACGAAGCGCTCTACCAAGCTGAGCCACGCGCCGAAAGAAAATCCATACTCAAATGTATGGATCTCAATACCTGTACTAGTATAAATATTTATTCTGAAAAAAGCAAGTGTTTTATTTGAAAGAATGAAAAATAATAAAAAAATGTGCAATACTAGCCGTTTGTCCAGTGTACAGTGCGCCAAAACAAGTGATATAATGAGTGAATAACCCCGGCAAGCAATTACACAGCATGCCTGCTAGCAGGCAAAGCTGTGTAATTATTTGCCGGGCAAACAGACATGAGCATGAAGGACGAAAGTCCGGAAAGCGAATGGCTGAGGCGATTTCGGGAGTTCGAAGAACGGAGAAATCGTAGTTATTCACGGAGAAGAGACATGAGCATGAAGGACGAAAGTCCGGAAAGCGAATGGCTGAGGCGATTTCGGGAGTTCGAAGAACGGAGAAATCGTAGTTATTCACGGAGAAGAAGAAACAAGCGAAAGGAACAGCGGTTATGAACGGAAATCCATCAATAGAAAAAGGCGACTATATCAAACCGAAAAAAGCCTGGCGGTTGCTGAAGACGGCAGACGATGAGAACATAACCGCATATATATTTGGAGTCAGCGGAACCGGAAAAAGTGAGTTGATCACCCATTATCTGGGTAAGAGAAAATATAACCTGTTCCATGCAGGAGAAATAACGGCAGAGAACCTTGAGATTCCGGAGGAAACAGCCAGAAAGATTGTTGTGATCGATGATATACATGAGCTTACATGGGAAGAAGATGATGAACTCCGAAACGCAATTTTTAAGTTAATTATGAGGGAGGATGTCTGGATGATCCTGGCTGGCAGATGCCCTGTTCCCCCATGGCTTTCAACGCTGCGCTTCCGGGAAGGCTTTTATATTATAGATGAAAGCATGCTTATTATGGATATGCCGTCAATCTTGAAATATATAGAGCTGACACAGATGGTTCTGACTGAAGAGCAGAAGAAGCGACTGGCAAGAGAAACCTATGGTATGCCATTTGCATTAAACGTAGCAACAACCATGTACTACGAACTGGGATATGAAAATGGATTGTCTGATCCGGAGTACGATGAGTACTCAAGAAAAGTAACAGAGCAGATGTGGAATTATCTTGAGTTCCATGTATACGATAATTGGGATATCCAGATGCAGGATTTTCTGATGAAAATATCGATCGTAGATACATTTACCATACGGCTGGCTGAGATGATCACGGGAGCGAATGATGCAGAGAATCTGATCGAGCATGCAAGATGGATGGGTAATTTCTTAGATGAACAGATGGGAGCAAACGGAGAAAAAATCTATAAGCTTCGAGATCATATGCGATTATCCATGTTGCGCAGAATGAACAGAAAATACACAAAAGAACAGATAAAAAATGTATATGAAAATGCAGGATTGTTTTATCAGTTAGCAGGCAGACCTTTACAGGCACTTGAAATGTACGAGAAAGCAGACGCGATGGAACGAATGGTATCTATTCTGATCGATAATGCAAGAAAGTCAGCAAACAGTGCGTATTATTATGAATTGAAGAAATATTATCTTGCGTTGTCGGAGGAGATCGTGAAGAAAAGTCCGGAGCTTATGTGTGGCATGAGTATGCTGCAATCGTTGTTGTTGAATCCGGAGGAAAGTGAACGCTGGTATTCGGAGCTGCAGGCATTTGCAGACAGTCATCAGGGCAGTATTCGCAAGGTAGCAAAGAATAATCTGCTGTATCTGGAGATCGGATTGCCTCATAGAGGTTCAGCGGATATGATAAGTATTATGAAGAATGCATATCGACTGGTATTTGACAGGCAGGCGACATTGGGCGAATTTTCAGTTACTTCTAACCAACCGTCTATGATGAATGGAGGAAAAGATTTCTGTGAATGGAGCAAAAAAGACCGCGAACTGGCAGGCAAGATAGGTAAGCTTGTGGAATTTGTTCTTGGCAAATACGGTAAAGGCCTGATCAATCTGGCATTGGCAGAGAGTTTTTTTGAAAAAGGCGAAGACAATTACGAGGTGGCTGTCCTTGCAAATAAAGGTCGTATGCAGGCAGAAGCCGGAGGCAAGATTGAACAGTGTTTTGTAGCTGACGGTATCCTTGCATGGCTTCATATCATAAACGGAAAAGTTCAGGAGGCAGAAGAAGTTCTCCGAAGCTTTTATGAGAAAGCTGAAAAGGAGGGGGCAGTAAAGCTGTTGCCGAACATACAGACATTTCTTGCCCGATGTGCACTGTATAAGGGCGAATGGGCAGAAGTAAACCGGTGGATGGATCAGACGGTAGATGAGAATGTGGAATTTTCAATCTATGACAGATTTATTTATCTTACAAAGGTTCGGGTATACATTCAACGAGGCAAATATGAACAGGCATACAGTTTATTGGTGAAGCTTCAATATTATGCCGAAGTCATGAAACGTACTTATATTCAGATCGAGTGCAGATTACTGATGGCGATCACGATGTATCGTATGGGAAATAAAGCCTGGCGGGAAGAATTGCAGGCAGGGATAAAGGAAGCGGCAGATTATCATTTTGTAAGAGTGATTTCCAGAGAGGGAGCAGCTGTCTATCCGCTGCTTCAAGCATTGCCGTTTGTACCGGAAGAGGTGGAAGATGATCCGAAACTTATAAAAAAGAATCGTCAGTATCATAGACAGGTGATGAAAGAGACAGAGAGTGTTGCAAGATCATATCCGGGATATCTGAAAATGGGAAAGGCAGAAGTCCGGATAAGTGAGACCGGTATCCGTATCATCAAACTTCTGGCAGAGGGATTCTCTAGGATCCAGATTGCGGAGCAGCTTAATATGACGGAGGCAAATGTAAAATATCATATGGCACAGACATATAAAAAACTGGGAGTAAAAGACAAAGCCGGCGCAGTTATGGAAGCGAAGAACAGGAATCTGATCTGATTCTGCATGTCATTTTTGGGGAAACAGCCTCGAAAATGGTAAAGAAATGGTAAAATAATGCAGAAAACAAGACATTTTTGCAAGGTGTATTGCAAATCCTGCGTTATTTATATAAACTAAACTATATATTGGTTTGGGGACAAATACAAAAGGGTTAAGGAGGAAAAAAGCATGGATGAGAAAGAAGTATACGGAAATGAGGTTCGCAAACTTCGTGACAGTATGGGTATGAATCGTAAAAAATTCTGCGATTATTATGGAATCCCATATCGTACCGTGCAGGATTGGGAGGCCGGAAAAAGAAAGATGCCGTCCTATGTGCTTCGGATGATGAAGTACGTTGCCGAGAAGGAACAGATGATAAGAGTATCATAAAGTTCCGATTAAAATGAAATGATCTGTATACAAGGGCAGTCAGAAAATGACAGACTTGTATGCAGATCATTTTTGCGTTATAAGAAGTAAGATGTTTTGCGGGTTTTGTTTGGAAGTACAGGAGTGGCAGATGCCATTTGGCTCTTGTGGCGGCATACCATTGAATTCTGATGGATGTCCATATATAATGGTGTGGAAAAAACGCCTAATGATAGACAAAGGCAGACTGTAGCACATAGGCCGAATTTGGAAACGGACAAGGAGATAAACAGATTTTTATGAGATTGAAAGAATATATACAGACAAAACGAATCATTGCAGACGGAGCATTTGGTACTTATTACATGTCATTATATGGAGATGGAAGTAAGCCGGAAAAAGGGCTTGCGATTTCAAATCTTCCGGAGCTTGCGAATATAACAGCACCGGAGCGGGTCATTGGCATCCACACCGAATACATAGAAGCGGGAGCACAGCTTATCCGCACGAATACATTTGCATCAAACACAAAGAGCCTTTTAAGTGATACAGAAGCGGTAAAAGAGAATATCCGGGCGGCAGTTACATGCGCGAAGGCAGCGGCAGAAAAGGCGGAGCATGAGATTTATATTGCAGGAGATATCGGCCCGATCCCCGCCGAGGGTGTACCGCATTCCGATAACCTGACGAAGGAATATATCATGATCGGAGAGACATTTATCGAGCAGGGAATCGACATTCTGTTATTTGAGACATTTCCGGAACTGGAAACGATTCTCCCGGCGATCGCATATCTGAAAGAGACACATGACTGTACGATTCTGGTACATTTCAGTGTCAATCAGTTCGGCTATAGCAATACAGGCCTGTCTGCGAAACGACTGATCGCGGATGCAGAGGCATGCAGATATATAGATGGCACCGGCTTAAACTGTGGTGTCGGACCGGGCCATATGAAGAAGCTGATCCGGAATATATCGGCAGACGATGCTACATTCCTTTCGGTATTCCCGAACTCCGGTTATCCGAAATATCTGAATAACCGTCTGACCTTTACGGATAATGCAGAATATTTTGCGGAGAAAATATCAGAGATCGCAGAGTCAGGCATCTGTATCTTCGGTGGATGCTGTGGAACAACACCGGATTATATTCGGAAGATAGCAGCAGGGATATCACCGGATTATCCGGTTGGCAGCAGGGAAACAGTGGCAGAGGTAACTGTATCTTCGGAGAAACCGGCATATGGTTTCATGGAGCGTCGGGTGAAGGATCCGTCCCATAAGCTGGTTGCAGTCGAACTGGTTCCTCCGTTAAATGCAGATGATGAGAAGTTACTCGATGCAGCGCATATATTAAAGAATGCAGAAGTCGATGTCGTGACTTTCCCGGATTCTCCATCGGGAAGAACCAGAGCCGATTCGGTATTGATGGCAGAGAAGATAAGACTTGAGACAGGACTGTGCGTTATGCCGCATATTTGCTGCAGAGATAAGAATGCGATCGCGATCCGTTCCACGATACTTGGAGCAAGTCTGAACCATATCACGAATTTCCTTTTGCTGACAGGTGATCCGGTTCCCGTATTATTCCGTCAGACGACAAAGAGCGTGTTCAATTTCGACTCTGTAGGAATGATGAAGATCGTTCAGGAAATGAACAGTGATACATTTAGCGAGCACCCGGTTACATATGGCGGTGCAATCAATCATAACCGGATGAATACAAAGGCAGAGACAGAACGAATCCGAAGAAAGATGGCGGCAGGAGCGACATTTTTTATGACCCAGCCGATCTTCTCGGCAGAGCAGGCAGAGATTATAAGGCAGATGAAGAAAGAGACCGGAGCTACGATCCTTGTCGGACTGATGCCGCTTGTCAGCAGGAAAAATGCTGTCTTTATGAAGAATGAAATGACGGGTATCGAGATACCGGATTCAGTTATAGATCGTTACAGAGAGGATATGAGCAGAGAAGAAGGAGAAAATTGTGGTATCCGGCTTGCCAGAGAATTCATGGCAATGACCGATGATTTTGCAGACGGATATTATTTTTCATTCCCATTTAACCGCGTTCATATGTTGAAAAAGATATTAGGATAATGATAGAAGTATGCCATTGCTAAGATTTTAGATGGTGGAAAGCTTACATGACAGATAAGACAGGAACAGAGGGATACAGATGAAGTCAGAAACGAAAAAAGGCACTCTGATGACAGAGGGAAGCATCGTAAAAAATATATTATTTTTTGCAATTCCACTAATATTAGGAAATCTGCTGCAACAGTTGTATAACACAGCAGATTCGATCATCGTTGGTAATTTTGTAGGAAAGAATGCACTTGCGGCAGTCGGCTCCAGTACATCGGTGATTTACCTGCTGATCGCATTCAGTCAGGGCGCTTCCGTAGGTGCAGGTGTCGTAGTTTCCCAGTATCTGGGCGCAAAGAAGAAAAAAGAGACAGAGGATGCTGTTCATACAGCCCTTGCAATATCTGTTATATTAGGCGTGATCCTTACGATCGGTGGTGTTCTGTTCAGCCGCAGACTTCTTTTGTGGATGCATACCCCGGAAGAAGTATTTGACGGCGCAGTTCTCTATCTGCAGATTTATTCTGGTGGACTGTTATTCAATGTTCTATATAACATGGCAGCAGGCATCCTGAACGCAGGTGGTAATTCGAAGCGTTCACTGATCTACCTTGCGTATGCATCGGTTACAAATATCATCCTCGATCTGGTTCTGATCCGGGGCTTTGGCATGGGTGTAGAAGGCGCTGCGATCGCAACGGATATCAGTCAGGTGGTATCAAGTGTTCTTGCGACCGGTTATCTGATGCGCGTAAAAGCAGATTACAGAGTTTCTCTGAGAAAGATAAAGATACATAGACAGATGGCAGGACGTATCGTGAAGATCGGACTTCCAACCGGAATCCAGAATATGGTCATTTCCCTGTCAAATATCCTTGTGCAGTCCAGTGTGAACGGATTCGGAGCAGATGCGGTAGCAGGATTTGGCGCATATCTGAAGATCGATGGCTTCAATATCCTTCCGGTTATGAGTATCAGCATGGCAGTTACGACATTTACCGGACAGAATTATGGAGCCGGAAAGATAGACCGGGTAAAGAAAGGCATGTGGGTGACGATCGCGATGGGATTGATCTATACGATCACCACAGGAATCCTGCTTCTGGTATTTTCAGACCCGTTGATGCGGTTATTCACAAATGATGATGCAGTCGTCGCATACGGAGAACTGGCGATGAAGTACTTCTGCCCGTTTTATTTCATTTTAAGTATCATGCACGGTCTGGCAGGAACCATCCGGGGGGCAGGAAAGAGTGTACCGCCAATGGTCGTACTGCTGACATCTTTATGTCTGTTCCGTATCGTGTGGATTCAGTTTATCCTTCCTACTTTCCATGATATCGACGGAATTTTTGTCTTATATCCGGTCTCATGGGCGTTCGGAGCGGCTCTTATGGTGCTCTATGCATGGAAGGGAAAATGGCTGCCTGCAAATACGGTCGGCAAACAGCTTTCTTAATTTAATAAACAAACTTAATCCTTGGCGAAATTTAATAAATACAACCTTGCTGCTTTGTTGACTTTTTTATGGTAATGGCGTATGATGTGATGAACTGGAACGTTTATGCCCTGGGGGTAGTCTGTTCATTTTTAGGCTAAGATTATATATCCGGTGCAGATCGTTAAACCAGATTATATATAAACAATTAAGAACAAGAATGCTAAACAAAGAAAAGAGAACTAAGAGCAACAAACAAATGGAGGTAAAGAGAATGGGAAGGAAAAGCAAAAAAATAATTGCGATTTTGTTATCTATGCTGATGGTCTTCTCAGTTTGTTCACCAATTACAGGGGGAGCAGGTCTTGGAAGTACCAGTGCAAAGGCTGGAGCGGAAGCCCGGACAGCGACAGCGTCAGATGCGGATGTCAGATTATATGGAGCCATGAGAGCGAGTGGAGATAAATATGATCTTTCATCATACCTTGACAGTGTTACAGTTGGAAAAAAGGAATCCGGCACTTATGTAGAAACAGATAAGGTTTTCGATGGAGATGATATTCAGATCAGTATAAAGTATACTATGCCAGATGGCATTATTTCTGAGGAGAATAATCAGGTAACTTATCAGTTGCCGGGAAACATTAAACTTTCATCAGAGATAAAAGATGGAGTAGTAAAAAGTGGTGACCTGACAGTTGGTACTTATACTATTGATGAGAATGGCTTAGTTACAATAACTTACAGAACAGATATGAGTAACTTTAATCCATCAAAGAAGTTCCCGGGTACATTGATCTTTAATTGTTCAGCAAATGCAAATAAAAAACAGGAAGAAGATTCTATCAGTTTTGATGGAAGTGGAACAACGATTAAGGTTGTTCCGGCAAAGGATGCATTTGATATTGATGCAACCAAAACAGGTGGTTCTTACGATTCTGCAACAAATAAAATACATTATACAGTTAAGGTATCTTCTGTAAAGGGAACCAGAGATACGGTAACAGTAACAGATACTGTGAATGATGCAAGTGGTATGTTTACCATTGATGCAAGCAGCATTAAAGTAAATGGAACTTCCTATAGTACCGGAGTGACAGTCGGTAAGACAAGTGAGAACAAAAGTACTATGACGATCAAGGATCTTCCAAAGCTTGATGCGGGAGAATCTTATACGATCGAATATGATGTTGATGTTGATCCGGATCAGGTGAAAAACCTGAATGGTTCAAAATGGATTAACAATCAGGCGAAAGTAGAAAGTAAGGATGAAGATGCAAGTAACGACAAAGACGCATATGTTAACACAGAAGTAAAACATGAGATGTTGACAAAGGGAGCTAGTGTATCAGGAAGCACGATCACATGGACGATCACAGTTAATGGTGCAGGAGAGAATCTGAATGGCTTTACCTTAAAGGATGTTCTTACTCCGCCGGCAGGAATGACGATTGATACCAGTGATATTAAGAATTTTACTGTTACACCTGCAAAGGATGGACTGACAGCAGATAAGTTATTTGGTTCAGGATATACCTTTACAGATGATGATACGAATAAATACACAATTACATATACATATACTTCAGAAAATGATATAAGAGATACTGAAGAAAAGTATAAGAATGATGCAGAACTGTCTGATCAGGATACAGATTATACCGCATCCAAAGATGCAACGATCGGAAAATCAGATTATCAGTATAAGAATTTCAAGAGTGCGTCGAATGAGACAAAGCAGGGAGGCGTCTATACCTGGGAGATAGGTGTCAGAATACCGGAAAGCGGAATACCTGCCGGCAGCTACACCAAAGATACCTTGGGAGATAAACTGATAATTAATAAGGATACATGGGGTATCACAGGTCTGCCGACAGGTGCAGAACTTGTATTCCATGGTACAGACGGTATAGATTATACAGATATAAATGATCTGCCGGATGGCGTAAATGCAGATGGATTTACGATCAACTATACACAGGATATACAGCGTACAGGATCTTTACGGGAATTCAGAATACAGTATACAACCTATGCCGACTATACAGGAATGAGCGAAGGGGATAAGAGAGTATTCCAGAATACTACGGCTCTTACGATCAATGGTAAGACAGAGCAGGATTCAGCAAATCATGAGTATGAGATTAAGACTCCGATGATTAAGTATGTAAATTCTGAGTCGGGTGATTGGAGTTGGAAGGCTGATGGCGAAAATAGTGTATTGGATTGCACAAATGCGTCATATGGCAAACTCAGATATCGTATCGCAATTAATCGCGATGGAGGACTGACTAATACGACATCTGATGTAGTTATTACGGATGAATTACCGGATGGTGCTACATGGGCTGAGTCAGAAGGCGTATATGCATATAGATATGATAGTAGTAAAAATGAGTATAAATCAAACTTAACAACAACTCAGTCTGGCAATAAACTGATATTTACACTGGATAAATCAGTATTTTCGACATCAGAGATTATTTATATCGAATATACATTGAATATGCCGAAGAAAAAGGGAAGTTATACAAATAAAGCTTCCATTGATGGCACAAATATATCTTCACAGATTACGCAGAAAGTCACGGGGGACAATACCTCTGATAATACTATAAGCAAAAATGGTGTTCAGCAGTTAGATGCAGATGGTAATGCAACATCTAAGATTAAATATACTGTAATTGTAAATCCGGATGGAGCGGATCTGCTTCCTGATTCCGATACAATTACACTTACAGACAAGTTGAGCACTATTGATGCTAATCTTCAGTCAGTTATCTTTAACAAAGATGATGTGGTGGTATATAACTATGATGAATCAGCAGCGGATAAAAAAGGACAACGTATATCTTCCGGCTTGTATCAGGTAGATACCTCAACGGCACAGACGATAGATGGAAATAATCGTGTATCATCTATCATATTTAAAGTGCCGGATGAGACTCCTCTGGTTATTGAGTATACCTATGATATACAGTATTCATCTAAGATGGCAGATCCGACAGTACAGATCAGTAATGCCATTTCATTAGACGGAACATCATACCATAAATCAAATGATATTAATTATACTGTCGCCTCATCATCAGCGACAGCGGGCAATAATCCTAGCCTGACCTTATATAAGACGGATTCAGGAAATATACATGTGAATCTTTCAGGTGCAAAGTTCCGTATGGAGAAGTTCGATTTTGACTCGACCAGTAAGACTGGAACATGGAATACAGAGAGTGAAATTCAGATTCCTGAGACAGGTTTGAACCTGACAACAGACAGCCAGAAAGCATCTGCCGATGATATTGTAGTAGAGAAGAAAGTATTATACAGATTAGTAGAGACGGAAGCTCCAACGGGATATACGATTGACAGTACTCCTATCTATATGATGTTTGGTACTGGCGGTAGTGATGAATCCTTATCGGATCTTAAGAAGGAGATTAAAGACAACGGCTTACAGTCTGCTGCAGGTTTACAGGATAATACGACGATTCATTTCTATATTAGTAAGGGTATGACAGATACTATTACGAACGATATAGATGATACAACAGTAGTTATAAGAAAAGAGTGGCAGAATGCAGATGGAAGTGCATTGACACCAACAAATGCACAGAGTGCAACCATTACTTTAAAACAGCAGAAGTATGAGAGAAATGGTGGAGATTATAAGACTGTAACGGTACATAATAAGTATGCTTGGAACAATACTCAAGAAGGGGTGGCGACTTACTATGTAAAACCTGGAACAAGCTGTACAATAACCTGGAATAATGGTTATGGTGCTTCTGGTGCGGATTTGACAGTAAGTACAAATGGAGGAACGGCTGAGACAAAATCTTTCACAAGTGAGTCATCAACTGCAAAAACTTATACATTTACAGTGGATGCAGATACTGATATTACATTTGCGCCAGATGATAACTGGTGGGATAACCCTGTAACTCCTGTAAATAATTGGCCGGTAGCTGTGTCTGCAGAATATCAGGAAGCACTTTTTGAAGCGACGGGAACAGCAACATCTGTATTTGCAGATGCCGGAAGTACAACACCGGTGGATCATGTATATACATTGAGTAATAGTAATTCCTGGGAGGAGATAGTAACAAAACTTCCTACCAAGGATGGAGAAGGTATAAGATATTATTACTTTATTGAGGAAGCAGATATACCGGGATACAAGGTAACATATTCAGCTAATAATAAGACGGGTATTAGTAGTGGTATATTGACAGCCGTTAATAAGGCGGATGCTCAGGTTGTGACCGGAGATCTGAAATTGATCAAAAAGGATCTGGATAATAATTATTTAGGTGGAGCAACATTCTATCTTTATAATTACGATGACACAAAGGCTGATTTCAAAGGCTCTGTAGTTGGTCACGGAACTTCTCAGAGTGGAACGGGAGAACTTACAATTACAGGTTTAGCTGTTGGAAAGTATATATTGGAAGAAACAACAGCACCTTCCGGCTTTTTGAAGCCAACAAGTACATGGACTGTAACGGTAACAGAAGATGCAGGAAAGGCCGTTGTGTCCATAGAGGGCTTAACAGCTGATGTAAATGGAGCATTTGGAATTATAAATTACAGTGAAACTCCGAAGGTAGGCAACCTGAAGCTGACAAAGACGGTAACTGGAGATAAGACACTCGCAGAAGTAAAGGCAAATATCAGCTTTAAGATTACCGGACCAAATGGCTACAGTGAGACAGTATCAGGAACACAGCTTGATGCAAGCGGCAGTGTACAGATTGATGGCCTTGCAATCGGAGACTACACAGTAGTCGAAACTGTAGCAGGAATCACAGGTTATACATTAACAACCAACCATAAGGTTGGAGACGGAAGTGAAGTTGATGGCAAGACAGCAACAGCAGCCGTACCAAACGGCGGAACAGCAGAAGTAGTATTTACAAACAACTACAAGAAGCAGGTCGGCAGCCTGAAGCTGACAAAGACAGTAAGTGGAGACAAGACGCTTGCGGATGTAGCAGCGGATATCAGCTTTAAGATCACAGGCCCAGACAGCTACAGCAAGACCGTAACCGGAGCAGAACTGTTAACAGCAGGCGGCAGTGTACAGATTGATGGCCTTGCATTAGGAGACTACACAGTAGTCGAAACTGTAGCAGGAATCACAGGTTATACATTGACAACCAGCCACAAGGTAGGAAGCGGAAGCAAAGTTGACGGAAAGACAGCAACGGCAGCTGTAACAGATGGAGCAACCAGCAACATAGAGTTTGTAAACAATTACAAGAAGCAGGTCGGCAGCCTGAAACTGACAAAGACAGTAAGTGGAGATAAGACACTCACAGATGTAGCATCAGATATCAGCTTTGAGATCACAGGCCCAGACAGCTACAGCAAGACCGTAACCGGAGCAGAACTGTTAACAGCAGGCGGCAGTGTACAGATT